>CALVUU010000139.1 GCA_944363655.1 uncultured Bacilli bacterium | reverse complement strand
TATGAAAGAATTAGAAATTGAAAAAGAACTAACATCAAATATTACTAAATTATTATTAGAATTAGGAAATGGCTTTGCTTTCATAGGAAGACAATATCATTTAGAAATAGGAAATAAAGATTATTATTTAGATTTATTATTTTATAATTTAAAGGTTAAAAGTTATGTTGTTATTGAACTTAAAACTACAGAATTTAGACCAGAATATGCGGGACAATTAAATTTTTATTTATCTGCAGTTGATGAATATGTAAAAGATGAAAATGATAATCCAACTTTTGGTATATTATTGTGTAAGGAAAAAGATAAAATTACAGCAGAACTCTCATTAAAAGATATTAATAAACCAATTGGGGTTAGTGAATATAAGTTATTATCTGATTTACCTGAATATTTAAAAAATACTTTGCCTAGCATTAGTGATATAGAAAAAAGATTAGAAAATTCTAATAGTGATAATTATAGGTAATTAAAATGATTATAAAAAATAAACTACAAAGCATGAATAAAATTAATGAACTTGGGCTAAATAAATTTCCTGAACAATTATTTAAAAGAAATGAAGAAAAAAAGGTTTTAGAATTTTTAAAAAATTATCCCGCACAATATTATGCAATAAGAGATAAATCGAAATCTGGAGGAGTTTTTAAATTAAAAGTGGATTTTGATAAAGTTTTAAAGGAAATAGAAGATTATGATTTATTTTCTATAAATGTAAGTTCTGCAAATTATGTTGATAATCAATTATTAGTTGGAGAAGTTGAATTTTTATCAAACAATGAAGTTTATGCTACTTTATCTGTTGAGCCATCAGCATCAGTTAGAGATGCACTATCTAAACCTGATTTTAATATAAAAACAGATATTTTTGATAATAAATTAATAAGCAGCATTCCACATTTTAATATAATTTATAATTATGTAATAGAACATGATTTAAAAGATGTAATTGTAGAATTTGCAATATTTAATAAAGATGTTGGAATTAAAAAAGAAAAAATAATAGTTTATGAATTAAGGACACATTATTAAAGGAGAAAGAATAGTATGGAAGAATTATTTGATGTATTAAATGAAAATGGAGAATATATTAATGAAATTGCCAGTAGAGATGAATGTCATAAAAAAGGATTGTGGCATAGAGCTGTTGTTATTTTTATTATAAGCAATGATAATAAAAGAGTATTATTGCAACAAAGAAGTGCAAGTAAAAAGTTATGGCCCAATTTATGGGATATAACAGCAGGTGGGCATGTATTATCTGGAGAACTTGGTTATCAATCGGTTATAAGAGAAACAAAAGAAGAAATAGGAATAACTATAGATAAAGAGTTACTTGAATTTATAGGGTCAACAAGATCTGAAAATATCAAGGGTGAGATAATTAATAGACATTTTAATGAATATTATATTGTTCATGCTGATATTGATGTTAATGATATAACTTTACAAGAGGAAGAAGTTCAAAATATTGAATGGTTTAATAAAGAAAATGTTATTGAAAGAGTAAAAAATAATTATGATGAATTAACTGATAAAAAAGGATGTTGGGAATATTTATTAAAATATTTTGAAATAACAAGTGATAAATAGCAAAATGATGCTATACTTA
Organism: uncultured Bacilli bacterium; assembly: GCA_944363655.1. Next base: position 1,938 of record CALVUU010000139.1, on the reverse strand, counting down.
TATTAGTTAGCAATTATTACTACCTATTAATTGTTTGTAAGAAAAGTTATTCGACTTCTTCTTCACAGGCACCACTTTAGAAATAATTCGAACTAGAAACAGTTCGTTTTTTAATATATTTTAAATTGCATTGTCTGAAAATAATTGAATACAGTTATAATGATATTTTAGAAATATAAATAACATCTGTTTATTAGTAAATTATAATGGAAATATTAAAGCTGGATATGGTAAACAAGTGATGAAAAATTTATCTAAAGAATTAAGAAAAGTTTAGGCTCTGGATTTTTGGTTAGTAACTTATTTAATATGCGTAAGCTCTATATTACTTATCCAAGATTCCAGACACTGTCTAGAAAATTGAGTTGGTCACATTATTTCGAATTATTAAGCATTGAATATTAGTGATTCGGAATATGTAGGTACAAATGAATATAGAAAGTTCAGTTGGAGGTAAAAATGAAAAATAAACCAAGTATCTTATATAGAGGAATAATAATTGATTATAATAATTTACAAAATTTTGAATTTTCTGGTGTTGATTTAAAAGTTAACAAAGCTCCTATTATTGATCAATATGGTAGAAAAACTGTTGGCGATGGAAATGAGTATGGTGTTTATATGTCTGATAATTTGAGCATGGTAACATCAGCATATGGAGATTTACACCATGATGTGACAGCAATTAATGATCTATCAATTTGTTATGAACGAATAGGGATACCGTCAGTTGCTATAATATATCAAATTAATACAGATGGATTAGATATAAGGAGGCCTTTTATTTTAAAACACTTAAAGGATCTTTATAATAATGGATTTCAAGGTAATGAATGGATAGCGGATGTTGTTCCTGCTAGTAATTATACAGTATATCGTGTTAGAATTGGCGAAGATATTTTGCACGATGCTGAGGATATTGATTTATCAAAAGTAACCAATATATCAGAACACGTAAAACAAAAGGTAGAAATGCGTAAATATAGACTAGAAACATTTGCGAATGCTATGGAAAAAATGTCACCCTCAATAAGGAGAATTATTGGCAGAAACGAATTAAGTATTTTAAAATATATTTATGGTGAAAATGGTGCAAGATATATTGATGAAAATAGCTTAGTTACAACTGAAGTCGAAGGTATGTTAAAGTATATGGAGGTAAAAACAATTAAGCAAAATGAACCAGATATAGATTTTCAAACAATAAAATATATAAATGAATTGAGTGATAAAGCAACAGATGCTGATTCAATTATTGAAATTTTAAAAAATGATAAAATAAAAAATATGCAAGAGAAAGCTGCATTTGAAAAGAGAAAAAAACAAGAGAAAGTTCCCTATGTCACAACTAAGTTTGATAGGCAAGAACAACGATTAAATAGGCTTATGACTATGGTATTATTATGCAGAGAAAAAGATAATTTATATCAACAAGAAGAGACACAAATTATTACTCCAACACAAGAATACACTACAAAAGAAACTAAAGAATGGGAAAAAATTAAAAAGATGTTTGATTATGATACATTAGATTGGGAAAGTCAACAAACTATAGAACAACGATTTCTTGATAGAATTCGCAAAAAGAAAAACAAAAGCGAACTTAATGATATGCTGGATAATGATGTCTTAGAGAATAAAGAAAATATTGGAGAAATTGAAAGTTCTGAACGAAGAAAATTGTAATTTATAATCAATATTTGAGTGTTGATAATTAAAAAATATCCTAGATATTTTGCCACAATATAATCTTGCCTCTTCGTCAATCATTGTTTTGTCACATACCTATATGCATTAGTTATACTATAAATATTTAAATATAAAAATAATTTAAGTAGAAGTACTGAATTTCATTAATTTTTATATTTATTATTCCAAGGAAAAAGTTATAGATAACTTCCCTGAGGACAGCATAGATAAATTAGTTGAGCCAATTGA
>CALVUU010000138.1 GCA_944363655.1 uncultured Bacilli bacterium | reverse complement strand
TTTTCAACTCATATTATGGAACTAGCATTAGATTTATGTGATGAAATAGTAGTTTTAAATAATGGTATTCTTGAAAGTATCGATAAAAGTAATCTTAATAATGAAAAATTTAAAGAAAAGATTATTAACGTTCTAAAAGGTGAAGAAAATGTTTAGAGATTTTTGTATTTCTTTCCAAGTTAAAAATGCTTATACTGTAAATCAGTTTATTTATGGCTTACAAAGAATACCCCTAATAGGGAAACATATTCCTAGTACATTCTATAAAATAAAGTTTTTTAAACTAATAAGTTTTCTTATTACTTTTATTCGAGAAGTAATAAAAGTATTTGGTTATAAATTATTATATATTGCGGTATTTTTAATATTTCCTTTAAGTTTATTTAAAAGTAATAGTAGTGAACTATTCATGCATATGTATTTATTTTTAGCTATCATCGGTGCATTTGCTAATACCGAAGTATTTAATCCTACTAAAGATAAATATTATATGATTGTTTTGATGAAAATGAATGCTCGCAATCATGCTATTAGTTCATTTCTCTATTTTCTCGGAAGTATTTTTGTAGGGCAATTAGCATCTATGCTCATCCTTGCTCATAATTTAGTATCATGGTATTTTATTTTATTACTTTGTTTAATTACTATTATGTTAAAGTTTATTGCAATTAATTTTTACTTTTATCGGATGAAATTAAAAGGTGAAGTAATTAATGAAAACAAACCTAAATCTTGGCTACTTTACTTTGGTTTAATTGTTTTATTTTTAATTCTTGCTTATGGGCTTCCATATTTTAACATTATTATCCCAGAATATGTTTTTCTAATTTTAAGTACTATCATTATTATCTTAGGTTTAATATCTATTAAATCAGTATTTACTTATCCAAACTATGCCAAATTATATAAGAAATTATTAAACCAAAATAATATTTTTGTAAGTAGTGAAGACGTTCAAAAAAATACTTTAATTGAAAGTAATTTAAAACGTATTAGTATAGATACAACTATCACAAGTAACAAAGAAGGTTTTGCTTATTTTCACGATTTATTTGTAAAAAGGCATCGTAAGATACTAAGTGACAGTGCTAAAAAAACCACAATAGGTATTTTACTAGTTGGTATTGTTTTATGCTTTGTCATGTTATTAGCTCCAACAGCCAAAGTTCCAATTAATAACTTTATTATGAATTATCTACCATTTGTTTTACTTTTAATGTATTTTATTAACACTGGTAAGGTAGTAACTAATGCCATGTTTATGAATTGTGATCATTCAATGCTTAGTTATCGCTTTTTTAGACAACCTAATACTTTGCTTTCATTATTTAGAGAAAGATTAAAAACTTTAATTATTTTAAATTTAATTCCAGCATTTACAATGAGTTTAGTTATATCACTACTTCTATTGCTAAGTGGTGGGGCATCCCTTTTAACTTATATAGTAATATTTTTCTCAATTATAGCCATGTCTATTTTCTTTTCTGTCCATAATCTAATATTGTATTATTTACTTCAACCTTATAATATAGGAATGGAGATGAAAAGTACGACTTATACCATCGCTAGTCTCGTTACTTATTGGCTTTGTTATTATATATCTGATTTAAAAGTATCATCTCTAACTTTTGGAATTATCATGATTCTATTTGCGGTTATTTATTCCTTAGTTTCTTTATTTTTAGTCTATCGCTATGCTCCGAAGACTTTCAAATTGAGGTAATTATGTATTATATTACTTATTATAAATCTCCTCTTGGAAATATTCTTCTTGCAAGTGATGGTAAATATCTAACTGGCCTTTGGTTTGAAGCCCAAAAATACTATGCTAAAAACTTAGATGAAAATGCTTTAGAAAAAGATTTAGAAATATTTGTTTTAACTAAAAAGTGGTTAGATTTATATTTTAAAGGTTTAAATCTAGACTTTAATATTCCTGTTAAATTTTATGGGACAAATTTTCAAAAATGTGTTTGGCAAAGGCTTTTAGATATTCCTTATGGGCATACTATAACTTATGGCGAATTGGCAAGTAAACTTCATACATCTGCAAGAGCCATTGGAACAGCAGTAGGAAAAAATCCGATAAGTATAATTGTTCCCTGCCATCGTGTAGTAGGAAAAGATAATTCCTTAACAGGCTATGCCGGAGGTATTTTAAAAAAAGAATATTTACTTACTTTAGAAGCCACTAATAAAGAGATTGACTCATAATAATATAAAGATATATAATTAATATGAAACAAGTTTCATATAGGGAGGCTAATATGATTGAACTTAAAAATATCTCTTTTATAAAGAATAATAAAATAATTTTAGATAATATAAATTTACAGTTAGAAGATGAAAAATTTTATTGCTTAACTGGCCCTAATGGTTCTGGTAAATCAACCCTTGCTAAAATAATCATGGGGATAGAAAAGCCAACTGGTGGCAAAATTTATTTAAATGGGGAAGATATAACAGAAAAATCGCTTACCGAAAGAGCTAATATGGGTATTGGATTCGCGTTTCAACAACCAGTTCGTTTTAAAGGAATTACTGTTTTTGATTTGCTAAAATTTGCTACTGATAAAAATATAACTCGTAAAGATGCGTGTGAATATCTATCCAAAGTTGGTTTATGTGCCTTAGAATATGTCGATAGAGTAGTTGATAGTTCCCTATCTGGTGGTGAGTTAAAACGTATTGAAATCGCTACTATAATTGCCCGTAACCCTAGTGTTGCCATATTTGATGAACCGGAAGCAGGAATCGATTTATGGAGTTTTCAAAATTTAAACAAAGTTTTTAAAGACCTTGAAGCAAGTTACAAGGGGGTAATTTTAGTTATATCACACCAAGAAAGAATTCTTGACATCGCCGATGAAATAATTCTTTTAGAACAAGGAAAAATTTCTAAAATTGGCACAAGTAAAGATATGTTAGATAACATACTCTGTGATTCTAAATGTTGTAAGAAGGTGATGAAATGAATAAAGTAGATGAAACACTTTTAACTGAAATAGTAGGTAATGATTATGAAGCTGCTGATGCTATCAATATACGTAAAAATGGCGAAAGTGTTAAAAGAAGTGTATCCCCATACATTGATATAGTTTCTAAAAAAGATAAAAGTGGTATCGATATTATTGTGAAAGATAATGTTTTATTTGGTATTGTCCATATACCTGTAATTATTACCGAAAGTGGTTTGACTGATGTCGTTTATAATGATTTTTACATTGGAAAAAATTCTAATGTTATTATTATGGCTGGCTGCGGAATTCATAACGATTTACATAAGGATAGTGAGCATGATGGTATCCACCGTTTTTTCTTAAGTGAAAACTCTAAAGTAAAATATGTTGAGAAACACTATGGTGAAGGTAAGGGTGGTGGTAAAAAAGTATTAAATCCTACCACTGAAATATATATGAAACCAGGGTCTTCCATGACTATGGATAGTGTTCAAATAAAAGGAGTTGATGACACATTACGTATTACTAAAGCAGAACTATCAGAAAATACAACTCTTGTTGTTAATGAAAAGATACTAACTAATAATGCCCAGAGTGCTAAAACGGAATTTAATGTTGAACTAAATGGCGAAAATGCTAGTACTCATGTAACCAGTAGAAGTGTAGCAACTGATGATTCTTATCAAGAATTTAAATCAAATATTAATGGTAACACTAAGTGTTATGCTCATGTTGAATGTGATGCCATCATTAAAGATAATGGTCGTGTTAAAGCAATACCAGAAATTTATGCTGGCTCTGTTGATGCTAACCTAATCCACGAAGCGGCGATTGGCAAAATTGCAGGTGAACAACTTCTAAAACTAATGTCGCTAGGCCTAAGTGAACGTGATGCTGAAGCGGCCATAATCGAAGGTTTCTTGAAGTAGGTGATTTAATGCAAAAATTAGTCTTAGTAAGACATTGTGAGAGTATTTGGAATTTAGAAAATAAATTTACTGGTTGGACTGATGTGCCTTTATCAGAAAACGGTATTAAAGAAGCAATTAAGGCTGGGAAAGTTTTAAAAGAATTGGGATTTACTTTCGATATTGCCTATACATCATTTTTGAAAAGAGCGCAAGATACTTTAACTTTAATTTTAAAAGAATTAAAGTTAGATCTTCCCATTATTAAAACCTATAAACTAAATGAACGCCACTATGGGGCGCTTCAAGGTCTAAATAAAGATGAAACTAGAAAAAAATATGGCGATGAACAAGTTAGATTATGGCGAAGAAGTGCTGAAGTTAGGCCTCCTGCATTAACCAAAGATGATCCAAGATATCCAGGAAATGATCCAATGTACAAAGGCTTACCTGCAAGTGAATTACCTTTAACAGAAAATCTAGTTGACACCATCAAAAGAGTAGTGGGCTACTATGAATCTACTATTGTTTCAGACTTAAAATTAGGTAAGAAAATAATCATTGTTGCTCACGGTAATTCTCTTCGGAGCCTTGTTAAATATTTAGATAATCTTTCAGATGAAGAAGTCATGAACTTAGAAATCCCTACCGGAGTGCCTTTGGTTTATGAACTAGATGATAGCTTAAAACCAATTAAACATTATTATTTAAAGGAAGAAAATAATGCCAAGCATTCGTGAACCAATCAAAGAATCATCTAAAGAAAAGAAACAAAAAATAATTGATGTTGGATTTCGTCTTATGTGTGATAAAGGTTATCATAACGTATCTTGTGTTGATATTGCTGCTTCTGCCAATGTTTCAACTGGCATAATTTATCAATATTTTAAAGACAAACTAGATATTTTTATCGCTGGTGCTAGGTTATATTCGGAAAATTTAATGTTTCCAATGCTTAATGCTTTAGAAAATAAAACTATAACCAAAGAAAATTTTGATAAAATTCTTAAAAATTTAATTGATGAATCAATTAAGGTTCACACATTGACTAAAAATGCTCACAAAGAGCTTATGTCGATGAGTTGCTTAGATAATGAAGTATTTGCCATTTTTAGTCTTAATGAAGAAAATGTTACAGAAAAATTATTGAGCAATTTTCCTAAAGTGAAAAATATCAAAGAAAAAGTTCATTTGTTAATTAATATGGTTGATAACTTGTGTCATGAAATAGTCTATCACAAGCATGAAAACTATGATTATGCTTTTATGAAGGAACAAACAATTAAATTGATAGAATATATGATGGAGGATGTTTATGAAAACTGATAAAAATATTTTAATTGCCTTTATACTAAATTTAGGCTTTTCAATATTTGAAATTATTGGTGGCTTATTTACCAGTAGTATTGCAATTATTTCAGATGCTTTCCACGATTTTGTTGATGCTTTTAGTATTGGCTTATCCTATATTTTGGAAAGAAAAAGTAAAAAGAAACCAGATTATAAATAT
>CALVUU010000137.1 GCA_944363655.1 uncultured Bacilli bacterium | reverse complement strand
TTAGGGGCTGGGACTGCTGTTAATTCTAATAATGTAAAAGCTGATACTTTAAATACCCAAAATACTAATTCTACAACTGTAGTCAATACTACAAAGGTTGATACTTCTCAATCCTCTGTAAATAATAGTGAATCTCAAAATAATAATTCACAAACTAATTCTAATACTTTGCAACTTTCAAAAAGAAATGTACAAGTAAATAATGCAACAACTAATACTCAGAATGTTACTACAAACACTGAAAATAATAATACGTCACTTCAGGGTCAAACTATTCAGAATGATGTATCTACCAATAGTTCTGCAGCTGCACATAACGCTACTCTTGACTCTGGAGTAGTTAAAAACGACAATAATATTTCATATGATTATAACTTAACCAATGCTCCTGCCAGTGTCACTAATTTTGTAAACCAAGTTGGTAGTGCCGCAACTAAGGTAGCTGATGAATATGGAGTATACGCTTCTGTTATGATGGCCCAAGCCGGATTAGAAAGTGCCTGGGGACAAAGTTCTCTTTCCAGGAATGCACATAACCTTTTTGGAGTGAAATATAAAGGAACAGGTAATTATATTGTTATGCCTACTCTTGAATACTATGGTGGTGCATATCATACTGTGAATGCTCGTTTCCAAAAATATGATAGTTATTATGACTCCTTAGTTGGATATGCACAACTCATTAAGAATAATTTTTACTTATCTACTAAGACAAATTCTTCTACATATCAACAAGCAGCTAATAATCTTCGTAATGGTAAATGGGGATCATATGCAACTGATCCAGGTTATGCCAATAAGTTGATTAATTTAATTAATTTATACGGTTTCCAAAATTTTGATAAAGCCCAATCTTCAGGCCAAGAAAAATATATAAATGGACATTGGTATCTATATAAAAATAATCAAAAACAAACTGGATTCCAATATCTATCTAGCGGAAATAAAATTGCCTATTATAATCAGTGGGGACAAATGTTGTATGGACAACAACAAATCAATGGACATTGGTACTACTTTGATCCTTTATCTGGAGCTATGCAAACAGGATTAAAATATATTTCTGATCAAAAGAAAAATGTTTATTATAATACTCAAGGTCAAATGGTCTATGGTCAGCAACTAATTAACGGACATTGGTATTTATTTAGTAAGTACAATGGAGCTATGCTTACTGGATTCCAAAATCTTGCAGATTATGGACAAAATAAAATTGTTTATTATGACAAAAATGGTCAAATGCTTTATGGTCAACAAGCTATTAATGGACACTGGTATTTATTTAGTAAATACAATGGAGCTATGCTTACTGGATTCCAAAATCTTGCAGATTATGGACAAAATAAAATTGTTTATTACGACAAAAATGGTCAGATGCTTTATGGAAAGCAATTAATTAATAACCATTCGTATCTATTTGATACAGTTAGCGGTGCTTTAATTGAAAAATCTTCCACTGTAGATAAATCTTAATATGATTTCATAACTTAAACGTGTAATCCTCGTAGTATTAAATTTAAACTAGCCCTAAAAAATCTATAATGCCTTCTAAGTATACAGATGAAGTATATAAAATCATCGTATATTTAGAAGGTATTTTTTATGAGGATGAAATTAAATTTAAAACAGATACTAACTATTCGTAAGCACACTATAGTGTGACATTACAGATAAAAAGGCCCTCAAAATCACATTTTCCTAGTGATTTTGAGGGCCTTACTTTGTACAAATTTCTTTAACTTTAGAATTCCATGGCAAATAAGCTCCAACCTTGACATTTTCTCGTTTTTCTAATAGTGAGAAAATGTAGTTGAAATACTTGAATATATCTAAGCCATTCAATTTGGCTGTTTGAACTAAACTATAAAATATTGCACTAGCTTTAGCACCATCAACGCTTCTCGCAAACAATGAATTCTTACGAACTAAGGTAGATAGCCTAATCACTTGTTCTATCGGATTGTTTGATAGAGGGAGTTCGCCAATTTTATATATATTTTCTAATCTAGGCTGAAATTTTTTGGCATATTCAATAGCTTTCTTTAATTTACTGCTAGGATTAGGGATATATCCAGAAAATCGTAGAATTCATCAACATATTTTTTCAAATGAAGCTTCCGCTTCAGTGCTTTTTCTTCTGCATTTTGATACTCAAGCTTCTTTTCTTCTTTAAAAATACGATTTAATAATTCTACCGCTCTTACTGCATATGATCCTCTTCCTTGTTTTAAAGATTTGACTATTTCCACAAAATGTCTGCGTATATGCACCAAACAGCTACCATATGTAATTTGTGGATACATTTCACTGCTATAGGTATTATAACCATCACACATAATTGCTCCAGTGTAAGCTCCAACCAGATTAGAAATATTTTCTTGCTTTCGGCTACTAGAGTAATTAAACACAACTATTTGATGATTTGAAAATTCTTCTGTCGTTCTCATTACCCAAAAATACGATTTACTTCGATTTTTTTCTTCCAACACCCGAAAAGGAGTTTCGTCCATATGAATAACTGGATTTTTCAATAAAATCTTAGTAAGTTCATTGTGAACCGTTTCTAACTGTTCACTCAATTTAATGATGGCACGTGCCATATGCTTTGTATCTATTGGTAAGCCAATATGTCTAAAATATATTGCTTGTCTATTCAATGGTACAGCCATTAAATATTTAGAAGTAACTACTTGAGCCAATACACTACTGGAAAAATAACTATGTGGGAAAATAGGACTAGTAGGTACTTTACCGGCAACTATTTTATCGCCACCTTTTGGATGGCAATTTTCACATTTATAGGTTTGCTGATAATGATTACGACAAAAAAGCTCAGGTTGTTTCAAGCCTACCTCTCGATAAACACATTTTTTGCCAATTAGAGTGAGTTTTTCATGACAATCAGCATAATTTTTTTGTTCAAGATCATGAACGACATCTACTTGTACTAAAGTATCAAGAAACTCAGCTCGTTGACCACGTGGTTTAACTTTTCGGTGGCGAACTACTCTGAGCTCTACTTCATTTTCTTTAGATGAAATATCAGAATCTATATCTAATTCTTCTAATTCAGCCTCTGAAAAGAATGAAAGTTGATTTTTATCTAATTTTTCCGTTTTTTTTCCAAAAATACGGGCATTGAGAATGCTTAATAGTTTCAGACAATTCTTCAATCTTTTTATGAAGTTGTTGATTTTCCTTTTCAAGCTCCTCTATTCTTTTGTCTTTATCCATAGTTCGCCACCTCCTCTTTTAAGATTATGCTTAAAAGCATACCAGTAGGCAGCGTTTTTAGTAAAGAAAAATTTTTAATAAAATGCACCTTTTGGTGCTAAATGTACTTTGGGTTGTGGTAAAGGATTAAGTCCACTTAAAAGTAAGTCAATTTGTTGGTTATCTAATTCTTTAACTTCTTCACTAGTTTTCGGCCAAGTTAAATTACCATTTTCGAAACGTTTATAGAGTAGTATAAAACCTTCACCATCCCAATAAAGAGCTTTAAATCTGTCGTTTCTTCGACCACAGAACAAGAAGATTGAATCATTATAAAGATTCATACCAAAATTATCGGCAATTAAAATTGCCAGTGTATCGATTCCTTTACGTAAATCAGTGTTGCCACAAACAATATATACATGTTTAGGAGAGTGATAATTAACTAACATATTTCTTTATCAACTCCCAGACGTCATTCATTACTTCAGTATCAACTCCGTTACACAACAATATTTTCATATTATCAAATTTACTTTCAGCATCTAAATTCAATTTGGTTGTTTTATTTTTAACTGCTGTTTTCCGTTTTTTAGTTGGTTTTACTTCGACAATTTCTGTTTCTTCCACTGTATAAAAAATCCTCCTATACTTTTTATGATAATAGTATAGGGGGATTTTAAACTTTTTCAT
>CALVUU010000136.1 GCA_944363655.1 uncultured Bacilli bacterium | reverse complement strand
AAAGTTTGTAAAGCCTTAGAATTACCAGATAGTGTTGTTGAAGATCAACTTATGGACTTTTTTGAACTAATGTCAATTAATAAAAAGTTTATTATGTTAAAAAATGGTTATTGGGATCTTCAAACTCGTCATAAATTAGATATTGTTATTGAAGATGAAGAAGAAGACGAAGAAGAATTAGAAATTGAAGATGAAGAAATTGAAAATATCGAAGAACCAGAAGAAGATGACATTTTCTATGATAAAGACGATGAAACTGAAGATGTCGATGATGATGACCTAGCAGACCTTGTTGTAATTGATTCCGAAGATGAAGCTAATATGTAGCTTCGTTTTGTGTTTTAAAAATTATAAGGAGGAAAGTTATGTTTAATAGATTAGAAGCAATTGTAAAAAAATATGAAGAAATAAAAGAAGAATTAGTTAAACCAGAGGTTTTAAGTGATTTTAATAAACTAAGAGAATTATCTAAAGAAGAAAGTGACTTAAAAGAAACAGTAGATGTCTATAATGAATATAAAAAAGTAAAAGATAATTTAGCCCAAGCCCATGAAATGGAAAACGATCCCGAATTAAAAGAAATAGCTGAAGGAGAAATTGAATCATTAACGACTAAAGAAGAAGAGTTATATAAAAAATTAGAAATTCTTTTAGTACCCAAAGATGAAAATGATGGCAAGAATGTTATCATGGAAATTCGTGGTGCTGCCGGTGGGGATGAAGCCAACATATTCGCCGGAGACTTGTTTAGAATGTATTCGCATTATGCTGAGGCAAACGACTGGAAAATTGAAGTTATTCACGAGGTTGAAGGAACCAGTGGTGGTTATTCCCAAATTGAATTTATGGTAAAGGGAGATAATGTTTACTCTAAATTAAAATATGAAAGTGGTTCGCATCGTGTACAAAGAGTACCTGTCACAGAAACCCAAGGTAGAGTTCACACATCTACTGCTACAGTTTTAGTAATGCCAGAAGTTGAAACATCAAATATTGAAGTTAAAGAAAGTGACATTAAAATGGATGTTTACCACTCAAGTGGTGCCGGTGGACAATCAGTTAATACTTCCAATTCTGCAGTTAGACTTACGCATATTCCGACTGGAATAGTTGTAACTTGCCAAGTAGAAAGAAGCCAACTTAAGAACCGTGAAAGAGCCATGAACTTATTAAAAATTAGGATTAACGAAGAAGCCCGTTTGAAAGAAGAACAAGAACTTGGAGCAGCAAGAAAAAGTAAAATAGGTACCGGAGACCGTTCAGAAAAGATAAGAACATATAATTATCCTCAAAATAGAGTAACAGACCATCGTATCAATTTTTCTATCATGAGTCTTGACCGTGTTATGGATGGTGACCTTGAACCAATCATTGAAGCCTTACAAACAGAAGATTTAAAATTAAAACTTGCTGGAGAGAAATTTGAATAGACCACAAAATATCAACATTAAAGATTGGCAAATATTAAAAGAAAAGTATCCAAATAACTTAGAGGAAATTATAAACAAAATAAAAAATGGCTACCCAATCCAATATTTAATTGGTAATGTTGAGTTCCTAGATTGTCTAATTGATGTTGATGATAGAGTTTTAATACCTCGATTTGAAACTGAGTATCTTGTATCTCTTGTAGTAGATTATGCCAAAAAGCATTTTAATCACTTAATTAAAGTAATCGATTTAGGTACTGGCAGTGGTTGCATTGCTATTGCTTTAAAAAAACACCTCAACTCGCAAGTAACTGCCCTAGATATTTCTTATGATGCTTTAAATTTAGCAAAACTTAATGCTAAAAAAAACAATGTTGAGATAAAGTTCATTCACGAGGATATGGTAAGTAATTTAAAAGATAATTATGATATTATTATCTCAAATCCCCCATATATTTCTCATGATGGATATATTGAAGATAGCGTTTTAAAGTATGAGCCTCATTTAGCTTTATTTGCAAAAGATAATGGACTTTACTTTTATAAACAAATTATCAACAAGCATTTAAAAAATCTAAATAAACCAGGACTTATGGCTTTTGAAATTGGAGATAATGAATCATCAGACTTACAAAAATTTTTAGATGATAATACTAATTTAAAATATGAATTTGCAAGTGACTTAACGGGCCGAACTAGATATTTATTTATTTTTAATGAATAAAATAAGCAAAGATTACACACTATTATTTTAGGTGATATACTTGAAAAAAATAATCATTGCTCTATTTATAGTAACAATTTTATTCTGTTTATCAACAGAAACATCCGGAGAAGTTTTAATACCCAATAATGCCATTAGGTTTCGGATTATTGCTAATAGCAATTCCATAGAAGATCAAGAAAAAAAAATAAAAATTCGCGAGGAAATAGAACCAGTCTTTGCAAGTATTCTTGAAAAATCTAATTCAAAGGAAGAAACAAAAAAATTAATTGAAAAAAATATGAATAAATTTGAAAATATACTTAATAGTTTTAATGTCGAATATACTATTAATTACGGTAATAATTATTTTCCTGAAAAAGAATATAAAGGAGTAATGTATCCCGAAGGTAATTATGAATCCCTCGTAATAACGTTAGGTTCAGGTCTCGGCGAAAACTGGTGGTGTGTTTTATTTCCTCCCTTATGTTTACTAGAGGCTGAGGAAGAAAAAACTAATTCCCCTAATTATACTTTTTATATTAAAGAAGTTATAGATAAATTTTCTTGAGTATGCATATATTTCATTAAGGTGATTACATATGCAAGAAATAGTATCCATTTTATTAATAGGAATATCCTTATCAATGGATACTTTTTCTTTGTCTTTATCAGTAGGTTCAGTAACTAAGCAAAATACTATTATTAAAATTCTTCCTATATTTGTAGGCATATTTCATTTTTTTATGCCTTTGTTAGGTAACTTTATAGGTTTAAGTATTATTAAATTATTAAATTTAGCTAGTAATGTAATTTTAGGATCAGTTCTAATAATTCTCGGTATTAATTTAGCAATACACTATATTAAAGATGAAAAAGCAGAGATAAAAATAAGTTTTTTAGGTATAATATTATTTGCTTTAAGTGTATCAATAGATAGTTTTTCTGTTGGTCTTGGTATTAATGATTTAACAACTAATTACTTTCTTGCTAGTATTATATTTGCTATTTGTAGTGCGGCATTTACTTATTTAGGTATAATTATTGGTAAGTATAGTAGTAAATTAATTGGTAAATATGCTATTATTTTAGGTATTTTATTATTATTAATATTAGGAATATTTCACCTTTTTATTTAAAAATGATATAATTTACTTGGTGATATTCATGCCTACATTTAATGATATTATAAATGAATTATGTAAAGAAAAAAATATTAAATTAACAAGTATATCTAAAAACTGGATTAAAGTATTAGAACGTGATAATCAAATTCATTATATGATATCACATAAATTTGATTTAAACAATAATTCTATAACTAAGATACTTGATTATAAATATGCTTTTTTTGAACTAATGGAATTAAAGAAAAATCCTATAATAAAACATCATATAATATTTAAAAATTATTCTAAAGAGGATATTAAAAAATTATATGAATTATATAATCATAATTTAGTTATTAAAGCTAATCTTGGTACTTGTGGTAAAGAAGTATTTCATGAAAATAATTTAGAAAAAATATATGATTTATTAGATAATCTTTTAATTAAAAATTATTCCTTAAGTATTTGTCCTTATATTAATATTATAAATGAATATCGTGTTATAATTTTAGATAGCCAAATACTACTAATGTATGGTAAAATAAAGCCTGTTGTCATCGGCGATGGCAAAAAAACTTTATCTGAATTATTAATTGATTTTAATCCTTATTATTTTAAAAATAAGAAAGATATTCCTAATATTGTTTTAAAAAGTGGTGAAAAATACGTTTATAATTGGCAATTTAATTTATCTAGAGGAGCTAATATATTTATGGATATTTCTACATATTTAGAAGAAAAAATTTTTAAACTTGCTTTAAAAGTAGTTAAAGATATAAATGTAAGATTTTGTAGCATTGATATCATATTAGATAATAAAAATAATTTATATTTGCTGGAAGCTAATAGTGGTGTAATGTTAGATAATTTTATGAATATTCACCCTAATGGTATAAATATTACTAAATATGTTTATGGAAGTGCCATAAATAAAATGTTTGCAAAATAAAATTATAAAGGAGGTAAGTATGAAAAAAATTATTATTGAAGGTAATAAAATATTGAGTGGTAAAATTAAAATCGGTGGTGCTAAAAACAGCGTAGTTGCTTTAATTCCTGCAGCAATTATGGCAAATGGTAAAGTTAAAATATCTAATGTACCCAATATATCAGATAAAGATGCTTTACTAGAAATATTAAAATTATTAAATGTTGATGTCAAAAAGGCAACAGGTATTATTGAAATAGATGCATCTAATATAAAAAACACTTTAATACCTGAATGTTTAAGTAACAAACTTAGAGCCTCATATTACTTTATGGGAGCATTACTAGCAAGATTTAAAAAAGTTGAGATGTATTTTCCTGGTGGTTGTAACATAGGATCTAGACCAATAGATTTGCATTTAAAAGGATTTGAAGCCCTTGGAGCAACTATAACTAAAGAAGAAAGTAAATATTTAATTGAAGCTACTGAATTAAAAGGTGCAGATATTATGTTAGATTTTGCTTCGGTAGGAGCAACAATCAATCTTATGATTGCAGCCACTTTGGCTAAAGGAACGACACACATAAAGAATGCTGCAAGGGAAGCTGAAATAATAAATATAGCTGAATTATTAAATAATATGGGAGCAAGTATTACTGGAGCTGGAACTGAAGAAATTACTATTGAAGGTGTTAGAAAACTTCACAGTGCTGAAGTAAAAGTTATTCCTGATCGCATTGAAGCGGGAACTTACATAATAATGGGAGCATTACTTGGTGATAATTTAACAATTGAAGGGATGATTCCTGAGCATAATATTCTTCTTTTAAATAAATTACAAGAAATGGGTGTTAATTTTAAATTGCAGAACCATAAAATAATTTTAAATAAATCTAAAAATTTAAAACCAACCAATGTTAGAACAGCGGTATATCCTGGTTTCCCAACAGATTTAGGTCAACCGATGGCAGTCTTATTAACCCAAGCAAATGGCGTATCACTTTTTGAAGAAACGATTTGGGAAAATCGCATGGGACACGTCAAATATTTAAATAAAATGGGAGCAAATATTAAAGCGGAAAGACAACACGCTAAAATAAGTGGTCCAACTCCTCTTCATGGTGCTGAAATAGCAGCAACTGATCTTCGAGCTGGAGCAGCCTTAGTTACGGCTGGGTTAATTGCAGATGGTACAACCATTATAAATGATGCTGAACATATTCTCCGCGGTTATGAACGAATTATCAACAAATTATCTTCTGTTGGTGCTAATATTAAAATTATTGAAGTATAATGTAGTGAGTAATCACTACTTTTTTCTTGGGGGTAATTATGAAACGAAGATATAAACTTATATTAATAATTGTAATCGGAGCAATATTAACTATATTGATAAATTTTATAACTGTTAAATCCCTTACGAGTTTAGTTAGTATTGGAGATGGTTTTAGTTTAGGTATGACCCCATATAATGTTGCTGGCCCAAGTTTTAATGATTATCTTAAAGATAAATTAGAAAATAAAAATAAACTAGATAAATACAATAATGAATTTTCTTTATCTCATCTTACTATTCATGAATTAAATGAATATATGGAAGATAACACTTTAGGTAAATTTACAAGAATACCCATAAAACAAACTATTGCTTCTGCTGATATTATTACTTTAAGTATTGGCTTAGATGAATTTGCTGATCTTTCTTTACAAAACAATTTAACAATTGAAAAAATGGAAAATTATATAAAAGAATATGAATTATTTTTGCAAACAATTCGCGAATTTTACGATAAAGAAATTATTATCATCGGTTTATATCCGGCGTATAAATTTGATAAAAGTGATGCTTATGAAATAAATCACAATTTAAAAAAACTAGCTGGAAAATATAACTGTCAATTTCTAGACATAATGGCTTATTATTTAAATGATTCTTATTACCTAGATAAAACCAGTTATTATCTTAATTATAAAGCCCATCAAAGTATTGCAGAAAATCTTTGGGCAATGATTTATTAACCTTGAAAATAAAAGTTATTTATGATATCTTTTATTTGAGGTCAATATGAAGAATAATTTTAGTAATTTTATAAAAATAATTTTAATCATTTTAGGAATAGTAGCAATATTTTGTTTAGTATTCTATATTATAACTAAAAGTGAAATTTCCACAGATCACTCAAACAACGAATATATAGCACCTGATGAAAATATTGCTATCATTGAAGATAATCTAATAAATATATTTTCATATATAAATAATACTAAAATAACAGATAGTATCGCTTGTCGCACTTTAGGAAATGATTTGGGTTATAAGATAAATAGTAATGAAAATTTTTTCAATTTTTATGCCCCAGTAATTATGGATTGTATTTATGAAAAAAACTATCCTAGTATAGTATATAATGACCACATAATTTATAAAATAATTAGTCCATTAGAATTTGCATCTTATGAAAACTATTTTGTAAATATTAAAGAACCTACATCTATAAAAGATGCTTATAATGCTAATGTTTTAGCAAATATACCTGAAGAAGAAATAGATATAATAGAAAATTATATTAATGAAGATTATAAAATTGCTTATTTACTACTAAATTCTCCTAAAAAAAATGAAATAACTTACGATATAAAACGTATATTTAAAGAAGGTAATCATTACTTAGCAATAATTATTGCTAAGTACAATAATGTAGAGTATACTGGTAAATTAAAAATTTCAATTATTAACGATAATTTACAATATTCGGATTTAGTATTTAATTGATAAATAGGGCTTGTCATAACTAAAAAGTATGTTATAATATTAAAGACAAAGGATTACTATGTCATGAATTTGACATGGCGGAAGGAGCGAAAAATGAAAAAGAACATCCATCCAGAAGTTAAAGATGCTGTGGTAACTTGTGCTTGTGGAGCAACATTTACAACTCGTTCAACTAAAGATAAAATTGATGTTGAAATATGTAGTGAATGTCACCCATTCTATACTGGAACACAAGGAAAAGCTAAGA
The DNA here is from genome assembly GCA_944363655.1 of uncultured Bacilli bacterium. The sequence continues at coordinate 5,760 of CALVUU010000136.1, read as the reverse complement.
AAACTGGAAATATTGAAAAATTTAACAAAAAATTTGGTTTAGATAAAGAACAAAAGTAGTAATATTTTTGTTTTTTTAGTATAATTAACGTGGGAGATGATTAAAATAAAAATATTTTTAGGAGTTGACCATCAAGGTGCTAAATATAAAGATGATATAATTACTTATTTAAAAAGTAATGGTATAGATGTAGAAGCATCGGAGTTAAAAAATAATGCAACTGATGATTATCCTGATTTTGCTTACGATATTTGTAAGAAGGTTATACAAGAAAATGCTTTAGGAATACTTGTTTGTGGTTCAGGTATAGGTATGAGTATCGCCGCCAACAAAGTTAAGAGTATTAGATGTGCTAGAGTATTTGATGAAAATGATGCTTTTACTGCTAAAAATCATAACGGAGCAAATGTTATTTCATTCGGAGTAAATATCGATTTAGATACTATTTATAAAATAATTGATACTTTTATTGCTACTAAAAGTCCTTGCGAAGAAAGACATTTAAGACGAATAGATAAAGTTAAGAAAATCGAGGATGGAACATATGGATTATAAAATAATACTTTATATTATTTTTACCTTTACCGCTGCATTTGCCTTATCGGGAGTAAATTTTAATGCAATTATTAAGAAAAATAAGACAATTGAAGCTCGTGTTTTAGTAATAATTTTAAGTCTTTCTCTAAGTTATTTATTAACTAATTTTGTAGTAGAATTTGTAAATTAATCATAAAATATTTTCTAAAAACATATAATTATTGAGGTTAAAATATGCAAAATAAATATTTAATTATAATAATAGTTGTTTTAAGTATTATAGCCATTATAAGCAGTCCTAGTAAAAAAAAGGCTGCTTATTTTAATGATGATTTAGTAAATGTTACAATAAAAGATACCAAAAATAATAAAGAAACCGATTTAAATTTAGAAGAATATGTTATTGGTGTAGTTGCTGGTGAAATGCCTGCATCATTTGAGATTGAAGCTCTAAAAGCTCAAGCAATTGCTGCTAGGAGTTATGCTTTATCTAAAATTAAAACATCTACTGAAAGTTATGATTTAGTAACAGATATTACTAATCAAGTATATATAACTACTGAAGAAATGCAAGAAAAATGGGGAGAAGATTACAATTTTTATTATGATAAAATTAAGAAGGCTGTTACTGATACTAAAAATTTAGTAATGGAATACGAAGGAGACGTAATAAGTGCTTATTATTTTGCTATGAGTAATGGCGCTACGGAAGACGTTTCTTTAGTCTTTGGTGAGACTCGCGACTATCTTAAAAGTGTCGATTCATCTTGGGACGAATCTGTCAAAAATTTTTTAGTAACTAAAACTTTTACTAAAGAAGAATTTTGTTCCAAACTAAATATTGATTGTTCTAATATAGTTATTAATGATATAACCCGTAGTAATACTAATCGCGTAAATTCTATTGTAATAAATGATAAAGTATTTAAAGGAACAACCTTACGTACTTTATTAGGATTGCGTTCAACAGATTTTACAATTGATATAGCTGATGATATAAAAATAACTACTAAAGGGTATGGTCATGGAGTAGGTATGAGTCAATATGGGGCTAATAAAATGGCTAAAAATGGAGCAAATTATGAAGAAATACTAAATCATTACTATCAAGATATCGATATCGTTGAAATAAATGTATAAAATATTCAAATAATTCTCATACTTTAATTAGGATGGTGAATTATGAAGAAAAGAAAATTAAAAGGATTTGTCTTGCCGACAGTTTATGTTTTAGTAATTGGAATTTTATTTGTTAGTATTTCTTTTTTAGGATCAGCCTTACAAAATCAAATTAATTATCAAGATGATTTATCTGTAAGTGCTCTTGAAGATGAAGAAGTAAAACCCGTAATTAAAAATGAAGAAGAGGTAACAACTAACAGTATAGTTAAACCATTTAACTCTACTTCAGTAAGTACTAGTAAATCATATTATAATAAAGATGATGATGAACAAACACAACAAAACTCTTTAGTATATTATGAACAAACTTATTTACAAAATAGTGGAATATTATATTCCGCAAATGAAACATTTGATGTAGTAAGTGTTTATGATGGAACTGTTACTAATGTAAGTGAAGATGAAATATTAGGTAATGTTGTTGAAGTTACCCACAATACCAATTTAAAAACAGTTTATTATAGCCTAGGGGAAATAGCTGTTAAAAAAGATGACGTTTTAACTGCTGGAGACATAATTGGCAAAAGTGGTGATAATCTCTTAGATGGCGAAACAGAAAACTGCTTACTATTTGAAGTTTATTATAATGGCTTTACCATTGATCCTGAAGAATTTTATACTATGAATATAAATGATCTTCAATAAAACATAAATTGACCCCTTAATAATATAATTTATTAAGGGGTTGTTTGGTTATGAAAGTTTTTATTAAAAAAAGAGTTTTACAAGAAGCAAAATATGTTTTAGATACGAAAGATACTATTAGAAAAACAGCTGAAGTTTTTTCAGTAAGTAAAAGCACAGTACATATGGATTTAAAAAACAGATTAGAAAAAATTGATAAAAATTTAGCTAATAGAATAAATAAAATATTTAAAAAACATGATGAAATAAAACATATTCGTGGGGGAGAAGCAACTAAAATAAAATATAAAAGAGGTTAAGAAATGAAATATAACAATGTATTATATCTAACAGATGAAGTAATATATTTAAAAAATAAAAAACAAAAAAATATTATAATATTTAAAATAAATAAAGGTATAATTAAATATGGAAAAATTTATCGGATTGATAAATTTTTAAAAATATATAGTAAATTATTAAATGAAATCCATATAAATAATAACTTATTCGGAGATACAATTAAAGTTATTGTATCTCCGATATATACACCAGCAGATATATCTTTTTTAAAAACTATATTAGAAAAATTTAATTATCGTCGAATAGTATTTGAACAAGAAATAAAATTATATAAATTAAATAGTAATAATGCTTATTTAAATGTTTTCAATAATTATTACTTATTAAGTTATATAGATGAATATAAAAAAATAACAAGTTTCTTTATTCCTGTTAACTTTTTTTCAAGTAATAAAGAATTATTTCAATATATAAAAAGTAAAATTGAAAATAAAGAATTATATTTAATTGGCAATGGAGATGCTATTTTTGATGTTTTTACAAGTTTTGAAAAAGAGTATCAAAATAAAACCTATATTTATACTGATAATGAATTTTATTTACTAAATAGCGTTCATTAATTGTCAACTATCACCAAAAGTATTTGCACAAAAGATAAACAGATCGTATACTTAGTTTAAGTGATAAAAATAATTTTAATTGATAATGATGAACGGAATTATCTGACTTTAAAAAAAATAATTGGAAAGTTAGACTTTTTGTATTCCAAAAATCTTATCATAAAATGGTTTCCTGAATATAGTAAAGAGTTAGCCAAAACAATTAATGAACACGAAACTAAAAAAATTTATTTTATCAATAGTAAATATGAATTAAATAAAAATAATTTAGCCACACATGTAAGAAATAATGATTATCGTAGCGAATTAATATTACTAGGTAATACTTATAAAAGATGGATTAATAATATCTTTGATTTCCTTCCTAATATTTATGAATATCCTAAAAAGATTTTATTAGATTTAAAACAAATATTAGATAATTTTTACATCGGTAACATGTTTAAATATGAAAATCGTAAATTTAGTTTAAATATTTATTATGATAATATTTTATTTATATATCGTGATACATGTGAAAGAAAAGTAGTCATAGTAACAGATAATTATAAGTATAATTTATGTATGTCTTTAACTGAAGTAAAAGATCACTTAGATAATAGATTTAAACAAGTTCATCGTGCATGTTTATTAAATATGTGTCGTGTTCAAGAATATAATTGGGCAAATAATTATTTTGTTTTAGATACAGGCAAAAAAATAGAATTGTTATCTAAAAAGTATCGTAATGATATTGAAATATCTTAATTATTTAAGACATAAAAATACCTATTTTAAACAATTTATATATATCTTATTAAAATATTTGCTAATATTGTTACAAGCAAGGAAAAATAGTGTCGAACTTTGTCGTACTAAAATGTTTGCTTATGTGCAGTTTATATGTTAAAGTTAAAGAGAAGAAGGAGGGAGTGTGTGTTATGATGCAAGGCAGAGTTAAATGGTTCAACAATGAAAAAGGATACGGATTCATCGAATACGACCAACTATCTGATATTTTCGTCCATTACTCAGCCATCAAAAAAGATGGCTACAAGACATTAAACGAAGGATCTTTAGTAAACTTCAAACTTATTGAAACAGCTAAGGGCTTACAAGCGGTTGATGTTGTTGAAGAACAAATGACTACAATTATGTAGTTTTTTTTCTTGGTTTATGTTATATTATTAATAGAGGTGATTAGATTGAAAGTAAATATTCGCGGTGATAAAGTAACAGTCACTAAATCTATTAAAGATTATGTAAGCGAAAAATTAAGCCGACTTGATAAGTATTTTGAAAATCCTAAGGGAATCGAATGTAAGGTTCTAATTAAGGTTAAAAATCAAGAACAAAGTATTGAAGTAACGGTTCCAACTTCTAGATTTACTTTAAGAGCGGAAGAAAGACATCAAGACCTTTATGCGGCGACTGATTTAGTTATCGATAAGCTTGAAGGTCAAATAAGAAAAAATAAGGATCGCCTGGATAAAAAGTATCGGGGATTACCTAAGTTTGAAATGAGTTTTGATTTTGATGCAATAGAAGAAGAAAATACATCAAAAATTGTTAAGAGAAAAGATATTGATATGAAACCAATGGATGAAGAAGAAGCAATAATTCAAATTGAATTATTAAACCATGATTTCTTTGTTTTCAAAAATATTGATGAAGATTGTGTTTCAGTTTTGTATAAAAGAAAAGATAAAAGTTACGGTATTATTAACGTAAAATAGAAGCCTAAGGCTTCTATTTTTAATGATTAAAAATTGATTTAGGATAAGGTGTTCTTTCATCAGTTTTACCTAATAAATAATCTATTGAAGTATTATAAAAATCTGCTAAGGCGCTTAAATAATTAATTGGAATTAATCTTTTACCAATTTCATACTCGCTATATTGTTGTTGCTTTATTCCTAACACTTTAGCAACATCACTTTGCTTTAAATCTTTATCTTCACGTATTTCTTTTAACCTTTGTATATTCACAAATATCACCTATAACAATTTTGTCAAACAAAACATATTTTGTATTGATTTTACAAAACATATTTTGTATAATGTTATTAAATAATAGATAAAGTTGGTGCAATTATGAAAAGAAAATTACTAATTTTTAATTTAATAACATTAGTTATGATATTTACTTGTTTATATTTTTATACATATAATTATGATAAAGTTGTTATAAGCAATGAAAGTAATTCTAAAAACAATATTATTAATACTAATGCACTTACTATGATGTATGAGACATCTGCTGGTAGTGGAGAATATCAAGTTAGTAGTGACACAATATGGCCACAGGAGGGATATGTTTTTAATGAAAGATTATCGGGTTGTGAAAATGGAAGTACACTTACATGGGATGATGAAAATAAAAGGGTATTATTACAAACTAATACTTCAGATAAATGACATTCTAAGATTTGTCAAGAGTAAATTTTTATGGTATTATATACATGCCAAAAAGACACAAAATTTAACTTTTTTTTAAAAAATTAACATTTGTGTT
>CALVUU010000135.1 GCA_944363655.1 uncultured Bacilli bacterium | reverse complement strand
TTGAAAGTGATTTGTATGGTGATCGTGAGCAAGAACTTCCAATTGTAACAGCAGTCGATGTTGTTTCGGTTAATCAAACTAGTTACTCATATGGTGATACAACTGATGATACGGCATACCAAGTAGAAGTAACAATTACGTATCAGACAGATTTAGGATATGATACGAATCGGACGATTACAGTGATGCATGAAGAAAATCGTTTAGCAATCGTTGCAATATCATAAAAAAATTACAGAAAAAATCTGTAATTTTTTTTACTCTGATGGTTCGAAAAACTCAGCAATTTCAATTTTCATTGCATCGGCAATTCTACCCAATACAGCAATTGTTAAATGCTTATTTCGTCTTTCATTTTCGACGTCACATATGTACTCTCTTGACATTCCTGTCATATCGGCTAGGTTTTGTTGAGTGAGTTTTTTTGACGTCTGAACCGTTTAATATTTTTACGAATGATTGTATAGTAGTATTCATCATTATGGATTTCAATTTCTTCTAGCACGAACTACCACCTCATATAAACATTTTCTTTATTTTTTTTGCAATTTTATATAGGATGGTAGCCACATTTGTGATATAATCAGAGTAACAAAGGGTTAATTTTGAAGGAATGGAGTTTGCAGGTGAAGTTGTATGAGAGATAGTGAGTTATGTGCAGCACAAACGGAAGGGTTTGCATTTTCGACTAAATATATATATTTTATCTTTAAACGTCTTTTTGATATTTTATTTAGTATTTTGGGGATAGTGTGTTTGTTACCCATTTCTATTTTAATTAAAGTCTTATATGTTTTCCAAGGGGATTTTCACTCTATTTTTTATTATCAAGAAAGAGTGGGAAAGTATGGTAAGATGTTCCACTTGTATAAGTTTCGTACGATGGTTCCTAATGCGGAGGAGATTCTTAAAGATTGGTTAAAGAATAATCCAGAAAAAAGAAAAGAATATTATAAAAATAGAAAGATCGATAATGATCCTAGAATAACGAAAGTAGGGGCATTTTTAAGAAAGACATCACTAGATGAATTTCCACAGTTTATTAATGTTTTTTTAGGTCATATGTCACTTGTTGGGCCTAGGCCAGTTGTACCGGATGAGGCTGATAATTATAAAAAGAATAAGAGTAAGTTTTTGAGTATCAGACCCGGATTAACTGGGTATTGGGCTAGTAATGGTAGAAGTAATGTTTCATATGCTAAACGTATGAAAATGGAACTTTATTATGTTGATCATTGTAGTTTTGGTTTGGATTTGAAGATTATTTTTTGGACATTTATTAAAGTTATTAAAAGAGATGGAGCCAAATAGTTCCTTTCTTTTTGACTTAAGGAGTGATCTTTATGAGTGTAGATATTATTTGCCCATTGTATCAAGCGGAATCTTATATTTTGAATTTAAATCAATCTTTGTTGAGACAAAAAGATGTTGAAATTCAAAATATAAGTTATATCTTAACAGAAAGTACCGACTGCACAGAAGAAATTTTAAAAACCAATCATATTCCATATCAAAAAATAAAAAAAAGCAATTTTTCTCATAGTTTAGTTCGTGAGAAAGCAGCCATGAAAAGTAAAGCCGATATAGTATGTTTTGTTACACAAGATATTGTGATTGAAGATGATCATTGGCTAAAAAAATTAATTCGTAAAATTGAAAACGGAAAATGTGAGGCATCTTTTTCAAGGCAAATTTCAAAATATAATAATCTTGAAAAATATACAAGAGAAAAGAATTATCCCGAAAAATCTAGAATTGTCTCAAAAAAGGATATTTTGAAATTAGGGTTAAATACTTTTTTCTTCAGTGATGCTTCTAGTGCTATTAGAAGAGATATTTTTGTTGCATTGAAAGGATACGACGGCAAGAACCTTCCAATAAACGAAGATATGTATTTTGCCTATAAATTAATTATGAATGGTTATCGGATTGGATATGAAGCTACTAGTGTTGTTTATCATTCTCATCATTTTACTTTAGAAGAATTATATAATCGATATCAATTGACAGGGAAATTTTTTAAAGAAAATTCTTATTTGAATCAATATGGGACAACAAAAGCGGGCGGAGGGCTTGCTAAATATGTATTAATGAGAGCATTGCAAGAAAAAAATATTCCCGTACTATTTCGATTTCCATTTGATATGGCGGCAAGATATATTGGAATGAAGGTGGGGATGAGATGAAAAAACATAATGGAACAATTGCGTTGTGGAAATTTATTTATTGCTTTATGATAATAGCATTACATCTAGGAACCGATAGTCATTATATTCATGTGCCAATTCGTTTTGCTGGTGGTAGTATAGGAGTAGAGTTCTTTTTTATAGTTTCTGGGTTTTTATTGGGCGCAAAAGCACTCAGTAAAACAGGACGAATTGATATAGGCGAAGAAACGAAAAAATATATGTTGAAGAGAGTATTAAATTTAATGGGAATGACGTTTATCGTTTTTGTTTTTTCTTATTTCTTTTTTACATATATAAACGATTATGCTATGTACAATAAAGCCAATTTTATTTGGGATATTTTACTTTTAAGAAACGCTGGTATTCCTTATAAGACATTAATTTATGTTGGCTGGTATACCTCAGTATTAGTTATAATGTCTTTAGTATTATATCCGTTAGTTTTAAAATACAAAAACAAATTTTTATATATTATTGGGCCAATTATAATTTTCTTTATAGGATCTTATATTGCTTATAATTGGAATGGCTCAATAGCATGGGATGGGGAGTATTATACCAAATGCCTTTTACGAGGACTTTTTGAAATGTCTATCGGTATATGCTTGAATCCAATAGTTAAAAAAATCAAAAATACCAATTTCACTATTTTAGGGAAATCTTTTCTTACAATGGTAGAAAATTTAGGGTTTATAAGTATATTGTTTTTGACAAATACGGATAGTAGCCATATTAAATATGATTATATTATGATTTTGATATTTGCTATTTGCGTTTCAATTGCTTTTTCTCAAATGAGTTTTACAGCAAAATTTACTTCAAATAAACTGATTTTTAATTTAGAAAAACTTTCTTTTCCAATGTATTTGAGCCAAGGACTTATCATTGGAATTAGTTCATACTTCTTTGATTTTAACGATTTCTCTTACTACGAAATGTTATTTATTGTGATAGTTGAATGCATAATTTTTTCTATTGTTTGTTTAGCAATTAGAAAATTTTGCATTCGATATTTGCCAAAGATAAAACAAGTATTTATAAAAGAGGTGAAAGCATGAAAAATGATGCAATTGATTTTGTTGTGATGTGGGCAGATGGAAATGATCCAGAATCGCAAAAAGAAAAAAATAAATATTCTGTTCATAGTACGGCGGATGGTTCTATTTATCGATATCGTGACTTTGGATTATTAAAATATTGGTTTAGAGGTATTGAAAAGTTTGCACCCTGGGTAAACAAAGTATATTTTATTACATGGGGGCATGTTCCAGACTGGTTGGATTTAAATCATCCAAAATTAAAGATAGTAAAACACGAAGATTTCATTCCAAAAAAATATCTTCCAACTTTCAGCGCAAATACAATTGAAACGAACATTTTTAGAATAAAAGAACTTTCAGAGCATTTTGTTTTATTTAATGATGATGTGTATATAATTAATCATGTAAAGCCTTTCGATTTTTTTTATAAGGGTATTCCTCAGGATACAGTCGCATTAAATGTTCATTGCCCTAAGAAAAGTTTAATAAGTCAGTATTTTGCTATTAATGATACTAGTATCATTAACGAACATTTTGATTTTAAAAAATCTTTTAAAGAAAATAAAAAAAGATGGTATAGTTTGAAAAATGGGAAAATGTTATTACGAACATTAGTGTTGAAACAATGTCCAAGATTTCCTGGATTCTGGCAACCTCATTTAACTACTTCTTTGTGCAAAAGTATAATGGAAGAGGTTTGGAATCAGGAATATGAGATTTTAGATAATACTTGTAGTCATAAATTTAGAGAGATAACGGATGTTAATCAATGGCTCTTTAGAGAGTGGCAAATTGCTTCTGGGTATTTTAATAATCGAACTATCAGATTTGGACGTTCTTATTTTATAGATCGTGATGGGATAAGTAATATACATGATTCATTAATAAAATATATTTGTAAGCAAAAGGGTAAAGTGATTTCAATTAACGATGGTCCGATGAGTGATAAAGATTTTACTCAAATTCTTAATGATCTTAATAAAGCTTTTGAAGAGATACTGCCAGATAAATGTAGTTTTGAGAGGAAGATGGAAAAATGTCAAAAGTCCAAACACAAAAAATAATATACCTATTTATTTTTGCACTATTAGTATTTCCACGATCTTTTCAAACATTAATTCCACCTGTTCATGAATTTGTAAATATACTAAAGATATTTGCTGCTGCCATTATTATTATACTTTTTGTTAAAAACAAAACGCGCTTATCGAAATTTTCGATAGCAGTGTTTATTTACTTTTTATTTTTGTTTATTATAACTGTACTTAATCATCAATCGATTGTTTATTTCTGCAAGATTTATGTTTTAAATTTTGTAATGATTTTGTTTTGTGAAATTATATTTCAAAATGATAATAGAACATTGTATTTGCGGAATATTGCTCATTTATTTTTTATACTAGTTACATTGAATTTATTTGGAATGATAGCTTGTAAAATTATCTATCAAAGTTATTATTTTGGCGATTTGATGGTTTGTTTATTAGGACAAGATAATAGAATTATTTTATATTTACTTCCTCCTGTTATTATTTACAATTACGATGGCTTTTATAATTGTTCTAAAGTAAGTAAAACTATGCTTGCATTAACTTATCTGATTGGATTTATTTCCCTTTTTTTAGTTTGGTCTGCTGCTGCTTTGGTTGTTTTTTTCTTTATTATTCTAATTAATATTTTAGTTATTAAATATAAAAAAGCAAAAATTAATTTAAAACTGATTTTTGCAATTATTATATTATTAAATATTGGAATTGTTTTCTTTAGAATTCAAAATTTGTTTGAATTTTTAATTGTTGATGTTTTACATAAATCCTTAGATTTAAGTTATCGTACGAATATTTGGGATATTGCTATTCAGATTTTTAAGGGAGATTATTTAAAGTTGGTTTTTGGAAATGGCTTTTTTGATATTACAGAATTGTTTAAAATTATCATTCCAAAACCTAACGGTTTCTTATTTACATTTAGCCCCAATCATTTACATAATATTATAATGAATAATTTGTTTTTTTCTGGAATTATAGGATTGTGTTTATATTTTAATTTTATTTTAAAAGTGATTAATAGTATTACACAGATTAAAGAGAGTCGTATTGTTTATAATTGTTTATCTGTTATTTTTTTGGGGATTCAAGTATTATTAATTTTTGATACCTTTGAATATTATCAAATTTATTATTTCATTTTATTTTTGTTATATGCGATTCCCACTTATGTATCTTATGTTGAAAAACAAAATAAATATGAAAGCGATTTTAAAAAATTTAAGAAGAAAAAGCATACTGATAGTGTTGCAATCATGATGGCTACATATAATGGAGAAAAATATATTGAACAGCAAATTCAATCAATTATTCGACAAACGTATCATAATTGGGTTTTGTATATTAGTGATGATCACAGTACTGATAAAACTATGCAAATAATAAAAAAGTATCAAAGAAAGTATCAAAACAAAATTGTCGTTGTCCAAAATGACAATAAGTTTAATAGTGCTAAAATGAATTTTTCTAATTTGTTTAACCGTGTTGGTAAACATAATTATTATATGTTTTGTGATCAAGACGATGTATGGGATGTTGACAAGATTTATAAATTACTTTGTTTTATGAAAAATAAGGAAACACAATCTAAAACGCCAACTTTAGTTTATTGCGATTGTTTTGTGACGGATTCTAATTTGAATATTTTAAATGCATCATTAATTCATAGTACCAATCGTACTTTACCTAAACATAAATTGCTACAACATACGTTGGTACAGAATTATTTCCCGGGGTGTGTTGTTATGTTTAATCAGCAATTAAAAGAAGTAACAGGAACAATTTATGAAAAATGTGAGATGCATGATTGGTGGTTAACGCAGGTTGCATCCTATTGTGGTAAAATATATTTTTATGATCAAGCGTTGCATTGTTATAGACAACATGAAAACAATACAATAGGTGCTCAACAGCAATCAGGTAAATGGAAAAAAAGATTTTTAAAAATATTTAAATTTTCGGCTTTGCGTAATAACTGGAGAAATTTTCAAAAAATTATAATTCTTCAAGCAGAAGAATTGCAAAGAAGATATTCTGATCAGCAAAAATGTGATGTTGTTAGTCGTTTTATCAGTATTATGAAAAGAAAAAATAAGTTATATAGACTATTTGGGTTATGTATAAATGGATATATTCCTTCTGAAATTATTAGAATATTTCGTTTAATATAATTGCAATAATATTTACTTTTATGTATGTTCGAAAGGAGGATTATGAAATGAAGAAATCGTTATCAATTAATGCTTTATTAAATGGAATAAAAGTTTTCTTAAATCTTCTTTTCCCTTTAATAACTTATCCACTTATATTTAGAACTCTAGGTGCTGAATGTTATGGAAAATTTCAATTCAGTAATTCTGTTGTAAGTTATTTTGTTTTATTAGCGGCACTGGGCGTGTCGTCTTACGCGATTCGAGAAGGAAGTAAATATAAAAATGATAAGAAAAAAATGACGCAGTTTGTTAGTGAAATTTTTTCCATTAATTTAATTTCATGCTGTTTTTCTTTGCTTTTGCTTTTTTTGTCCCTTTTTTTCGTGGCAAAGTTTCATGATTATAAATTAATTATTTCAATTTTGAGTATAAATGTTATTACAAATACGTTGGGAGTCGAATGGCTTTTAATCACTTATGAAGAGTTTAAATATATTACTATCCGAACTTTTCTTTTTCAAATTATTTCCATCATTTTGTTGTTTTTATTTGTTCATTCTCCAAATGATTTGTTGATATACACTGCAATTACTGTTTTATCTACTGGTGGTGCTAATATACTTAATTTTTTAAAAATGAAAAAAACTTTAAATATTCATTTTGTGTTTTCTAAAGCGTTAAAGAAACATTTAGCACCAATTTTAATACTATTTTTTAGTACGTTGTCCCAACAAATTTACCTTAATTCAGATATTACCTTGTTGGGATTACTAAATAGTGATAGAGAAGTAGGATTGTATAGTGCATCTGCTAAAATTTTTAATATTACTAAGCAATTAATTAATGCAATCATCGCTGTTTCAATTCCTCGATTGGCGTATTTAATTGGAAAAAGAAAAGTTACTAAGTATCAGCCGTTACTTTATAATGTTTTCAATATCGTGTTTGTGTTAACAATTCCAATGTCTTTAGGGCTATGTTTGTTAAGCAAAGATATTATATTAATAATTGCTGGTATTGATTATATTCAAGCAACTGTGCCGTTAACAATATTGTCTTTTTCATTAATTTTTGCAAGTTTGTCTTATTTGTTTGCTAATGCTATTTTGATTAGTTTTAGGCAAGAAAAAGTAGTTTTAATTGCATCTGTTATTTCCTCTTTATTTAATATTATATTTAATATTATATTATTACCAAAATATAGTATTGTGGCTGCTGCAATTACCACTTTTTTATCAGAAATGATTATGTTTTCTATATGTTTTCATTTTTCCCGAAAAAAAGTGCAGTTTTTATTAGATGTTAAAAATTTAAAGGCATCAGTGTTTGGTTGTTTTATAATTGTATTCATATGCATTATTATTCATATACTTATTCAAAACTTGTATTTGCGGACTTTTTTATCTATTTTATTATCTGTTGTAGCATATTTTGGTATTCATTGTATATTTAAAAGTCCTTTTTATCTTAATTATATAAAATCAAAATTGTTATATTTGGCAAAACTATTATCATAGTATTAAAATTATTGATGCTTGATTTTGAATATCCCTAACTATCAGCATGGGAAGAATTCCGCTAGATGAATTAAAAATGTATAAATAAGTTATTGATCTGTTGTATAATAAAAGAAAGTAGGTGCTATTATGTCCAAAAGTAGAAAAAAGAAAAAAAATCAAGTCGTGCGGTATATAAGTATTGGATTGTGGATTCTATCAATTTTGTGTATTTTAACATTATTTTACTTTATTGGCTCTGCTAATGTAATTCCGATGAAGTATTTTACTTTAATTGTAATTTTCTTTATATTTTTTGGTTTCATTCACGGGTTCTTTGTTTTAAATAGAAAGACACGAGTTTGGTTATTGATTCTTGTAGACCTGTTTGCAGTAATATGTGCAATTGTACAAATTTATGCTTGTGTTAAGATTTCTGATACGTTATCTTTTTTACGAGCTAATCTCGGTGCAAAGTACGAAACAAATATTTACAATCTTGTTGTAAATAAAGATTCTAGTTATCATTCTATTGGAGATATTCATGGTAGCACTGTAAGTGTTGTAAAAGATTTGGATGATATGTCAGCTGTAACTCAAGCGCTGTTAGATAAAGTAGAGGTGCAAACGGAATTTACTACGGATGTTGTTGAATCGCTAACGAATCTTACTTCCGATAAAGAATTAATTGTATTAGTAAATTCTGGTAATTATGATGCTATGACTAATATGGATGAAGAATATAGTTCTAAAGTAAGAGTATTAGATACAATCAGTATTACGACAGAAGTAGTAGTTGATGATACGGGGATTCAGGTTGCAAAAGAACCTTTTGTAGTTTATTTAAGCGGTATTGATACTCGAAGTAATGCTCTTCCTTCTAGAAGTTTAAGTGATGTTAATATTATTTTAGCAATTAATCCAAATACACGGAACATTCTAATGATTCATATTCCGAGAGACTACTATGTTCAAATTCATGGTACAACGGGATTAAAAGATAAGTTAACTCATGCTGGTGCCATTGGTGGCGTAAATCTTAGTATGAGTACTATTGAGGACTTTTTAGAAATTGAAATTCCTTATTATCTGCGTGTTAACTTCAACTCTGTTGTTAATTTGGTTGATGCCATTGGTGGAATCAATATTTATTCTGATGTTGACTATTCATTCAGTTGTTGGACGGATAATGGATGTACATTCCATCCGGGTGATAATTTTGTAGATGGTAGATGTGCTCTTGCATTTGCTAGAGAGCGTCACGCTTATGATACTGGCGATCGTCATCGTGGTGAGAATCAAGAACAAGTAATTTCTTTAATTATTAATAAAATTACAAGTTCTACGACAATGATTAATAAGTATACTGATATTTTAAGTG
This sequence comes from uncultured Bacilli bacterium, assembly GCA_944363655.1. Next base: position 3,917 of record CALVUU010000135.1, on the reverse strand, counting down.
CTTTGGATGGTACTTTTGAAACAAATTTGACAATGGATGATATTACAAGTCTTGTTAAAATGCAATTGAATGATATGAGATCTTGGAATATTAGTAGCATTAATGTCGATGGTACGGGAGCAATGTTACCAACGCATAGTTATCCAAATCAAAATTTATATGTTATGAATCCGGATCAAGAAAGCATCGAAGTGGCAATTAATCGTTTAAATGAAATATTGGAAACTCCAGATGAATCGTAAATGGATGAAAAAGTTGCTGGCTTGGCTGGCACTTTTTGTATGGATGGCTGTTATATTTTATTTTTCCCATCAAAGTGGAGATGTAAGTACACAAATATCTGATGGTGTTTTAAATACGGTGCTGTCTTTTTTACCAAATCTGTTTGACTATGCTTTCTTTTCTTATATTATACGGAAATTCGCTCATTTTACAGAATATTTTATTCTTGGAATACTTGTATATCATCTTATGAATCAATATCGCTTTGTTTCTAAAAAAGAATTTATTTGGATGATATTATTCTGTGTTATTTATGCCATATCAGATGAATTTCATCAATTGTTTATCGGTGGTAGATCTCCTAAAATATTCGATGTGATGATCGATTCTTTGGGCAGTTGTTGTGCTCTTGCGTTGCTTTCTTTTAAAACAAAAAATAAGTCCTATGAAAACTCATAGGACTTTTATTATTCTTCCGTATCTTCTTCTTTTTCTGGTTCTTTGGTAGGCTTTGGACTAGGACTTGGAGTAGGCGTAGATGGTTTTTTGTTATCGTCTTCCTCTTTTTCCTCATCTTGCGTTTCATCGCTTTCTTCTGTTTCATCTTCTTCGGTAGAAGATGATTTTTCTACGATTGTTAATGTAATCGTTCGATTTGGAATTAAGTCTAATCGTTTTGCTTCCGGATAGTTCTGGGCAATGATTTCTCCGTCAGCACCGCCAGAAGATACTACTTTCCAATTGATTTCGATGTTATGTGAATTTGCCCAACTTGTTGCAGAAGAACGGGTTTTACTAGTTAAATCTGGTAATAAATCGTATAATTTTGTTGCGACATCAGTAGAGCCAGCATTCTTTTGTTCATATGGTTCGTTTGCTGAATATGTAAACGTTTTGATTAATTCTGGTTCTTCTAAACCTAGATTTACTTTCATGACTTGAATTACTTTTTTTAAACTGTCTTGATTTACGATTTCATCTGATAGAACCATGCCCATACTTTCATCATAAATCCATTGATTGGTTGTTTTTAATTCTAACGATTGGATGGATAAAATATTACCACCGTTATCGGTATTTTGACTAATGATGTCTTTGGCAATGTTATAGAATGATAAAATTTGAGATGGTGAAAAGTTCGTTTCGATGTTGTTACTGATGCTGTTTAAAATATCTTGGAAAGCAGCCACACTTTTAATGTTTTTTAATTTTGCTAGAACGCCTTTAATTACTTCTTGTTGATGGATTGCACGGGTTGCGTCACTTCTGTAGTGAGTATTATATTTGGCTGGACAATATTGTGGCCATGTGTGTCGATTTCTTGCATATGCTAGTGCTTGTTCACCTGTTAGAGTTTGAAATCCTTCTTCAATATATACAGTATGATTTCCAAATTGGCGTTTGCTATTTTGTTCACAAATTGGATATTCGACATCGATGTCTACACCGCCAACTGCATCAACTAGGTCAACGACACCTTTAAAGTCGATTTTAATATAGTAGTTAATTGGAATTCCAGTTAAGTTTTCAATTGTATCAATCATACAACTTGCACCTTGCCATGCGGCATGTGTAATTTTGTTTTCTTTTTGATTTGCAAAGCAAGCAATTGGTACATAACTATCTCTTTGAATACTTAGCATTGTAACGGATAATGTATCAGGGTTAAAAGTTGCAAGAATTAGGGAATCGCCATTAAATGATGTACTTGCTTTTAACGTATCTGAATCAGAATCTACGCCCATTAATAATACTGTAATTGGTTCTGTAATTGCTTGAGCAGTGCTCGTTTCTGTCGATAAAGAATCTTTGTTTTCCATTTCTTCAGAAGCGCTTGTTATCACTTTTGTATCATCCGCAATTGTTTCAAACCCAGGGGTACTTGCAAACTGAGTAACATAATTGGAATTTATAAAAATGGCATCGACTTCTTCGTCATAAAGTGCTTGAACTAATTCTGATACTTGGTCGTATTCGATGATATTATTTTTTTCATTTAATTTATTAGGGTAGATGATGGATTGGGCAATGATGTAATCTGTTGCTTCTGTGTCTCCAATAATTCCTAAATCCATATCTTTAATTTCGCCAATAGAATTAATTCCACTCGATTTCATTGCAACGAGACTAGTTGTATACGTTACGATGTTTTTATTCATATCTTCTAGTTTTCCATAAAGATAACCAATGATAAGTGCAATGGCAATCATTAAAATACTGTACAAAATCATCAGTATGGTGGAAATTCTACGTTTCTTTTGTTTTTTACTTTTTATTGCCACAATCATACGAATTAAAATTATGAAATCGATTATTCCGATTATTCCAATTATGATATATCGAATTAGATTTTCGATTGTATTTAATAATAAAATATGATAGATTGCATATCCACTAGTTGCAATGGCAAGTAGAGATACTATAATATAAAAGATTTTTCCAATTGAGTTTTTCTTTGTTTTTTCCTTCATGCCCTTTTCTCCTTTCCATATATTATACAAAAAAATAGTAGAGTAGACAAGGAGGCTCCTAGGTCGCTTTACGTCAATATTTGGTAATTTATTATTCTGTCTAGTATATTGCACATAAAATTGATATAATATACTTGGTATATTATCGAAGGATGTGGTAATCATGAATAAAGTGTTTCGAATTTGTTCTACTTTTATTGTGTGCACTTTTGCTTTATTTATGCCTCCTTTAGTCGATGCACTTCAAGAAAGCGAAATGTTATCGCGAGCAGTTTGTCCTAATTTTGAAGTTGCAATTGCCAATCCGGATGGTAGTTTAACAAATATGGCTTGTTTTGGTACTTACGAAGAATCCGTATCTTATATGAATTCTAGTGCGGATGATGATTTGGTTATCTTGGAACGGGCTAATAATGAGACAAGACTTATCGATGCGAAATATGCGATTGCTTATGTTTCAAAGGGAAATAGTAAGTCTACAATCAATTTATATAAGACAGTTTCTACTGGGTATGCTTGGACTTATGTAGTAGGAGGACCAGATTATGCATCTTCTGATGCGGCATTTATGGGGATCGATTATGGTTCTCGCAAAGCTCATATTATGATTAGTGGTTTTGATGGTTATGTCAATAAGTATGACAGTGGAGTTCGTGCTTATGAAGTCATTCCTTTAAATTGGATTGTTTCTACTAATTATTATAAGGTTACAGATAGCGAAATTTATCATTATTTAACATACAATGTTTCTAGTAGTAACAATTATACGAAAAATACTTTGGGACCAAAACCTAGTATGTTAGAACCAGGTAATTACTATAGTTATGATGGAAATTATTTTTACACCGATTTAAAAGTTATGTTAGATGATTATCGTGCAGGTGTGCGTACCAATGCAGTTAATGCAGGCAATCCGTATTATAATTATTATCAATATTTACCAATTCATTCTCGTAGTACGTACGGTATGTCAGAACTTGATCAATATATTAATAACCGTTTTGATTCATTTAAATTTAGTTATATGTATGGACTAGGATATTCGTTCTTTTATGCCCAAGAAGAGTATGGAATGAATGCTCTTTTAAATACATCTTTGGCAATTCATGAATCGGGAAATGGCATGTCAACAATTTCTCGTGTTAAATTTAATTTATTTGGTCGTGCGGCATATGACTCGAGTGCGGTTTCTTCTTCTACTACTTATGCACTTCCAGAAGAAGG
>CALVUU010000134.1 GCA_944363655.1 uncultured Bacilli bacterium | reverse complement strand
TATTGAAATAATTGATTACTCAATTTTTTCAAGATTTCACAAGTGTGAAATCTTTTTGGCATGGAATCTTTTCCATTCTATAACTTTCTATTAAAAAGTACTTGACTTTTAATAGTTAGTCACCTCTATTTTAATTATATTTCTATTATACATCTAATAAGATGTATTTACAATACATACAATTAGATGTATCAGAAAATATAATTAGGTGATAAATATGTATTATAGTAGAATAAAAGAAATTCGTGAAGATAAAGGTTATACTCAAAAAGATATAGCTAAAATATTAAATACAACTCAACAACAATATTCTAAGTATGAATTGGGTATACAAATAATAACTTTAGAAAAGATTAATATACTTGCTAATTTTTATAATACTTCAATAGATTATTTAATAGGTAGAACTGATATTAGAAAACCTTATCCTAAATCTATATTAAATTAAAATATAAAAAGGAAGAATTATTCATCTTCCTATAAAGTGTGAGTTTTGAGTTTATATGTTAATTGTGTATAGTTTGTATATTAATACAATCTTTTTTTATAACTTATTAGCATCCCTCCTTCATTACACTTACATCATACTTTAAATTTATGAAGTTTTTGTGTTGAAACTATGAAATTACTATATTTTTATTTTAAAATAGAAAGTTGTACCTTTTTTTAACACAGACTTTACACCATATTCATAATTATGTAATTCAAGTATTTGTTTAACTATTGACAAACCTAAACCAGTTGATACAACATTACGTTTATGATTTTTATCATTTTTATAATACTTATCCCAAATATAAGGAATTTCTTCATTTTTAATTCCTTTACCGGTATCTATTATTTCTACTAAATAATATTTTTTATGCTTAGTTACTTTAATAGTAACTAATTTATCTTCTCCAGTATAATTTATTGCATTATTTACTAAATTATATATTACTTGATTAATTTTCTTTTTATCGGCTTTAATCATAGCTACATCAGGCATTTCGACATTTATAGTATACTTTTCCGTTTCTTTAATAATTTGATATTTTTTAACAATAGAATTTATTTCAGCAACTAAATCAAACTTTTCTAATTTAAGTACATCAGCATTAGATTGCATCTTTGATAAATCTAAAATATCATTAACTAATACTGTTAATCTATCAGTTTCATCCACTATTATACCTAAATGTTCATTCATTTTATCTTTATCTTTATAAGAAATGTCTCTAATCATTTCTGCATAAGCTTTAATCATAGTAAGAGGTGTTTTTAAATCATGCGAAACATTAGCCATCAAATCTCTTCTTAACTCATCAGTTTTAGCCATTTCCTTTTGCGCCTGAGATAAAGTTTCAGCTAGTTCATCTATTTCTTTAATACCTGATTCTTTAAAAGAAACATCAGAATTTCCACTACCCAGCTTTCTTGCTTTCTTAGTAATTTCTTTAATTGGATCAGTAATCTTAGTAGATAAAAATATTGATATTATAACAGCAATAAATATACCTAAAATACATACATACATAAGTTGTCTTTTAATTATCATAGTAAAATCAGATATATCTTCTAAATTAGAATAAATAAACAAATAATTATTACTATTTTTAAGTCCATACATAAGAGCTGAAACATGTTTAGTATCATTAACAAATCTATATGATTTAAAATTTACATCAGATTCTATAAATTGATTAACTAATTCCATTACTTGTTTATTATTAGAATTAAGAGCACAACCATTCATATTAGCATTATAAGTAGTTAAAACATTAGTAACAGGATTAGTAATGGCAATACAAACTTCATTTTGATAAGCCTTATCTTGTAATAAAGATACTACTTCTTCAGAATTTAAATTTTTTAAAGAACTAACAATACTATCCATATTACTTATTTGTTCTTTTTCATAATATATGTCAAATATTGATATTTGACATATCCATAACAAAACAATAATTACAACATTAAAAGTAAGTAAATATAATAAAGTTTTAGATTGTATACTAGTTTTCTTTTTCGTCTTCATATTCAAACTTATAACCCATTCCCCTAACGGTTACTATCATATTTTTATATTTACCCAAATGTTTTCGTAAAGTTTTAACATGTGTATCTATTGTTCTATCATCACCATAAAAATCATAACCCCATATATTACTTAACAAATTCTCTCTCGATAAAGCTATATTTTTATTATCAATAAAATATTTAAGTAAATCATATTCTTTAGGAGTTAAATAAATCTTTTTACCATCAATGTATACATCATGAGCAATATTATCTAGTTTAATACCTTTTATTTCATAAACGTCTTCTTTAGTATCTTTTCTTTTAGTAACAGCTTTTATTCTAGCAACTAATTCTTTAGGACTAAAAGGTTTAGTAACATAATCATCTATACCTAAATCAAAACCAATTAATTTATCATATTCTTCCCCTCGAGCAGAAAGCATAATAAAAGGAATATCTTTTATTTTTTTTATCTCTCTACAAGTCGTATAGCCATCCATTTTAGGCATCATAATATCCATTATAATAATATCAAAATTATCTTGTTTTACTTTTTCTATTGCTTCGATCCCATCTTCAGCTTCCATTACATTTATTTTTTCAAGTAATAAATATTCTTTTATTACATCTCTAATTAACTTTTCATCATCTACAACTAAAACGTTCATAAAACACATCACCCACCAAGCATTATACATATTAATTGTGAAATCAATATGAAATTTACTTTAATACTTTTCTTTCGCTTTCATAATCTATTACATTAACTATATTTTGTCCCTCTACTTTACTTCTTACTTCAATATCTTTTTCTCTAAATATAAATTCATCAATAGAATAATATTTTTTTCTAGGTACTTCTTCTATTTCTGTATAAAAAATCATTCCATTATCTGTATATTCTATTTCAGAATTAAATGTTTTATTTTTATTCTTTTCATAAACAAGTCCATTAGCATTAATTACTCCATTAGTATTTCTTAAAGTCATTTGAACAAGTTCACCATTTCTAAACACATAAAAATTTCTAACTAAATATCTAATTAATCTAGCATCATCTAAAGAAACATTTATACTTGGAAATAAATTCTCTTCTTCATAAATATTATCAAACAATTTAAATCACCAAACTAATTATAACAAAAAAAGCAGTATTTGTACTAATTTTCATAAAATTCTATATAGTTCAGACATATTTGCTAAAAAATTTTAATTTAGATATTATAATAAAAAAAACAAATAAAAAGTGAATAACTTTTATTCACTTTCCAATTTAGCTACTATTTTCTTTAAAGCATCAGCAGTTGCATCCTTTAATTCTCTAGTTGCTTTTTCTAACACTGGAGTTCCTTTTTCTACTGCTAATTTATAAAGTTCTTCTGCTTTCTTTTGAATTTTTTTAGCTTTTTGTTTAGCATTCTTTAAAACTTTTTCTTTATCTAAATCTTTTAATTCCGCTTGAAGTTCGTTAACTTTTTTTACAATCATTTCTTTTACATCTTCAGCCTTAAGTTGTTTTGCTTGTTCAATTATTTCATCAATTTTCTTCTTAATATCAGCCCTAGTTTCTTTACCTGATTTTGGAGCAAACAAAATTCCTAAACCAGCTCCAACTGCTGCTCCCGCTAAAAACTTACCTAATCCACTATTCTTCTTCATAATCATCATCCTTTCTTTTCTTTCTAAATAATAACTTACTAAATAAATTACCAGCTACTTCAACAACTTTATCCGTAAAACTAGCAATCTTATCAGTAGTAAAATCAATCAAATTAAATACTGAATTTAAAGATTCAACTTTCTCATTAACATTATCAACTACTTTTTCTACCTTATTCATAGTTATTATAGTTTTAATTCCTAAAACTATACCAACTACTAACAAAATAATTAATAAAATATAAATTATTAAAGGTAAAAAAGCTAGCCAAAATTCCATTAATAATCACCATCCTCTCTATTATCATACATAGAATCAATCAAATCAAACAAATCATTTTCTAATGTATCATCATCTTCTTCATCTAATTTAGGATTATTATCTTTCTTTTTATCAATTATTTCTTCTAAATCTTCATCAACTTTTTCGTATTCATCTATTTTTTCTTCACTTGGTTTACTCTTCTTCTTATCTAAATTAATTTCTACATCAGCAGTATCTTCTAATAACTCATCAATAGTTTTAACTTTTTGCTTCTTTTCTTCATCATTTTCTTTTAATTTAACCGTAACAGTTTCTTCATAATAAGTTTCTTTTGGTTCTTCATCAAGTGTTTCAATATCCCCGAAAGCCTTCTTTCTTACACTATTAAAATCTAAATTATTACTTGCATATTCTTCTGTTTTATCTTTTATATCTTCAATTTTATAATCTTCATTTAAAATACCATATACTGGAGAAATTATTGGAGAAGGTTTAAATTTTTTCTTTTCTACTACTTCTCTAGTTTCACTTCTTTCATAACGTCCATAATCATATTTCTTTTCAATTTTCTTTTTCTTTTCATATTCTAATACATTAGTTGTACTTTTATTACTTCTTTGTTGTTGACGAGACATAGAACTAGAAAACTCTTCTTCATCAAAATCAGGAAATGGAAATGTATTTTCTGATTTAAACAAATCCCTTTCACTTACTGTATTATAATTATTTGATATATTAGAAGTGTTTGTATTTAATTCACTATTACTTGCCCTAGATTGAACTCTTTCTGGTTGACGCACCGGCGTTTCAATTCTTTTTTGTGGTTCAATCTTTTCTGCAATAGGTCTTACAGATTCAATATTTTTTTCTTCTTTTTTTTCTTCTTTTTTATCTTTTTCTTCTACTTCTTCATCTTCAAACAATATATCTTTTAATTTATTAAATAATCCCATAGCTTTCACCTTTCCTAGTTTAATAAATCCGAATCCGGAATTTCTTCTTCGACAGGTTCAAAATTATCAGTACCAACATCTATATAATCATCTTCATTACTATTATTATCAAACATGTCAAACTCTTCTTCAGCAAAGTTTAACACATTATCTTCTAATAAATTAGTAATAACACTATCATTATACACAATACTTTTTAAAATGCTTATAGCAGATAACATAACATTATTAATATCGCCTTCATCTACTATCACTTCTATTTTAGCATAATTATATATAATTTCAACCAAATATTTATCATTTTCTATTAAATTTATTTCAACATGACCTAATTTTTCTCCATTTTCTACATTCGTAGAGTAAACACTTGATGGATTTATTTTGTAATCATAATCTACATTATTTAAATAACTTACAGCATCTACATAAAGATAATATGTATTTTTACCATCTTCAAGTATTTCATTAAATAAAGTGCTATCATTTACTTGCATACCCCTAGGTAAATAATATTTATAACCAGTTCGATAAATATTTGTCCTAGAACTAACTGTTCCAAAATTTTGAATTATTTCATCATATGTTAAATCATTAATATTACTACATCCTGTAATTAAGAATATTAAACTTATTATTATAAATATTTTCTTCATTTAATATCTCCTCGCCATCAATATTATACCAAAAAACTTGTTACTTATAAAGTAGCAAGTTTTTTAATTTTTATGCTATATTAACTGTTCCTTTACCACTCCCAAGTCTATTTTGAATATAAGTTTGAGCCGTAGAATCTTTAACAATAACTACAATTGAACTTGATATATTAGATGTAAACATATTCGTATAAGAAGTTACTTTATCAAAATTAGCATTACTCATATTTAAACTTGTTAAACTAGAACAATTAGAAAACATATAAGACATATTACTAGTATTCCAACTAAAAATATGCCAAGAAAGTAATATCTCAACTGATTGGCTTTTAGGTAGAACAAACACAAAAAAAATATGTTGATGTTAGTAAATAACTAATTGTCAACATATTTTTTATTTTCAAGTTGTTTTTCTTCCACATATCGATAACTCAATGCATTATCACTAGTAACCACAGATTCACCAAGTCTTGCTTCAATATCTATTCTAGTATTACTTGCAACTTGCCCACCTTCTTTAGCTATTTTTCTATTTTCTTCCAAACCCATTGGCTTATGTTTTTTAGCAAGTTCTCTAGCAGTTAATTCGCCAATATCAGCAAGTGCTATTTCAATATCACTCATATTATCTCTTAAAGATTCTTTTCTAAGTCCTTTAAATTCTTTATACTCCTTAGCAGTCATTCCTGACCATTCTTTATAAATATCATTTGTTAAAATGGCATATTCAACATTACTTTCAATGCCTCCAGCTTTCCATACATCAGTTAATTTCTTTCTCTCCTGTATCCCTTTAATTCTTTTAGCAATCCAATCTTCATCATAGCCTTTTGCACGGTATGTATCAACAGCCCTTTGCACAGTTAATGAAGGATCAAAAACTTCATCAATTCGCTCACTACCAAGTCTTGCTAACCATTGCTTAATTGGTTCAGCATTTTTTGATGGAATGGACTCAATAATACGAAACATTCCTTCAATATCAGTTACATCAGTCAAACGATATTTACCATCTTGAGCTTTCAATTTCAACTGGTGACAATTTGTCACCGTTTCATTACCTTCTTCTTTCAATCGTTGTTTTAGCTTGTTCCAATACTTCCTGCCATCTTTACTTTGTGATAAAACTCCTACAACATCCACAACACTAACATAATACTTTTCTTCTTCCTTATTCCATACCGTCCTAATTTCTTCACTATTAAATAATTTATTAATTAAATGCATTTTATCTTGATTCACAAAACCACTATCTTTCATTTATTTTTCTTTTGAATCTAGATATACTCTCATAATAGAAGTAAACAAGTCTTCTTTCTCTTCACTAGATAACTCATTACTATTAAATAATATTCTTGCTTTCTCTATCAAATCTAAGCAAG
>CALVUU010000133.1 GCA_944363655.1 uncultured Bacilli bacterium | reverse complement strand
TTCTTCCATTACTATCTGTTACATATACTTTTAAATAATATGTTGCTCCTGGAGTTAATCCACTAAAGGTATGAGTATTACTACTGGTTGTTGTATAATTACTTCCATTATCTCTTGAATAATGATAGCTTACTATATTACCATCTCCAGGTGTTGCATTTACACTTACTGTTATACTATTTGTTGTTGCTGATGAACTTATACTTATCGTAGGTAAAGTATATGTATCTGTTCTTACTGTTGTTTGATATACATTTGATTCTCTACCATCACTATCAATGGCTTTGACATTGATAGTATAATTTGTATTTTCTGATAAATTACTAAATATATTACTTGTTTGATACGCTCCATTATTTATTGAATATTCATATCTTACTATATTATTTGTTCCATTTGTTCCACTTGGGGTTAATGTTATACTATTCCATGTTGTACTTGCATTTACACTTGTTACTACTGGTAATATATATACTTCGGTTGTTATCTTTTCATAATATTCTGTTGATTCTCTATTATTACTATCTACTACTTTTATTCTTATATCATATTCTGTTGAATCTGTTAAATCAGTAAATGTATATGTATTATTACTTGATTCTACCCATTCATTATCATTTATCTTATACATATATTTACTTACATTATTACTTCCACCACTTGCATTTACATTTACTGTAATACTATTTAATGTAACACTATGTGTTACATTATCAACTGTTGGTGATTCATATTCATTAGTTGTTACATTTGTTTCATAGACATTTGATTTTATATTATTGGTATCTACTACATAACTATATATTTTATATTCAGTATTTGATTTTAAATTTGTAAATTCATAATTATCTTCATTACTTTCTATAAATTCTACTGTATCTATACTTCTTGTATTACTTACTTCTTCTATTCCATAATAGTATTTATCAATACTTCCACTACCTACTTTTACATCAGGTATTACTCTTATACTATTATAGGTTGTTGTTGATTCTATATTATTTATTTCTGCTAGTTCATAACTACTCATTTTATCTTGGGTTATATATAGTTTTCCTGTTAATGTTTTATTAGTATTTGCTTGTTGGTCTGTATCTAGATTAACAAATGTTACTTCAATATTCCAATCTTGTATTGTTTCTGAAGTATTTGTTGCACTTATTTGATAATCCGGAACTAAAAGAAAACCTCCGGTTCTAGTTGTTATATCAAAACCATCTTCATAGTGTACTAAACCTGTAATGTTTTCTACTTTATTACCATTTGGATCTGTTACATTAAGTAATATCTCTGGTGTACCCTCACTTGTTGTATAAATAAAATCATTTGTTTCTATTATTAAATATATATTATATGTAGCACTTGTACTACTTGTGGTATCACCTGCTCTAAGTAAAGCTGTACCAGTTGTACTATCTGATAAATTACCCATACCCTCACCAAAATTATCTTGATTAGCTTGGATATATATTGAATCACCAAAATTAAATGATAGTAAATCAGTTGTACCTGTTATTACACTTGTATCAATAGTTCCACTATGATTTCCTTGCATAAAAAAGTATGCATATGTTGCTCCGATTACCATACTTAAAAATGTAATTGTTGCTATTATTAGTAATATTTTATTCTTTTTATTCATAAACAACCAACCTTTATTTTAGTATAACAAATAGTAATTAAATATCTTGTCGAATTCTATACTATCTAATAATTTTTAATTGCTAGATAACACTAGCCTAGATAACACTAGCAAACCTATACTAAAATTATAAATAAATAAAAAGAAATATAAAAGTAATCAATATGATATCACAATTTAAAAAACTGATTAATTAAAATCAGTTATTTTACTACTTTAAACATTGTAGGAATACCTCTAGTTTTATGTCTTAATGCTGAATCGATTGGATCATTAATTAATGCTCCATTTAAAACCATAGCACTTGAAGTTCCTCCATCTAAATTTGCGGCATTAACTGCCCCATAACGCTCCATAATTTCTGCTAAATCTTTGATTGATGCTCCTTTTGTCCGAAATTCATTACTATCAACAACCAGCATTAATACTATACCATCTTTTCTTTGACCAATCGCCGTCCTAGCGGCATATCCCCATCCACCATTACCTTTTATATCAGCCATTTTGCCATTTACAATTAAAAATGGTCCCATTGTAACAGCATCACGAACTCCTGCAGCAAGTGCTTCTTTACCATCAGCATCACGCATTAATACTAACTTATTAGACCAATCAAAACCAATTATACCACCATTATTTGAACTATATGCATCATCCGTAATAATCTTCCCATCTGCAATAGTAACTCCTAAAGGATTAGCCCCATTACTATTATAATTAGGATCGTAAAATCCTCCGCCATTAATGGCTAAAAGAGCATTTTGCTCTTTAGCCATATCATAAACATATTGACCCCCAATACCAATATATTTACTTACGCCAACACTAATCTTACTAGAATCATATAATACCGCCAAATAGGCATCACAACCATTAACTTTAAACTCTATTATTTTAAACAAATCATCTTCATCACGTTCTAATATTTCTTTTTCATATTGATTAGCATATTCTACTACTTCATCAAAATCTATCAGTGATGGATCAGTTGATTCATCACTTTCCCCTACATAATTTTTGGATAAAACTTTATTAATTACTTCATCAGAATAAAACCATTTGCAATAGTATTGATGATTCATCGTTGTCATTGCTGTTGTAATAAGCCAAGTCCTAAAACTTTCATTAGATCCATACAAAATAAATAAAAACGTTGAACAACCAATTGCATAAATACCAACTATTATTGATATAATTATCAATTTAATTTTTTTTAATGACTTAGAAAATCTAAATCTAACAATTAAAAATATACTATAAATTAAAAAAATAATTGATAGTATCAAAAACATTAAAGCAAATCTTTTAGCCATATTACCAACTAAATAATTTGAATTACAACCTATAACAAAAAAAGTTAAACTAGTAAATATTACAAAAATACTTACCCATAATAAAATAATCCCCTTTTTCTTTGTGTTCATTTTTTTACCACCTTATTTATTTTCTTCAATATATTTTATTACTTCTTTAATAGTTTCATTAAAATTATCATAATTAACTGTAAACCAAGTTACATTCATTTTATTATTAAACCATGTATATTGTTTTTTTGCATAATGTCTACTATTTTTTTTAATGAGTTCTTTTGTGGTTTCTAAATCATATTCATTATTTAAATAACCTATTACTTCTTTATATCCTATTGCTCTATTTAAAACTTTAGAACTTGGATATTTTTTTAATAAACTTCTTACTTCATCAACCAAACCATTAGCAAACATTTCATCTACCCTAGCATTAATTATATCATATAATTTATTTCTTTGGGTAGTAAGACCAATAATAATTACATTATCATATAACATTTTAGGTTCAACTACTGGTATATCCTTGCGATTTAACGCTCTAATTAAACGAACTTTATTATTTACATCTATTTTTAAATTAGGATTTTTCTTTAAAACTAATTCATATAATTCTTCATTAGATAAATTATCATAAGTATTATCATCTTCATCTTCATAAAAACGATAATCCATTAAAGCAGCACTTAAATAAAGCCCAGTCCCTCCACAAAATATTATATTTTTTTCTTTATTTTTATCTAATATATCCCTAGCATCTTCTTGATAATCTTTAACTGTATATTCTTCATCTGGATTTTTTATATCAAGTAAATAATGCTCTATTCCACACTTTTCTTCTTCCCTAACTTTAGCACTACCAATATCCATTTTTCTATAAACTTGGACAGCATCAGCATTTATAATAAAGCCATTATAATATTTAGCAAGTGCAACACTTAACTTAGTTTTACCAACTCCAGTTGGTCCAACAACTGCTATAAGCATAAATAACCACCCAACCAATTATATCATATTTTACTTATCCATGATATAATTACTACGAGGTGGCTTATGGAAATAATAGGAATAATTTGTGAATATAATCCTTTTCACAACGGTCATTTATATCATATAAATAAAATTAAAGAAAAATATCCAAACTCACTTATAATATTAGTATTAAATGGTTATTTTTTAGAACGAGGAGAAATTTCTATTCTTACTAAAGAAGATAAAACTAAAATAGCCTTAAATAATAATATAGATATAGTTTTAGAATTACCATTTATTTTTGGTACTCAATCTGCAGATACTTTTGCAAATATTTCCCTAAAGATTCTAAATAATTTCCATATAAATAAATTAATTTTTGGTAGTGAATCAAATAATATTACAAAATTACAAGAAATTGCTACAAAGCAACTAACAAGTAACTATAACAAACAAGTTAAAGAACATTTAGATAAAGGTATAAATTATCCAACAGCTTTATCTAAAGCCTTAAACATTGATTTTAATTTTCTTCCTAATGATTTACTAGGTATTTCTTATACTAAAGCTATAATAAAAAATAATTATCCAATAAAAATTGAAACTATTAAAAGAACCAATAGTTATCATGATAAAACAAGTAATGAAGTTATAGTGAGTGCATCAAACATTAGAGAAAAATTAAAAAATAAAGAAGATATAACCAAATATATACCTAAAATGGTGAAAGAAAATATAATAAATATAAATTACTTACTATATTTTCAATTACTTAAATATAAAATAAATACTGATATATATTTAGATAAATACTTAGACGTTGATGAAGGTATAGAATATCGTTTAAAAAAATATATTAATAAATCTACTTCTTTATTGGAATTTATAAATAATATTAAAACTAAAAGATATACATATAATAAATTAAATAGAATGTTTATCCATATTCTTACTTCCTTAGAAAAAAAAGATAATAATAATTTAGAATACATAAAAATACTAGGTTTTAATAATAAAGGTAAAAATTACTTAAATAAATTAGATAAATTAAATATACCTATACAAGTTAATAAAAATTCTATTCAATATAAATATGAATTAAGATCTAGTATTATATATGATTTAATAAATAATACTAATACTTATGAATTTGAATTAAAAAATAAACCAGTTATTAAAGACTAGTTTATTTTTATATTATGCAAAATACTGCATATAACTGTATTGATTTAATATTATTTTTAAATCCAAAATTTTTAGAAGATATTCTAATAGCATATTTTGGATTATATCTTTTAATAAATTCATTTAAACTTTTTGACTTTGTATTATCTCCATTTTTTACTTCTACTGGAATAATACCATCACTATTATATATCAAAAAATCTATTTCTGCTATACCATCGCTTTTCCAATAATATAATGGCATATTATTACAAGTAAATGACTCAGCAACATAAGACAGAGCGACTACCCCTTTATATAAAGATATATTATCAATAATTATATCTGCTGGTTTTATTTCTAGTTTATTACAAAAAATCCCAACATCATTAAAATATATTTTAAAATAATCTAGATTGACAAAACCCTTTAGAGGTATTACAGGATTACTAACTAAATTCGACTTTAAAATCATGTTATTTGCTTCTAGCCAATCTAGTGCAAGCTCATAATCTCTAGCCCTAGCACCTGACTCTATATTTTTATATTGAAATTTATTAGAATTTCCTAATAATTGACTAGGTATTGAATCATATACCTTGTTTACTTTTAAAGTCTCAACATTACTAGTAACATATTTAGTCATATCTTTAAAATAAGCAGCAATTATATTAATTAAAGGCAACGAATTATATTTTGTTATATCTCCATGACTATTAACCATTTCCATAACAGCTTCTAGCATTCCGCCACTGCATAAATAAAGCCCCACTACAAATTATTTTAACTTTTTGATGTTTTTCACAAAAATACTTAAGTTCTGCAACTAACTCTTCGGATTCTTGAATTTCATCGATAAATAAACATGTTCCATCTTTTTCAATATCAAAATTCAAATATGCTTTTAATTTTAAAAACTTTTCATCAGATGAAATGTTACTTTTATAAAGTTCTACAATATCTTTTCTTTCAAACAAATTTATTTCAGCATAATTCAAAAATTCATTACGACAAAATTCTTCAATTATGTAAGTCTTTCCTACTTGTCTTGCTCCCATTACAATTAAAGGCTTATTTTCATTTTTCTTCCAATCTAATAATCGCTTATATATTTTTCTTTCCATGTCCTATTACCTCTACATAAAAGATTAGCATATTTTTTTTAAAAATATCAAGTGTTTTACACATTTTACTAACGAATAATCATAACAAATTGCACATTTTACTAACGAATAACAATTTTACCCATAAAATCTTATTATATGATATAATTATACACGGTGATACTATGGCTAAAAGAAAAAGAATGAAAAAAGGAATAAAAACAATATTTGTTTTAATTATCCTTATCTGTTTAATAACTGGTGGTTTACTAATTTACAA
>CALVUU010000132.1 GCA_944363655.1 uncultured Bacilli bacterium | reverse complement strand
TTCAATTACCGCAGGTATTTGATTTTCAAAATCGGTTGTACAAATTAAATCATTACCGGCAATGATAGCATCTATTGCTACTTTTTCATTATCTTGATAATCTTTAATAGCATCCATATCTAAATCATCTGTAACTATTACTCCATCAAAGTCTAAATCACTACGTAATATATCGTGAACATTTTTAGATAATGATGCCGGATAATCAGGATCCATTGACGTAACAATATTATGAGATACTAAAACCATATCAGCACCAGCTTTAATACCTGATACAAATGGTAAAAAGTCATTATTTACAAAATTATCATAACTTCTTGTATCAATAGATATACCTGTATGAGTATCTAGGTTATTTCCATAACCAGGGAAATGCTTAAGAACTGATGCTATATTAGATTCCTTCATCGCATCAACAACAACTTTAACATACTCTGCCGTTTTACTTGCATCAAGTCCAATAGTTCTTTTATAAATATAATCATTACTATCTATTGAAACATCACTAACGGGAGCAAAATTAACATTTATACCCAATTCTTTTAACAAGTTAGATTTTTCTAAAGTATCTTCTTTTATTTTAGAAAATCCTCCTTCTTTATATAATTCTTGGGGAGACTTAAATGCTTCATTTCTAAATTCTTTATATTTAGAAACTCTTACAACACTTCCTCCTTCTTCATCAACTCCAATTAGCATTGGTGTGGTTGATGCATCTTGATAAGATTTAATATTAGATATTACTTCTTCCTTAGTTTTACCTTCAAAGTCTCTAGCATATAAAATATAACCTCCGAGCTGATACTTAGAAACTAAAGTATCGGCATCATCTATTGGACACCTTACAATAAACATTTGCCCTACTTTTTCTTCTAAAGTCATATTAGAAATATATTTCTTTATTTCATCTACGACTTCTTCTTTTTCTTCTTCGTTTTTTTCATTTTCAATTATTTTATCTTCTTCTTTATTATTTGTATTAACCAAATATATCCCTAAAGGAATTAGGAAAATTAATAAAATAATTACTAGAATTAAAAATTTTTTCAAAAATAATCACCTAATAATATTATAAACTATTATTAGGTGATTATTATATTAATATTGTTTTCCTATGTAAAGTTTTGTAATTCCCTTTTTGCCACAAACTACACATGATCCAGTAACGCTTTCATCTTCAATTATACAACGGCTTTTTAATGTGGTATCTTCTTTTATTTTGTTTTCACAAGCCTCATCCCCACACCAATTTATTTTAATAAATCCTGGTTTAGTTTTGGCAATTGTCTTTAATTCCCCATAAGTATTTGCTTCATATATCATGCTATCACGTCTTTTTTTAGCATTATTATACATATCTTTTTGAATTATTTCTAATAATCCTTCTAATTTTTTTACTATATCTTTATATTCTACTTTAATTTTTTCTAAAGTATCTCTTCTTACTAAAGTAACAAAACCTTGATCTAAATCTCTTTTACCAAGTTCTATTCTAACAGGATAACCTTTAACTTCTGCCTCAGCAAATTTAAATCCTGGAGTTTTATTAGAATCATCTACTTTAAAAGAAATATTATGTTCTTTTAAAGTAGATTCTAATTCATTTAATTTTTCGGATACATCACCGATAGGAATAATTATTGTTTTAAATGGGGCAATTCTCGGTGGTAAAACTAAACCCCGGTCATCACCATGAACCATGATTAAAGCTCCAATCATTCTAGTTGATACTCCCCAACTAGTTTGGTAAGGAGTTTTTAAAGTATTATCTGAATCAGTATACTTAATACCAAAGGCATCCGCAAAATGGTTACCAAAGTAATGACTTGTACCATTTTGCAAAGCATATCCATCATACATCATTGCTTCAATTGTATAAGTTACTTCTGCTCCCGCAAATTTTTCTTTTTCTGTTTTTTTACCAGTAATTACTGGAATTGCTAAGTATTCTTCTTGAAATGTTTTATAGATATTAAACATTTTTAATGTCTCAGCCATAGCCTCATCACTAGTTCTATGCATAGTGTGTCCTTCTTGCCACAAAATTTCTCTACTACGTAAAAATGGTCTTGTTGTTTTTTCCCATCTTACTATTGTACACCACTGATTATAAAGTTTTGGTAAATCTCGATAAGTTCTAATTATTTTTTTATAATGTTCACAAAATAGCACTTCACTTGTAGGTCTTACACACATCCGCTCTTCAAGCTTTTCACTTCCCCCATGTGTAACCCAAGCAACTTCTGGAGCAAATCCTTTAACATGCTCTTTTTCAACATTTAAAAGTGATTCAGGAATAAACATAGGCATTTGCACATTTTCATGTCCCGTTTCCTTAAACATCTTATCAAGGACATTTTGCATACTCTCCCAAATGGCATAACCAAGCGGTCTAATTATCATACTTCCTTTAACGCTAGAATAATCTACTAAATCTGCTTTTCTACAAACATCAGTATACCACTTAGCAAAATCGACATCTCGATTAGTTATTTCTTTAACTTCCATGTCTCCTCCTTATTCAGCATTAAATTCTTTAAGTTCATTATCCTCAGTTAATATTTTATTAACTTTAGCTGTTGCATCACTTAACTTTTCACTACAAAATTTAGCCAGTTTCATAGCCTCAGTATATTTATTAATAGCATTATCTAAATCGACATTGCCACTTTCTAATTCCTTAACTATTACTTCTAATTCTTGTAATGCATTTTCAAACGTTTTTTCCATTTCCATTATTTCCCTCCATTTTCCTTTTTTCTAAAAATTTTTCAATAAAATAACAAATACTCATATGATATGCAAAATATAAAGCATAAAGCCAAAATCTTAATTCTCTACCATAACCATCTTTATAAACAAATGAAATAGTCACAAATATTAATGATATAATACCACAAAACCAATAAATAATTTTTTTAAATTTAGTTTTATAAAACAATATTGTTAATATTTCTAGAATAATCATTGCTAATAAAACTAAAAATAAAACTTCCATTATCTTCCCTCCAACGATTATTTTACATCTTTTACTAAAGCTTTAATACTTCCTTCATGTAAACGAATATTTAATATATCGTTTACATGAACATCTTTACTTGTTTTAATAATTTTATCATCTAATTTTACTAAAGAATAACCTTTATCAAGTATTCCTAAAGGGTTTACTAACTTTAAGGTATTTACTAATAAATCAAATTTAACTTTTTTATCTTTAATTAAATTTTCGGGATTTTGTAATACCACAGATAATTTTATTTTATTTAATTTATTATCTTTATCATTAATAATATTTTTTATATCTTTATTTATCGTATCTATTAAAGTATCTAATTTTTGTTCTTTTACTTCATACATGCTCATTGGATTTTTAAGTATAAAACTTTGTCTTAAACTTCTTAGTTTAATAAATTTAGTATTAACCATATTTTTAATATTTTTATTAAGTCTTATTTTATAATTATCAATTAATGTTTTTATATCCAAAACAGTTGGTACAGCCATTTCGGCAGCTCCAGTCGGAGTTGGTGCGCGAAGATCTGCAACAAAGTCTGCAATAGTCCAATCGATTTCATGACCAACAGCACTAATTATCGGGGTAACGCAATTATATATCGCTTCTGCAACAATTTCTTCATTAAAAGCCCACAAATCTTCAATAGAACCTCCACCTCGCCCAACAATTATCGTATCTACTCCATACGCATCAGCTCGTTTTATTTGTCTTACGATATCAGGTGCTGCATCACGACCTTGAACTAAACAAGGGAATAAAATTGCTTCACACATCGGATATCTTCTTTTTATCGTACTCATGATATCACGTACAGCAGCTCCCGTCGGAGCAGTTATAACACCAATACGCTCAGGAAACCTTGGTATTGGTACTTTATGACTATCCGCAAATAAACCTTCTGCCGCTAACTTCTTTTTTAATTTTTCATATTCAATATATAAAGCACCTAAACCATCTGGTTCCATCGTATCAACATAAACTTGATAAGACCCTTGCGCTGGATATGCTGAAATTCTACCACTAACTAGCACATTCATGCCATCTTCAGGAACAAATGTTAACTTAACAGCACTACTTTGAAACATTACAGCACTAATCCTAGAAATATCATCTTTCAATGTAAAATACAAGTGTCCTCTAGTATGATTTTTAAAATTACTTATTTCTCCTTTTAAATATACTTTATTTAAAAAAGTATCTTTATCAAGTACACTTTTAATATAATTATTAAGTTCACTTATTTTTAAATATTCCTTATCCATAACTTATTCCTTTATATATTTATCTAATACCGCATTAATAATTTTTCTTACGGCTTCATCACAATATTTTTTTGATAATTCAATCGCTTCATTAATAACTACAACTTCCGGAGTATCCATATATTTAAGTTCATATAAAGCCATTCTAAGTATTGCTGCCCCTGACTTATCAATCCGATCAATTGTCCAATCTTTCATCAAAGAATTAGCAATATCATCTAATTCGTCTTTATACGTTGTAACTCCATAAACTATACTTTTAACAAAGTCATTTTCAATTTCTAAATTATCTTTAATTATATCATCAACAAAATATTTAACTTTTCTTTCATTATAAATATCGATTTGATATAAAATAATCATAATTTTTTCTCTAAGTTCACTTCTTTTTTTTCTCATAGCAATTGCCCCTATCGGAACAATTATAACAAATATATTCATAAAATAACAGGGTTTTTAAAAGAAAAATTCAATTAATATAACTATAATTGCTTTTTTTATTTACACTAACGTTCCTTCAATTACTAATTGATAGCCTTCAAATATTTGATCACATGTAGTTAAATAAATCATATTAGATTTATTACTAATACTTATATCTCCATCTTTAATAGTCCTATATATATTAGTTACTTGATAGTGTTTTTCCTCCCTTAAAATATCTAAATATATATCATCTCCTATATCCAATAAACGTAAATCATTAAAATAAGCCTTTTTACCCGTACCGGAATGAGCAGCAATTAAATAACTATTTTCAACAGGTATTTTAATAAGTTCAATATTACTTTCTACATCATTTAAAGGATTATCATAATTATAAAAACCTAAATTCATATCTATACTAGGTATTTTTAAATAACCATAGTATTCTTCTTTAGTATATCGATCATTAATAGAAGTATTATTATTTATTTCTATTACTTCATTATTATTTTTAAATATTACTATAAATAAAATAATAACTACTAATATAATAATAAATTTCTTTAACATATATATCCCCCTTAAAAATGTATCCTAACATAAATAATTTATTTTAGGAATAGGAAATTTTGTCATAAAAAAAGAGCTTTTAGCTCTTTTTGTCGTTTTTTGTAACATCGTCATATAATTTATATAAATATTGAACCCCATTTTCTAATCTAAAATAATGAATTATATAAAATATTACAAAAAACATAAGTATTATTGAAGGAACAATAAAAATATAAGAAATAGATATTAACACTAAAAATATTAAAAACATTAATACATAAAATAAAGTAATAATTAAATGTATTAGTCTTTCATGTTGAAAAAAATTAATTTTTACTAACATTTCTTCACTATTTACTTTCTTTTTATTAGCATCAACATACTTAATATAATCATCCATATATTTTTTCATACTTTACTCCTACATTAAATAAAACTGATCTATTGACCAGTATTACTTATTCTTTTTCTTAGTATTTTTATTAATTAATCTTACCTTTACACCTTTATAAGTACTAAATTGTTTTTTTACTCCTTCAGGTAAGTTTTTCTTAAATGTTTTCACACTCACACCTCACTTCGCGCATTAATTATAAAATTTTGACTTAGGGCTTCTAAAGTTTCCTAAATACCAATCAATAAAAATATACCTGATTTATTTTTATTTGTCAACTACAACCCGCCGCAAGCAACGGGGCTTGATAAGGTATCTGCAAAATTTTTCGATACCTTATACATCATCTTTTGTGTATGCAGTTAAATATTTTTTATTCCCCTGATTCTTTACATAT
>CALVUU010000131.1 GCA_944363655.1 uncultured Bacilli bacterium | reverse complement strand
AAGCAGTTGCAATTATATCTTAGAGAATACAATAATTTTCCTATGCAACCACTTAATTGGAAATCTCCAATTGAAATGCTTCGTGATTATTTTGACAAGTCAAAATAATCTATAGTTGGTTTGTCGTTACTTTGTAACTTATGTTTGATACTTTACTACTAATTTTTTCGTTTTCTAACTAAACTATAAATTTCTTCATGAATATCTTCAACATCACGAAATTTATCACCATCATTACATTTAATCTTATCCCAAGATAAATAATCAGCAATAAACATAGCATTGTCATAAGCATTTCGCATAAATTCTAAATCTCTTTCATGAATATCATTGGTTATACCCTCATTATCTTTTCTAACACTTCTAATTTCTGTTACTAATTCAAATGGTGCATATAAAAATATAACACTATCAGGTTCTTTTACACCAATTTTATGATATTCAAAATCTATTACATAATCAATAAACTTTTTCTTTTCTTCAATATCTTTAATTAAAGCCGCCTGGTAGATTAGACTAGATGTTGTATATCTATCAAGTAAAATCAATTTACCTTGTTCATACAACTCTTTTAGTGAAGTATACCAAGTAATACCTCTATCCATTGCATATAGTCCATTTATAAAATATGGCGACAATTCATTAGGACTACCAAATTCTCCTTGTAAATATTTTTCCACTGGTGCTCCTTGATATGTTCCGTAGGAAGGAAAATGATGACTAGCAACATTAATACCATCTTCAATCAAATGTTTACGAAGTTCAACATATTGCGTAGTTTTACCAATACCATCACAAGCACCCTCAATAACTATTAATTTACCTTTTTCCATAAAAACTACCTTTCCTAAAATTGATAAGTATCAATTTCTATATACATTCTAACATAAATAGTATTTAAAATAAACAAACTTTCCAAACAAAAACGAACTATTTCTAGCTCGAATTATTTTAAATTGGTGCCTGTATCCAGACTTGAACTGGAACTCCATTGCTGAAAATAGATTTTGAGTCTATCGCGTCTACCAATTCCGCCATACAGGCTCAAATAAATTATAACACAAATAATTAATTTTGTGTTATTTTTTTACCTCAGGAATTCCATAAAGCAATCTAGTCTCGTCAAAAAACAAGAAATTATGTCTTGGATAATAAGTAAGTAAAGTAAATAATATATAACATAATATAATCAATATTATAGGTAATATTTTAATATTTAATTCATCTAATTTAAGTATTTTATAACCAAGAAATTCAACAAATATATAAGTTATTAACATTAAAGTTATTGAAATAAACATATTTTCTCCAAATAACTTATATAAAGGAATAAAAATAATTAAATAAAATATAACTCCTAATACTGCTTTACTAACTACTTCAACATAAAAATTATTATATTTTATTTTAAACTTATTCATAATAAATAAGCTAATAATAGAACCAAATACTATAACTCCAAATATAATTTTCATATGTTCCCAAATTGATTCATTAACTGGAAAAAATATCGCAGTAAAAAAATTAGGAAACCAATCGTAAATAAAATGCCATAAAAATGACAAGGCAAAAAATAATACTACATTAATTACTTTAACTTTCTTTAAAGTCATATTATCACCATACTAATAATATGATTCATTCATGTAAATTTATCCCTATTTTATGAATTATATCTAATATTTGTTCTAAAGACATGTAAAATCCTTTCATATTTTCTAAACACCCTTTTATCATACCTACCTTAGAACTATACAAATATACTTTAGATACTTTATTATTATAAACTTCTATTACATCTATTTTAGAATTATAAAAATCTAAATTATTTAAATTACTATTTTTTATACTTATTTCTTCTATTTTACTAATTTTAATATTACTAAAGTTTATATTACAATTTTGATAAGACATAACCATAATAAAAGAATCATCTATTAACATAGTTTTAATGATAGAATCATTAAAACTAACATTTATAAATTTAGAATTAAAAAAATTTACTTTATTTAAACTTAC
This sequence comes from uncultured Bacilli bacterium, assembly GCA_944363655.1. The sequence goes on along the minus strand of CALVUU010000131.1, from coordinate 13,766 downwards.
ATTATCAAATATACAAGAATTAAATTCACAAGTTTTAAATATAATATTTTGTAAATTTAAATTATCAAATACTATATTATCAAATATACAATTTTCAAAATTAATATCATTTAAATTATTAAATGAGAGATTATCTTTACTAAATCTCTCATTTTTAATTATTTTATTACTTTCGGTTATTTCATTTAACTTCATTTTTATCCTCTTTATAAATTGATGTAAATAAATCTTGTTCTTCTATAACATTTTGGACATTTGGTAATTCTGGCAAGTCACTTAAAGTAGCAAGCCCAAAATAATCTAAAAATTCAGAAGTAGTCCTATACAAGTTAGGTTTACCTGGCAAATTACTTTTACCACTAACTTTTATTAAATCTTTAGCCATTAATTTTCTTATTATATTAATACTTGATATTCCTCTAAGTTCATCAATTTCTATTCTTGTAATTGGTTGATTATAAGCAATTATTGCTAATGTTTCTAATGCCGCATTACTTAAAGCATTAGAACCCTTAGTAGTAATAAGTTTTTGATAATATTCTTTATGTTCTTGTTTAGTTGTCAGTTTAAAAGATTCTCCCATAAAACTAATTCTTATCCCTCTATCTTCTTTATTATAGTCTTCTCTTAAAGCCTTTAATAATTCTTGAGCTTCTTTTTTCTTGATACCAATTATTTCACAAATATTATCAAGTGTTATACCTTCATCACCCACAACAAAAAGTAATCCTTCTAATATTGCTTTTTTATTCATCTATATTATACCTTTCTATCAATATTTCTCCAAAGTTTTCTCTTTGACTAAGTTTAATTTCTCTATTCTTACACATATCTAAAATAGATAAAAAAGTTACAACTACCATTTCTTTTGTATAATCTTCAAATAAATCCGTAAATTTAACTTTTTTTCTTTTACTTATTATATCTCTTATATAAACTTTTCTTTCTTCTACACTAATTTCTTTTCTTGTAATCCTAGTATTTAGTGGTTTTTGATACATCATTCTTTTTTGTAATTCTACTAAAGCATCTTTTAATAAATCTGCATCCATAGAACCCTCCAAATGATTATTTATTTCCACATATTCTTTTAAATTCTCTGGAGTCTTAGTAAAAAATTCACTTCTTTTTTCTTCTAATCCTTTTAAAAAATTAGTTACATTTTGATATCTTTCATATTCAATTAATTTATTTTTTAAATCTTCTTCACTATTAATACTAAACTCACTATCTTCATCAGATGTATCACTTTCTAAATTGAGTAATAATCTACTTTTTAAATGAATTAATTCTGCTGCCATAACCAAATATTCACTAGCATTATCTAAATCATTTTTATCTATTGAATCGATAAATTCTAAATATTTATCGATTATATATTTAGTATCAATTTCATAAATATCCATCTTGGCGGTTCTAACTAAATGCAGTAATAAATCTAAAGGACCTTCAAAATCATTAATATGTAAATTCATTAGTCCCCTCCTTAATTACATGTATATCCATTTGCCTCTAACTCAAAATTCATTACTTTAGCATCAGTATTAAGGGGATAATATATAATACTATTAAATGAATTATTACTAACAGTTCTTAAATTAATATTAGTTCTAAAAATTAAAACATTATCAATAACACTAACTGTTGAATCAATTCCCCCGATAGTATTATAAGTCATAGATAATGCTTGATAATTACTATATAAAGTACTGTAATTAGGATCAGTTGCTTCTACACTAAAGACATCTAAAATAGCATATACTAAATTATTGGCAAGTGAATAATTTACCGTTTCATATCCCTTAGTACATGTTAAAATACCATTTCCAGCATCATCAACATCTACTACATGGGCAGGATAATCTTCTTCCTCTATTTCCATAAATGTAATAGTAGTGATATTAGAATCACTTAAATCATAAACTAAATTACTTGACCCACCGATAGGTACTATTTCATCATTTATCATTATTCTTTGTAAAAGCATTTTATTAGCATTATATAAATTTAAAAAATAATCTAAAGTTGAAAAATCTAATATTTCTTCTCCCGTATTAGTAACTGTAAAACTAATTTGATTATTATTAACAACAAAATTAGATAAATTAAAATTATCTTCTGTAATTTGTAAATCAGCACTTAGTTGATATTCTTCTACTTCTTCATTATTCACAACATCATCGCTATTATTATCATTATTATTTGGATTATTAGGATTTACTGGAGTTGTAGATCCTGGATTAAAATAATTTTCCGCATATTCTGTTATTTCTGGCAATTTAATGACAACTGCAATAAAAATTACAAATATAAAAACAAGCCAAATAACACTTCCTTTTTTTTCTTTTTTTGTGTATAAAACTGTAGGTGTCAATTCTTGATCAACTATTACAACTTTTTTCTTTCTTGCCATTATACCATCCCATTTCATTCTCTAGTTAAATTATACTATATTTAAATATACTTAACAAGTTCAATTATTCTTTTAAAGATTCAATAACATCTATATATTCTTCTCTTAATTCTTCTTTTTCTTCCTCGTTAAGTTCTCTATTAGTATAGTCATATGAATCAACTAATTCTTCATGCATACTAACTAATTTACCATCACTAATAGCAACAAAAGTTGGAGATTTTAATCTTGTAACAGCAGTATCATATAAGTAAAATCCTGTTTCATCAGATACATAATATCTTTCTAAATTATCTCCAAAAAAATTTAAAATATCATAATATGCGGGAGCTCCATCTTTAACTTTATCAGGTATAATACTATCTCCTGCTTCATATTCATCTCGCATGCTACTTATATCAACATAATAAACCTTATCTACATTTTCTTCTTCTAAAGATTCAACTAAAGTTTCTATTGCTGCTCTAGTTAATGGACAACTAGAATAACCAAATAATATATAAGCAGTTTCATTATCTAATACTTCAACTATTTCTTTACCAGTTTTATAAATAAAAGGATTATCTAATGGTATTTCTACATCAATTACTAACTCTTTAGTATCTTCATAAGTAAGGCCATTATATTGTTCAAATTCTTTTTTAAATTTTTCTCCATCACTTATAACTTCTTCTTTATGATTAACTACTAAAAATATACATAAACCTATAACTAATAATACACATATTCCAATTATAATATATAATACTTTATTACTTTTCAACTTCAATCACCATCACTATAATATCAATTATTTTAAATTTTGTCCATAAAATAAATGCTATTATATAGCACTTATTTAATTAATTTTGTAGGGATCAGATTCTTTCCCTGATCCGCCGGTGAGGGTTACATTGGAGTTTAGATAAAAGGACGGGCGTACGCCGAGGCTGCCGATGTTGCTGACGTAGTAGTAGAGCACACGACCTGAGTCGTACACGTTGAACGCATAATACGTATTGTCCGAACAGCGGGAAATTGTCCATTCTGTTATTCCTGCTAGCCAATTTGAACTTTTTGATGGTTCATAATTATACAACTCTGTTGTCCAATAACTTGGATCTGCTGCGTATCCATAATCACTTACATACATTAATCCTATTTTTGCACTATATGTTGTACTACTTGAACTACTTCCTAATTCCGTTGTATAGTATTGTTTTGCTGTATTTGTTTGACTCCATGCCATTCCTCCAACTTTCCAATTTGTTGTTGCTATTTTGCTACTCCACGTACTTCCTATATTATTCAAGTAATTTGTATTTAAGTTTACTGTATTTAAATTACTTTGACTCCATACATTTACATATGTACTATTATTCCAATAGTAATAATACGATAACCGATATGCTCCGTCTGTTCCTAATAAACTACTTGGTGCATATGTTGCCTTTATTAATTTTACTTGATTCCCAAATACTCCAATTATCCGGTACAAGTTATCACTTGGACATGTTCCCGCTGTCGAACCAAAACATACATAATTATTTGGGTTGGCTCCTGCATAGCGATATGAAGTATCTCCTGCTTCTTGACTACCATATGTTCCACTTCCATCATGATAATATAATCCGTTTACTCCATCGCTTGTATATACTTCTTCTTTTATATAATCAGCAAACGTAAAATTTTCCGTCGTAGCACTTACTGTTTTTTGTTCTGATTCATATCCCACTGTATCTGTTACATATACTCTAAAATTATATGTAATTCCAGCACTTAATCCCGTAAATGTATAACTACTACTTGTACTATTTACCCATGTAGAACCATTATTACTTGAGTAATAATATCTACTTATACTATTACTTCCTCCATTTGCACTTACATTTATTGTTATACTATCACTTGTTATATTGCTTGCTGTTACATTACTTACACTTGGATTTACATATGTTGTTGCTTGTGTTCTTGTTACAACACTTGAAGTTCTTCCACTACTATCTGTTACATATACTCTTAAGTAATATGTTGCTCCACTTGTTAAACCACTAAATGTATAACTATTACTTGTACTTGTTGTATAGTTACTTCCATTATCTCTTGAATAATGATAACTTACTATATTACCATCTCCAGGAGTAGCACTAACACTTACTGTTATACTATTTGTTGTTGCTGATGAATTTATACTAATCGTTGGTAAAGTGTATGTATCGGTTCTTACTTGTAATGTATATACATTTGATTCTCTATTATCACTATCAATGGCTTTGACATTGATAGTATAGTTTGTATTTTCTGATAAATTACTAAATACATTACTTGTTTGATACGCACCATTATTTATGGAATATTCATAATGGTCTATTGTATTTGTCCCATTAATCCCACTTGGTGTTAATGTTATACTATTCCATGTTGTACTTGCATTTACACTTGTTACTACTGGTAATACATATATTTCTGTTGTTATGGCTTCATAATATTCTGTTGATTCATAGTTCTCACTATCTACTACTTTTATTCTTATATCATATTCGGTTGAATCTGTTAAATTGGTAAATGTATATGCATTATTACTTGATTCTATCCAATCATTATCATTTATCTTATACATGTATTTAGTTACATTATTACTTCCACCACTAGCAGTTACATTTACTGTGATACTATTTAAGGTAACACTATGTGTTACACCATCAACTGTTGGGGCAACATATTCATTAGTTGTTACATTTGTTTCATATACATTGGATTTTATATTATTAGAATCTACTACATAACTATATATTTTATATTCTGTATTTGATTTTAAATTTGTAAATTCATAATTATCTTCATTACTTTCTATAAATTCTACTGTATCTATACTTCTTGTATTAGTTACTTCTTCTATTCCATAATAGTATTTATCAATACTTCCACTACCTACTTTTACATCAGGTGTTACTCTTATACTATTATATGTTGTTGTTGATTCTATATTATTAATCTCTGCTAGTTCATAACTACTCATTTTATCTTGGGTTATATATAGTTTTCCTGTTAATGTTTTATTGGTATTTGCTTGTTGGTCTGTATCTAAGTTTACTAAAGTTACTTCAATATTCCAATCATGTATTGTTTCACTTGCATTTGTTGCACTTATCTCATAATCAGGAACAAGTAAGAATCCTCCAGTTCTTGTTGTTATATCAAAACCATCTTCATAATGGACTAATCCTGTTATGTTTTCTACTCTGTTTCCATTGGGATCTGTTACATTTAGTAATATCTCTGGTGTACCATCAGTAGTTGTATAAATAAAATCATTTTCTTCTATTATTAAATATATATTATATGTTGCACTTGTACTACTTGTTGTATCACCTGCTCTAAGTAAAGCTGTACCAGTTGTACTATCTGATAGATTACCCATAGACGCACCAAAGTTATCTTGGTTAGCTTGAATATATATTTGATCACCAAAATTAAATGATAATAGATCAGTTGTACCTGTTATAACACTTGTATCAATTCTTCCACTATCACTACCTTGATTTTGAAAGAAAGCATATGTTGCACCAAGAGTTACTATAATAAGGGTAATACCCGCAACTAAAAGTAAACCTAAATTCTTTTTATCTTTCATAAACAACCAACCTTTATTTTAGTATAACAAGAAACACTTAAATATCTTGTCGAACTATATATAATTATTTAAATCATTGCAAAATGATAACTGTTAGACTATATAAATAATTATAAAATAAACAATCAAAAAAAATTAACCATGGGTAGTTAATTGTTTTTTTACACTAATTATTTTATTCATAATTTTTACTATTATCAAATTCTTTATCAATTAAAAGTTCATGAATTATTTCTTCTTCATTTTCTACATTTAATTCTTCTATTCTATCAACCCGAAGTTTTTCGCTAACAAGTATCGCCTCTATCTTAAAAACAGCTTTATCTAAATCATCATTAACAACAACATAATTATATGTATTTATTTGATTTATCTCATTATAAGCGACCTTAAATCTAGAAATAATCTGATCAATATTCTCATCACCTCTCATCATTATTCTTCTTTTTACTTCTCTCATGGATGGAGCCATAACAAATATTAATACTGTCTCAGGATAAATTTCCTTTATTTGTTTTGCCCCTTGAACATCTATTTCTAATATTACATCTTTACCACTATCAAGTAATTCTAATACTTCTTTTTTTGGAGTACCATAATAAGCCCCATACTGTACTTGAGCATATTCTAAAAAATCACCATTTTTTATTTTTCTTTCAAACTCTTCTTGTGAAACAAAATAATAATCTACTCCATCTATTTCTGATTCTCTTTTTTCTCTTGATGTATAAGAAGTAGATAAAACTATATCATTATGATTAGCAAGCAATCTCTTTATTACAGTACCTTTACCAGCACAAGTAGTACCAGATATAATTATTAAATCTCCTGTATTTTTAGTTTTAATCATATATATCCCTCACTTTTTTCTATTAATTATAACAAATAAACAATTAATTTCAATAAAAGTATCAAAATATTTAAAAAATAGACAAAATTTTTATTAAAAGTACAAATAAAAGAGTCCGAGAAAAAATTGCCAAAAAGTATTGTCAAAATAAAGCAACTATGATATATTATTAATGAATTTCAAAGAGATGTAGTAAAACTACTAGTCTTATTGAAACACACGGCGGGATATATCAACTGGCTAGATAGTTCGGTTCATACCCGAAATGTTGGGGGTTCGAGTCCCTCTCCCGCTACCAAATTGAATATCAAGAGTGATAAAACATCACTCTTTTTTTATCATTTTTTTTAAAAACTTCCCTTAAATTATATATCTTATGTTATAATACTAAAGTAAGGGAAGTGAACTAAAATATGGCTTTAATTAAATGTTTTGAATGTGGAAAAGAAGTAAGTGATACTTCTAAAAAATGTATTCATTGTGGTGCAAAAATTAAAAAGAATAAAGAAGTTAAAAAGAGTAAAAAAAAATTAATTTTAATATTAATAAGTATAATTTTAATTATAGGAATAATTTTAACTATATTTATTTTATTTAAAGAAGATGAAGTACAAACTAACTTAAGAGATGAAACTAAAAATCAAGTTGAAATCATAACCGAATATATAAATATTAGAGAAAATCCTAATATTTCAAGTGATATTATAGGAAAAGTTTATCAAGGAGAAATATATGACGTATTAAGTGAAAATACCACTAGTGAATATAAATGGATAGAAATAGAAACATCTAATGGGATTAGAGGTTATATATCAGGTATTGAAGATTATGTAAAAAAACTATATTTAAATAATGAACTAAATGAAGATGAACCAACTATTGATAATTCTATTACAAATAATGAAGACGCAAATGAAAAACCAAATAATATAGATAATAATCAAAACAATCTTAATACAAGTAATAACAATAGTCAAAACAATACAGGAGATAATATAGATAATGACTACGAGCCACAACTAAAAGCATGTTTAAAAACTTGTGATGATGGGTATGTTTTAAAAAATGCAGATAGTATAGATTGTTATTGTGAAAAAGAGCAAAAAAGTTATGTAACAAAAAATCAAGTTTTATATGATAATGAAGGTGTAAAAATTACTGCTAAAGGACTAGATTATAGCGGTAAAAATTTTATCACTTTAGATTTACTTGTAGAAAATAATTCGGATGTTCCTAAAGTTATTCAAAGAAATCATTTTTCTTATGTTAACGGTTATGACATGGCTACTGTATACTCCGTAACTCTGCAACCAGGGACAAAATCAACTAATGGAATTTCCTATTTAAGATCATCATTAGAAAAAAATGGAATAAGCGAAATTAATTCAATTAAAATTGATTTTATTATAATTGATTGGGACGGAAATGGACTATCTATTGGAAAAAAGAGAGTTACAACAGATTTGATAAATATAAATTTTTAATTTATATTTATTTTATTAGAGATAAAATTTTTTTAAAAATAATAATTTTCATAAATTTCTTGTACTTGTTCCTATAGTTTTAAAGAATTATTTTCTTGCATAGAATATTTAGTAGATGTCCTAAAATTAACATTTTGTGTTAATTGTGGTAGATTATTGGCAGAAAAAGAAGTCAATTGAGATTTACTCATAGGCTTCTCTTTTTTTATTTTGTTTGTTAGACTGTTGGTTTTTGACATCATAAAAAGAAACTAATCTTGTATTAAAATTAGTTATTTCATCTCTCCACTTTGTTTCCAAATCTTGAACAAAATTACTGTATTGTCATTTTAAGTAATAATTTGATATTAACCGAATACTATCTTTATTAACTATTGAATAACACTGATAAATTTTCTTTATTTCACAAGTTTTATTAAACTGAACTCAAACTTTTCTTAATAAATCAATACTTTAATTTTTACTTTCTCTATTCATCGCTTAAAACTTCCCCATCTAAACTAAAACTCTTAGCATCAGTAATTTTTACATCAACAATTTTTCCGATTAAATCCTTTGAACCAGTTACATTTACTAACTTCATTGTATCAGTATAACCACATACTTTATCTTCACCTTTATCACTAGTTCCAGTTATTAAAACTGGAACTATTTTTCCTAAATATTTTTTATTACTTTCTAAAGAATATTTATTAACTCGTTCATTTAATAAATGTAATCTATCTTCTTTTTCTTCCATACTAACTTTATCTTCCATTAATGCTGCAGCAGTCCCAACTCTTGGAGAAAATATAAATGTATATGCTCCATCAAATTTACAATAATCTACAATATCTAAAGTACGTTTGAAATCCTCTTTAGTTTCATTAGGAAAACCAACAATAATATCAGTAGTAATACTAACTCCCGCCACTTTTTCTTTAATTGTATTAAATAACTTTTTATATTCTTCTACTGTGTATCTTCTATTCATCTTTTTAAGTATTTCATCACTACCTGATTGAATAGGCAAATGAACATAGGGCATAATATTAGGATACTTAGCAATAACATCAATCATTTTATCCGTAAAATTCCAAGGATGACTAGTTACAAATCTAACTCGGGGAATACCTATTTTAGCAGTTTCCTCAAGTAAGGTGGCAAAATCATAACCTAAATTTAAATCTTTACCATAAGCATTAACATTTTGACCAAGTAAAGTTATTTCCATATATCCTTGTTTTTTTAATTCTTTCACCTCTTCTAAAATACATTCCATCTTGCGACTTCGCTCACGACCTCTAGTATAAGGAACTATACAATAAGTACAAAATTTATCACATCCTAGTTGAATATTAATCCAAGCTGATATTTTAGAATCTCTACTATACTTAACTTTTTCATATACTTTATCACTATTAGAATATACTTCAACATTTTGTTTACCATTTGCATCAATTATAAGCTTAGGTAAATCACATAAATTATGAGTTCCAATAACTATATCAACATATTTATGGTTATTCATTATGGCATCAACTTCACTAGGTTGCTCCATTAAACATCCACATAAACAAATAATTAAATCTTTTTTATTCTTTTTTAAATGCTTACATCTACCTAAATAACCAAATACTTTATCTTTAGCATTTTCTCTTATTGCACAAGTATTAAGAACAACTATATCAGCATCTTCTAAAGATTCACTAGCAGTAAATCCTAACTTTTCTAAATAATATTTTATTTCTTCAGAATCATGAACATTCATTTGACATCCATAAGTTCTAAGAAAATATTTTTTACCATTAAAAACAGGTTTTATATCCATATCTAAATTGATATGTTTTATATCTACTTTTTCTCTATTTTTAGCAATGCAAAGATCTGGTTTATTCATAACACTTCACTCCTTAGAACCTTATTTTATCACACTATCAAAAATTGTGAAAGCGGAATTTTGATGAGTGTGAAATAAAGTTGTGTAGAAAGGTTGTGAATTTCATAGATCTAAGCCCATGACCGTGTAGGATAGAAAAAAGTATAAAATTTAAAATTGTACTATTTTTAATTACCAAAACCCGCTTTCACTATCAATTCTACCAGTATTTTTTTTATTTGCAAGCAATTCGACAAAAGTAGTAATCATTCGACATAATCTATCATTTATCCTCAAAATGTTACTTAGATTTATTCCGTACTAATTTTTTCTCTATAACATAAGTAAGATCATCTCTTTCAAATGTATTAAGTAAATTTTTAACCATATTATCTGTAAAAACTTCTTTTATTCTCGAACAACTAATATATTCTTTAGATCCATTATATATTTCATATAATAAACGCATTAATATATCCGCTCTTTGTTGAACAGTTAAGCTATTAAAAGAAGATCCTGCCTCACCAATAACTAAATTATCAGCACCATCATAATAAAAATATATAACAATTGGTCTTCCTTCTAAATAATAACCTACAAAATATTCTTTCATTTTAGCTTCTTCTTTTAATTCATTTAAATCCAAATCACTAATTGGGCCAAAATCAGTTTCAAATGATTTTATTTCATCCTCAAATAGTTGCATTTCTTTTTTCCTTAAAACTAAATCAGCTAAAGCTAAAATAGTATTAAATACAGGAATATAATCATACCAAACCATTTTCTTGCCTAAATTACTTTCCATATATTCACATAAATCATTAGAAAAGTTATATTTACCAGCTATTTTATCAAAATCATCTTTATTTTTATTAATTATGTAACTTCTTATTGCATATGTTGAAATAACATTACCAACAAATACTCCCAAAACCTCTAAAAAAATCATTTTTACTTATTAGGAACTAATACTTCTTTACCACCCATATATGGTTGTAATACTTTAGGTATTAATACACTTCCATCACTTTGATAATTATTTTCTAAAAGAGCAATTATTGCTCTACTTGATGCAAGAACTGTATTATTTAAAGTATGAAGATAATATGTTCCATTTTCTCCTTTCGTTCTAATTCCAAGTCTTCTTGCTTGAGCATCTCCTAGATTAGAACAAGATCCTACTTCAAAATATTTTTGTTGTCTTGAACTCCATGCCTCAACATCACAAGATTTAACTTTTAAATCAGCTAAGTCTCCACTACAACACTCAAGTAATCTAACCGGTATATCTAAATTTCTAAATAACTCAACTGTATATTTCCACATTTTTTCATACCAATCCATTGATTCATCCGGCTTACACAAAACAATCATTTCCTGTTTTTCAAATTGATGAACTCTATAAATTCCTCGCTCTTCGATACCGTGAGCACCGACTTCTTTTCTAAAACATGGGGAATAAGAAGTCATTGTAATGGGTAATGTATCTTCCTTAATTATTTGATCTTTAAATCTTCCAATCATAGAATGTTCACTAGTACCAATCAAATATAAATCTTCTCCTTCAATTTTATACATCATGGCATCCATTTCTTGAAAAGACATAACTCCATTAACAACATCACTACGAATCATAAAAGGAGGAATACAAAAAGTAAAACCTTTATCAATCATGAAGTCTCTTGCATAAGATAACATTGCACTATGAAGTCTTGCTATATCACCAATTAAATAATAAAAACCATTTCCACTAGTCCGTCCTGCCGAATCTTTATCCCAGCCATTAAGATTTTCCATAATTTCTGCATGATATGGTATCTCATAGTTGGGAACTACTGCCTCACCAAAACGTTTTATTTCAACATTTTCACTATCATCTTTACCAATTGGTACACTAGAATCAATTATATTAGTTATAACCATCATTCTACTTTTTATTTCTTCTTCTAGTCTTGCTTCCTTTTCTTCTAACTCATCGATTCGATTATTAATTTCACTTACTTCTCTCTTTATTGCATCCGCTTCATCCTTTTTACCTTCTCGCATTAAACTACCAATTTGACTACTTAAATCATTACGTTTAGCTCTTAAGTTATCACCACAAACTTTATATTCGCGATATGTCTTATCATATTCATAAACTTCATCAACTAAACCTAACTTTTCATCTTGAAACTTTTTCTTAATATTTTCTTTTACTAATTCTCTATTTTCTCTTATTAATTTAATATCTATCATACTACACCTCTTCAAATAATTTATTTTTAATATTTAATTCCATTATTTTATTTACATCTTCTTTGCTAAATTCTTTTATTAATAAACTATATATTTCTTTTTTTAAATCCTTATAAGGAAATATTATTTTTTCTACCCTATTACCAAGTAAAACACTATCATATTCCATATCATCACTAGATATACCAACACAATCTATTCCTAATATATCAATTACATGTTTTATATGATTTAAATATTTATTTTTTAATACATAAATATCTTCATCTTTATCTGTTATAAACATAGAATAACTTACTAATCCTATTACAGGATTAAATTCTTTTAACATTTTTATTTGTTCATCAGTTATATTTCTTGGATGATTAAATAATTCATATGCATCCGAGTGACTTACTATTACTTTAGGATTTAACTCTTTTAACTGTTTTAATATACTAACTGTATCTTTAAAAGTTTCTCTATTCATATGTGATAAATCAATTGCTATACCTAACTTTATTGCTTCAATAATAAAATTTTTTCCTTCTTCAGTTAATCCTTTAGTTGCATAAGTACCTCCACCATATTTATTTTCATTATTCCAAACTAACAATATACTTCTAAGTCCTAATTCATAAAGTTTTTTTAATTCATTTATATCTTTTATATAGTCGCATCCTTCAATACTAAAAACTACGTCTAAATTAGGAAAATATTTTTTAAATAATTCGGTAGATATTTTAAACATTTCTACTACATCTATTTTCCTACCATTCATTTCTCTTTGCATTTCTTCCTCACTCATAAAATACAAATTAGCAACTAAACCATGAACATTTTCTTCATTAAAATATTCTTTTAACTTTTCTACATACCTAAAATCATTACGTAAATAACAATAATATAATACTGATAATAAATCATAATGCATGTCTATCATATAATCTCTCTCCTTAAAAAAAATAAAGGGTGATACCAAGGAGTGCAATTAGCACGGTACCACCCTTTATAACTCATTTATATAACGGTTTTACCCGAGATAATCATATCTAACTCCAAAGGTAGATTCATTATATATCCATATTTAGTTTCCACCAACCACTAAATCTCTATATATTTACTATATAATTACTTATCCTTTATCTTCGTTTCTATATATAATATAACACAAAAACAATTATTAATGCAATTATTTTTGTTAATTTGTTAATCCTTTTTTAAAAAGATACCTTATCATTAATAAAAAAGATTCCGATATATATTGTATAATATCTCTTTGGAAAGGAGATGTTTTTATTATATGCATAATAAAGAGTATGCTTTAAAAC
>CALVUU010000130.1 GCA_944363655.1 uncultured Bacilli bacterium | reverse complement strand
GGGATGAAAATCATAATCCCGTTACTAGTCACACTACTAATCCAGTTCCTTGTATAATTACTAAGGAAAATATTAGAGTTAAAAATGGAAAATTAGCAGATATTGCTCCAACAATTCTTTATTTATTAGGATTGGATATTCCTAAAGAAATGACAGGTGATTGCTTAATTTCCTAATATTTAATGGACACTATTAAATTAAATAGTGTTTTTATTTGCTTTTCTTACAACAAATAATTGTAAGAAAAATATATTAATGATATAATTATTTGTAATAATAGGAGCTTGATTATGAAAATTTATATTGTTAATAAAGATAGAATTAAAAAATATAATTTGCCAGAAAAAGTTGAAGGAGCTTTTTTATTTTCGTATAAATCATCCGATACTAAGTTAGAGCATTTAATTAATATAGAAGCTATTGACGGAAAATGGCTTCTTCGTGACAGTGAAAATGTACATATTAATTTTTCTGATAATATTTGTTCAGAAACATTTATAGATAATTATTCATGCATTCCTTTGTCTATGTTTGGAACTTCTAATTTTACTTTGCTTTTTGCTCTACCTAGTATAGATAATACATCTTTTAATGTTACGACAGAGTCAATTAATTCTATATCTATTGGAGCGGATTTTAATTGTAATTTATTACTACATAATAATTTAGTTTTCCCTTTTCATTGTGAAATAAGAAGAGAAAATAATCTATGGTATTTATTAGTTAATGAAAATCCTAGTTGTTTAGTATATTTAAATGATAAAAGAGTTAGCACAACCACTAATTTAAAAACAGGCGACATTATTTTTATCAATGGATTAAAAATTATTTGGATGAATAACTTTTTTAAGGTTAATAATCCTAACAATCAATTGGAATTATCATCTAATCTTATTATAGTAAAAAATTTATATGAAATTGATAATCGAGCTGTTTCTCCTGTAGAAGAAGATAAAAAAAATATTTCTTTATATGATGATGATGACTACTTTTCCCATACACCTCGTATATATCAATTGAATGAGGAAAAAGTTATAAATATTGATCCACCACCGGTTAATCAGAATAATAATGAAGATTTACCTTTTTTGTTAAGTATAGGTTCTAGCTTAGTTATTTTATCATCATCTTTTATGACTGGATATAATGTTTACTATAATATCAGTAGGGGAACTAGAGGCTGGATTGATTCAATTCCATCAATCCTTATGATTGTTGCAATGATTATTGGTAGTATTTTAATTCCTAAATTAACAGTTAACTATCAGAAGAAAAAAAGAATTAAAAGAGAAAATTTACGACAAAATAAGTATATGGAATATATTAATAAAAAAGAAACTGAAATTAAGTCTATTTTAAAACAAGAAATTCAAATATTAAGTGAAAATAGTATTAGTTCTTATGATTGCATAAAAATTATTGAACAAAAAAGTAGAGATTTATGGAACAGAGAAATAAACGATGATGATTTTTTGAAGATTAGGTTAGGCTTAGGTAGCATTGAAAGTATGCTTACAATTAATGCTCCTGAAGAACATTTTCAATTAGATGATGATAATCTTGAACAGATCGTTTACAAATTACCAGAGAAGTATAAATTGTTAAATGATGTTCCTATTACAGTATCTTTTAAAAAAAATAAAATTTTTACATTTTTAATAAATTGTAAGTTTGAAGATGATTTTATAAATTCTCTTTTATTACAAATTATTACTTTTCATAGTGCTTTGGATTTAAAAATTGTTTTATTAACTGATGAAAATAATTGCGAAAGATGGGAATATATTAAATTTTTGCCACATTCTTTTAGTGATGATAAGAAAGTAAGATTTTTTGCTATAAATTCTGAAGAAGTTAAAAATATTTGTTCTTTTTTGGATTCTATATATATCGAGAGGAAAAATAAAAAAAACGGTAGTGAAAATGAAGAAAAAGTTAGTAATAACATAAATAATAAGAATACAATTAATTACTATCCATATTATTTGATTATTACAGATTCTTTTAAGAAAGTTAAAAATAATAAATTTTTTGAAGATTTTTTAGACAGCGAAATAAATTATGGCTTTTCTTTAATATTATTTGAGAAAAATATGAAAAATTTGCCTAAGGAGAGTGAAGTATTTGCAGGTATTTATGATATTGAATGTGGATTGTTTAGTAGGGAATTAAAATGCAATACCGGTAATAAATTTAAAGCGGAGTATGTTTCTTCACTTAATATGGATTATTTTTCGAGAAATATATCTAATATACCTATTCAAAGTAAGGAAGAAGCTACACAGTTACCTAACAGCATTTCATTTATGGAGATGTATCAACTTGGGAAAATTGAGCAATTTAATATTACAAATAGATGGGTTACTAATAATCCAACAGTTAGTTTACAAGCTTTGATAGGGGTTCATAAGAATGGAGATTTATTTAAGTTAGATTTGCATGAAAAAAAAGACGGACCACATGGTTTAATTGCAGGATCAACAGGATCTGGTAAATCAGAATTTATAATTACTTATATTTTATCTATGGCTATAAACTATCATCCTTATGAAGTTCAATTTGTATTGATTGATTACAAAGGTGGTGGTTTGGCTGGTGCATTTGAAAATAGAGAAACAGGAATTTGTATTCCTCATTTAGCAGGAACAATTACCAATTTAGATGTTAGTGAAATGAATCGAACGTTGGTTTCTATTCAAAGCGAGTTAACAAGACGTCAAACGAAGTTTAATGAAGTTCGTGATAGTTTAGGTGAAAGTACTATGGATATTTATAAGTATCAACGTTTGTATAGGGAAGGTGCTATTAATGAGCCAATTTCACATTTATTTATAATAAGCGATGAATTTGCTGAGTTAAAAAGTCAACAACCAGAATTTATGAGTCAATTAATTTCAACAGCTCGTATTGGACGTAGTTTGGGTGTACATTTAATACTTGCAACTCAAAAGCCAAGTGGAGTTGTTAACGATCAAATTTGGAGTAATTCAAAATTTAAAGTTTGTTTGAAAGTTCAAAGTAGGGCAGATAGTATGGAGATGTTAAAAAGACCGGAAGCTGCTAGTTTAAAAGAAGCAGGAAGATTTTATTTACAAGTTGGTTATGATGAATATTTTGATATAGGGCAATCTGGATGGGCAGGAGCTCCTTATATTCCGAGTGAGAGAATTATAAGGAAGATAGATGACTCAATTAATTTTATTGACAATACTGGAAATGTAATTAAATCAATAAGTGATTCACTTAAAAAAAACGAACTAAAGAATGAGTATGGTGATCAACTTACTAATATAGTTAAGTATTTACATAATTTAGCTATAAAAGAAAATATTTTAGTGAGAAAGTTGTGGTTACCATCTCTTAATGATTTTATTAAAGTTGATGAATTGGATGTAAAGTACAATAAGATTTACAAACCTTACTTTATCATTCCAACTATTGGTGAATATGATGCTCCGAGCGAGCAAAAGCAAGGTATTGTCACTTTAAATTTAACAGAAAGTGGCAATACATTAATATATGGTATTCCTGGTAGTGGGAAAGAAAACTTGTTGTCGACGATTATTTATTCTGTTGTGATGCATCATTCACCAGCAGAAGTAAATATTTATATTGCGGATTTTGGTTCTGAAACATTAAAATATATGCAAAAGATTCCACATGTAGCAGATGTATTTACTACTAATCAAAGTGATAAATTAAACAATTTTATTAAACTTTTAAATAAAGAATTTGAAAGGAGAAAAAAGGAATTTGTTGATTTTGGTGGAGATTATATTGAATATTTAAAATCTAGTGGAAAAAAAGAGCC
>CALVUU010000129.1 GCA_944363655.1 uncultured Bacilli bacterium | reverse complement strand
ACCTAGTATTAGGTTTTGTGGTAATAATTGTAATATTTGCCCTTAATATGCAAGGGACAAAAGTAAATGAACTTACAACTGGTGAGTTAATTACAGAATTAAAAGAAAATAATGTAACAGAAATTACAGTAACACCAAAAAGTAATGAAAGTATTTACTATATTGAAGGAAAGCTTGAAGGATATAGTGCTACTGAAGCATTTACCGCCAAAGCAGTTGGCACAGAATTAGATAATATTTTGGCATTAATTGAAGAAAATAATGTTGCAGAATATGATACTAATGCTGACCCAGGGGAAAATATGTTACTATATATTTTAGTAAATGTTTTACCTTTAGTATTATTAGTAGTTGTAATGTATTTCTTGTTTATGAAACTTGCAAGTACTAATAAAAATTCTATGGACTTTGGACGAAGTAAAGCTCGTTTAAGTAATGAAAATGATAAAAAAAGTTTTAAAGATGTTGCAGGATTAAAAGAAGAAAAAGAAGAAGTTGAAGAATTAATAGATTTCTTAAAAAATCCTAAAAAATTTGAAAAAATGGGGGCAAGAATTCCAAAAGGTGTATTGCTTGTAGGTCCTCCAGGAACTGGTAAAACTTTACTTGCTAAAGCTATTGCTGGGGAAGCAAATGTTCCATTCTTCTTTATTAGTGGATCTGACTTTGTTGAATTATTCGTTGGTGTTGGAGCAAGTCGTGTTCGTGATATGTTTAAAGAAGCAAAACGTAATGCGCCATGTTTAATATTTATCGATGAAATAGATGCTGTTGGTCGCCAAAGAGGAACTGGCCTTGGTGGTGGGCATGATGAAAGAGAACAAACATTAAACCAATTATTAACAGAAATGGATGGATTTGGGGAAAATGAGGGTATAATCATCATTGCTGCTACTAACCGTCCTGACGTTCTTGACCCAGCATTGCTTCGTCCAGGTCGTTTTGACCGTCAAGTTACAGTAAGTCTACCAGATGCTAACGAAAGAGAACAAATATTAAAAGTTCATGCAAAAAATAAAATATTGGCTAAAGATGTTAAATTAGACAACTTAAGTCTTAGAACTCCAGGCTTTAGTGGAGCAGATCTAGAAAATCTATTAAATGAAGCAGCTTTACTTGCTGTACGTCGTAATAAAAATGAAATTACAATGGATGAAATAGATGAAGCAACCGATAGAGTATTGCTTGGACCTGCTAAAACTACTAGAAAGATTACTGACAAAGAAAAGAAATTAGTTTCAATTCATGAAGCAGGACATGCTGTTATTGGTTTAAAATTAGAAGATGCTCAAGAAGTACATAAAATAACAATCATTCCTCGAGGTATGGCTGGTGGTTATACTATGATGCTTCCTAAAGAAGAAAAGATTGCTGTTTTAACTAAAGATGAATTACTTGCTCAAATAACTGGTCTACTTGGTGGACGTGTTAGTGAAGAAATGTTTCTAGGAGAAATTTCTACTGGTGCTAGTGATGATATTAAAAGAGCAACAAAGATTGCTCGTAGCATGGTTACTGAATATGGTATGAGTGACTTAGGACCTGTTCAATATGAAGAAAAAAGTGAAGGAGTATTCTTAGGAAGAGATTATGCTAAATCTAAGAATTTCTCTGATCAAGTTGCTTTAGAAATAGATGAACAAACTCGTAAGATAATCGAAGAATGTTACGAAAAAGCTAAGAAAATTATTAAAGAAAATAAAGATTTAATATTTAAACTTAGTGAAGCTTTAATGAAATATGAAACAATTACTAAAGAACAAATTGAATCTATTGTAACCACTGGAGAAATTAAACCCATTGAAAAAGAAGTAAATACTAAAGAAGTTGAAGAAAAGAAACCATCAAGAGGTAGAAAACCAAAATCTAGCGAATCTGAAGAAGAAAAGTAATATTGCTTTTTTCTTCAGAATATGTTAGATTATTAGCGAAACGGATGTGAAAATATGTTAGAAAATATATTATTAGTTGTATCAATTTTGTTAATTGCCATTGTACTTTTACAAGGTAACAAAGCAAGTGATGCTGGACAAATAATTACTGGTGGTAATGAAAATTTGTTCCAACATGCTAAAGAAAGAGGTTTAGAACTAGTTATAAGCCGTGCAACAATGGTACTTGGAATTCTTTTCTTTGTAATTTCTTTTATAATGTTCTTACAATAAATTCTAGCATTGAGAATTTTCTCAGTGCTTTTTCATAAGGAGGAAATATGGGCAAGATCTATACTAATGAAAGTCAAATATTATTACAACAATTAATAGAAATATATAAGCCCACAATATATGATTGGCTAAGTTATCAAATAACAAAACAAAATAAATTAACAATTCATCACGTAGATGAAAAATCTGAAGGTGGTAAATTACAAGTTGATAATGCTGCATTATTAACAAAAAAATCACATAGAGCTTTAAATATGTGTGAATCAAGAGATGTCTATTTATATTGTTTGATTAATGAATTTTTTCATGAAATTATTGAACATAAAGCACCTTTATCCCCAGAACTAGAAGAAGAATCTAGAGAATATAAACAAGCTCTAACAAGAGTTTTGTATAAAAAATAACACCGTCACAAATCGATAGTGTTATTTTTTTTCATCAATTCTTTTTGCTAAAATATTATGTTTTTCGTTATAAGTAATTAATTCAGCGCTAGTAATATCCAGTTTACTAGCAAATTTATCTAAAAGTTCTAATGTCGGCTTTCTTCTACCATTTTCCAATTGATTAATATATGGTAATGTACTTCCCAACATTTCTGCAAATTTTTCTTGTGATAAATTATTTTTATATCTATAATATTTTAAATTAATCGCTAAAATATCTTTGCTTTTTAGTTTTTTCAAGAATTATCGCCCTCTTTATCACTTATTATAAAAAAATAAAACAGCCAAGTCTTTTATACACTGGTGTAAAATAAAAAAATAGTTTATAATATATCTGTATAAAATAAATGAGGTGTATTAATGAAAAAATTATTACTAGGTTTAATAATATTTTTAAGTATTATTACATTATATTTATATTATGTTCCAAATAATAAAAAAATAGTATATAAAAATACTATTAATAATTCACAAGTTATTAACAATAGTGTTTTAACAATGATGTATGAAACAGAAGAAAATAGTGGAGAGTATCAAGTATCAAGTGATTCGTCTTGGCCGCAGGAGGGTTATATTTTTAACGAAAAATTATCTGATTGTGAAAATAATAGTACTCTTACATGGGATAGTAAAACAAATAAAGTAATAATGCAAGCAAATACATCAGACAAATGCTATGTTTATTTTGATAAAGAATCTGATAAAGAACACTTAGCAGATTATATCAAAGGTTTGTATTCAAGTGATGGTGAAAACGGATTATATTATCACGATGGACAAGGTACGTATGGTGCGCTTGAATCGGCAGATTATAGTTATCGTTATAGTGGAGCAAACCCAAATAATTATGTATGCTTTGGATCAGATGATACAACGTGCCCAAATGATAACTTATATCGTATCATTGGAGTATTTGGTAACCAAGTTAAATTGATAAAATATGAATATGCAAATAGTGACTTATTGGGAACAAATGGAGAATATTCCAATAGAGTATATAGTAACACAAGTTCAACTTATTATAAAGGAACAAAAACAACAATTGATAGATATTATTGGAATAATAGTACGCGGACAAATACATGGAGCGAAAGTGAATTAAATACAATAAATTTAAATCAAAATTTTCTTGATAATATAGGAAGTAAATGGAATAATTTAATTGCAACAACAAACTGGAAAGTTGGAGGTAATATAATAGATAACATATATAATGTTCCAGTAAAACAAACATATCAAAATGAAATAGTAAATCCAGCATTAAATACTACATACGATGCAAAAATAGGATTAATGTATGTAAGTGATTATGGCTATGCCGCGAGTCCTGCAAATTGGAATACAAATTTATATAATTATGATAACAATACAAATAGAAATAATAACTGGATGTTTATGGGGCAAATGGAATGGACAATTACTCGCCGTTCTGATTCTGATAGTGGAGTGTTATATGTATTTAATTTGCGAGATAGAGGCAGTATAACTACGGGATGTGTTAATGTTATTTTAGAAGACGTTGCTGCTCGGCCTACATTTTATCTAAACTCAGATGTAGCCTACATCTCCGGTACAGGAACTTTATCTGACCCTTACATCATTGAATAATTAATAGCAAATAAAAACTCCTTATGGAGTTTTTATTTGCTATTAAGGTTCAAAACTTCATTAATATTTTTACTAAGTAATGCTACTATCTCTTCAACTTTTTTATTATTATCTTCTTTAATATTAGTATATTTTTTGTATTTTAAAAGCATTTCTTTATATTGAATTGGTATTTCTTTTAATTTACTTATTTGTTCTACTGATAATTCAATATCTTTAATGAATTTAAAGGCATCTTTTCTTTTACAAGCATGAGTAAATAAAATAATAGTATCATCATAATCTTGTACACTAGGATAAGATGTAGCAAGTGATCTACCTGTATCATAAATTGGAGCAACATCTAACCATTTTAAAGTATTTATATCTCTTATAACTCCGTAATTATTCATATGTCTATCACAATTACTCATAATTAAATCAAGTAATATCATTTTATCTATTTTTTCTTTAGCGTTGTTAATACCATGGTTATTCAATGTTTCAATATATTTTTCATATTCATACTCAACGCTATCATCTTTTTTTATTATTTGAAAAGCAGGAATTAATTCAGTATTTTCGTTTATAAAAGTAGGGCAAGTCGATACCATTGTCTTTTTTTCCAAATTAGATAATAATTTTATATCATATATTACATGTGGTAAATTAATAATTTCTGCTATTTTACTGGCTATCCATTCATTAATTGGTTCTATTCCTAAAAATGTATTAGAGGATTTACAAAGTATTCTTACATCATTTTCAATTATCCATGCCTTATCAACTTCTCCCCCAGTAGTTATATCAGGTGAATATAATACATCAACACTACCATAATTATACTCACGACTTAAATTGGTTATAAAACTTTTAAATACAAAATCATTAGTAAAAAAATTAATTTCTTCCCAAGTTTTATCATCAGATTTTGGTTTTATCCAATACTGATCTGATAAAGATAAACCATAAGATTTAATAACTAAATCATTAGTTAATTTTAAAAAATTATAATTCCATTGTTGTTTTTTAAACCAACTGCTATTTTTAGAATATCTTTGACTTAACCAAGAATTAAAATTACTTATTAAATATTCATTATTACTATTTGCTAAAAAGAGTGGCAAACGAGATTTATCATAAATATTAGTTATATTTATAATTGCATTAATTTTAAAATCATATTCAAAATCAAACAATTTATAATTTTTATTCATAAATGTATATAACATAATTCACCTTCTTTAATTATCCTAATTGTACAAGATTTTAACTTAAAAGTCTATATTTTATAAAAATAACACTTTATGCGTGCTATTTTTGAGTTTTATCCTTTATAATAATTTCTAAATTATGAGTGTTTGCTATATTAATTAAATCATCGATAAAATATCTACTTCTTCCAGTTTCATTCGATGCTTGCCAATCTCTTGTTTTATTAATAGTCTCAGCAAATTCTTTTTGAGTCATATTAGAATTTTGTCTAATAAACTTTAAAATATCTTTACCTTTATATTTATTTGCTTTGATTTCCATATTCATCACAACTAGAATTATAACAATAATATCTATTATCTTTGTATTTTGTGTATTGACATACACAAAATAACTTATTATAATTAATTTAAAATACACGTGTATGTAATACACAAAGGAGAATTATTAATGTATAGAAAATTAATGTTGATAAGTAGCTTGTTATTAACAATTGTTATAGTATCTTCTATTTATAATTTTAATAATAGTAAAGAAATAATAAGCAATTCTACTAATAAAAAGATAGTTAATTCTAACGCATTAACAATGATGTATGAAACAGAAGAAAATAGTGGAGAGTATCAAGTATCAAGTGATTCGTCTTGGCCGCAGGAGGGTTATATTTTTAACGAAAAATTATCCGGTTGTGAAAATGGTAGTAAACTTACATGGGATAATGAAAGCAAAAGAATTATAATGCAAGCAAATACATCAGACAAATGCTATGTTTATTTTGATAAGTATATTGTCTCAGAAATAACAAGTGTTTCAGCAACAGAAATAACCTCTAATAGTATCACAGTAAGTGTAAGTGCAATACCAGGAGATGGGGAAATAGTAAGTTACCATTATGCCATTAATGATAGTGAATATGTCTCTAGTAATAGTAATACTTATATTTTTGAAAATTTAAATGCAGAGACCAATTATAATATAAAAGTTTATGTAACGGACAGCAACGACAGAAAGTCTAGTAATTATAATACAAATTTTACAACTATTTCTGATTTAATAAGTTTTACAGTAACATATTATAATGGATCTGTAACAACGTTTTATTCAAAAAAAGGTTTGACTTGGCAAGAATGGATTGATAGCGACTACAATACAGATAATTTTTATATAGATGGTAGTAGTATATGTACTAATTATATTCTCGGAGGAGTTGAAATTACTGATATAATAGAAAATGGAGCAAATTACGTGGCTTCTAGATTTGTGTGTGCACCTACACAATGAATATCCGATAGCAATATATTTTTTAATAATTTCAAAATACTTTGATGTAAAACTTTATAAAGTAAAATCGATAAACACTTGCAAAAAATCCCATTTTTGGGATTTTTCTAATTAGTTGTGTATGACTTAATAAATTTTAAAATTTCTCTATCGTTTGGTACTTTACCTTCGCTATATTTTTTTCCATAGATTACCAAACCTGGTATATTTTTAACATTGTATTTTCTCATTGATTCTTGGTCGTCTTTTAACTCTATTTCGACATCTCCGTCATAATTGTTGGCAACCTTAAGCAACAATTTTTTGAGTTTTATTCCATTACTACAATTACTACCAATAATCATTATATTCATCGCATCACCTCGCTTCCATTAACATCATATTATTTCAAAGTGAACTTTCTATGTTCAAAATGCGAAAGTTATGTTAGAATAATGTTGTGATAATATGAAAAATAAAGGATTTACATTAGTTGAATTAATAATTACAATTACTTTAATTGCTATTATTTCTGTTACAATTGGAGTTAGTATGAGTGGTATGCTTTCTCGTCAAGATGAAAAACGAGTTGAAGAATATAATAATACCATTGAAGAAGCAGCTTGTGTTTATGCCGAAATAAATAATATAATGTTTTCAACAACAGTTGAAATTAATACTTTAATTCAAGAAGGTTTATTGAGTAGTGATTTAAATAATCCAGTTGAAAATAAGCCTGTTGCAGAATATGGAAGTGATAAAGTAAATATTAACTGGTCCAATGGCAAAAGAACTTGTCTTTATGAACAATAAAATATTTTTAATTTTTAATAAATATGTTATACTTAGAGTGTGATAAAAATGAAGAATAAAAAACGGGTTTTAATAATATTGTTAGTTTTAATAATAATCTTGGTAACACTATTGGTAATAGTATTAATATTCGGTGGTCAAAAAGCTAAAGAAATAAGTGATTTTGAAAACGAAGTTTCCCAAGCTGCTTGCAAGTATGCAAGTGAAGAAAACTTTACGGAAGCAATTTGTAATGCTTATGAAAATCTTTGCAAAGTTGGATTTAATACTTTAATAACTCGAGATTATTTGTCGGAAGATTTAATTGATCCTAAAACTAACACCAAGATTAGTGAAGATACATCTAGTTATATACAAATCTCTTTTAAAGATGACAAAATGATTTGTACTTATAAAGAAGGTTAGAAATGAAGGAAAAAATAATTGAAATATTAAAAGATGAAACAAAAGCCAAAAGTGTTAACGAAATTAATGACAAACTTGGCTTAACAACGGTTGAAGAAATAGAAAAGTTGGAAAGTATTCTAGAAGAAATGACAAAAGATGGTATTATTCATGAATCAAAAAAGCATGAATTTCTTTTAATGGAAAATACTAAAACTTTAAAATGCGGTCGTATTAGTATTAATCGTAACGGAAATGGCTTTGTTGATATTGCAGGTAAAGAGGATGTTTTTATTAGAAGTGAATTTTTACACGGTGCTATTGATGGAGATTTTGTTGAAGTTGACTTTGTTAAATACCAAGGTAAAATGGAAGGTCGCGTTATTAAAATATTAAAAAGAGATATAAAAAATGTTGTTGGAGAAATGATTAAAATTAAAAATAAATTAACATTTAAACCAGATAATGATAAATTAAATATAGTTGTTAAACTTACTAAGGAAAGTGTAAAGCAATGTGTTGAAGGTCATAAAGTTGTAGTCAGCATAATTAAAGAGATTGGAACTCGTTTGTTTTTGGGAAAAGTTACTAAAATAATAGGTCATAAGAATGATCCTGGTATTGATATTTTATCAATTGCTTTAAGACATGGTATTGAAGCGGATTTTAATGATTCCGTTATAAAAGAACTTGTTACTATCCCAAATGAAGTAAATACCGAAGAATTAAAAGGGCGTCGAGATTTAACTAAGGAAATGATTTTTACTATTGATGGTGATGATACTAAGGATATCGACGATGCTATTAGTCTTGAAAAAAGTAATGATAATTACATTTTAGGAGTTCATATCGCTGACGTTTCATATTATGTCCGTGTTGGAACTGCCCTTTATGAAAGTGCCTATGCTAGAGGAACTTCCAGTTATCTAGCAGATACGGTAATACCTATGATACCTCATCAATTATCTAATGGTATTTGTTCATTAAATCCTGAGGTTATAAGACTTACGATAAGTTGTGTAATGACTATTAATTCCAAAGGAAAAGTA
The DNA here is from genome assembly GCA_944363655.1 of uncultured Bacilli bacterium. Next base: position 6,250 of record CALVUU010000129.1, on the reverse strand, counting down.
ATAGATTATGATATATTCCCTTCATATATTAAGTCAAATAAACAAATGACTTACAAAAATGTTAATAAAATTTTGATGGAAGACACTATCCCAGCAGGATATGAACCATATGCCGAAAAGTTAAGAGAAATGAATGAACTTGCCAAAATATTACGTGCGGAAAAAATATCTCGTGGATATATCGATTTTGGTTTAGATGAAGCCAAGATAATTCAAGATGAAACGGGAAAAGCCATAGATGTTGTTAAAAGAACGCGCGGGGATGGTGAAAACTTAATCGAAGACTTTATGATTGCTGCCAATGAAACAGTAGCAACTCATATTAACAATATGGATTTACCATTTATCTACCGTGTTCATGACATTCCCAGTAGTGAAAAAATTGAAGATTTTAAAAATTTAATTAAACAAATGGGGTATCAAATACATACTAATATGAGTAAATTAACTCCTATGACTATGCAACAAATATTAGTAGAACTAAAAGATAAAAAAGAATTTACAATTCTTTCAGATATGCTTCTTCGCAGTATGAAAAAAGCCGTATATAGTACTAATAATATTGGTCACTTTGGTCTTGCTTTAAAAAACTATACACACTTTACAAGTCCAATTAGAAGATTCCCTGACCTAACAGTTCATCGTCTTTTAAGAACATATTTATTTGAACAAAGAATCGATTTAGAAACGATTAATTTTAACCAAAAATACTTAATAGACGTTGCAACTAATTCTAGTGAAAGAGAAGTTGCAGCAACTGAGGCTGAACGAGATGTACTTTCTATGAAAATGGCTGAATATATGGAAAATCATATCGGCGAACAATATCCAGGAATTATTAGTGGCGTAACTAATTTTGGCTTATTTGTTGAACTTGAAAATTTAATTCAAGGTTTAGTACATATAAGTACTCTTGATGGTTACTATGAATATATTCCGGAAATATTGTCACTTGTAAGGGAAGATGGTGGCAAAAAATATCGTATTGGTGATGAAGTAACAATTGTTGTTACCGCAGCCAGTAAAGAAAATAGTACCGTTGATTTTGAATTAGTGGGGGATTAAATGGAGATAAAAAATAAAAAAGCTTATTTTAATTATTATATTGAAGACGAATTAGAAGCAGGAATCGTTCTAGTCGGGACTGAGATAAAATCAATTCGTGCTGGTAGAGTAAATATAAGTGATGCTTACATACGTATTAAAAATAATGAAGCATATATTATTAATATGATTATTGAAAAACATGAAACCAGTAGCATATTCAATCATGACCCAAGTAGAGAAAGAAAACTTCTTTTACACAAAAAAGAAATAAAAAAATTACTTGAGAAAGTCAAAAAAGAAGGAATTTCCATAATTCCTTTAAAAATATATATTAAAAATGGTAAAGCTAAATTGTTGATTGGTATTGCAAGAGGAAAAAAAATATATGATAAACGAGAAAGTATAAAAAAAAGAGATCTAGAAAGAATGGATCGTCGGAGGTAGTATGACGAAGTCAAAAAAAATAAGATTAGGCACAAAGAACAAAAAGATTCTTATAATTGGGGCTCTTCTTTTATTAATAGCCATTGTCATAGTAATTACTTGTGTTATTTTTGCCAATAAAGAAGATAATAATACGGTAAATAATGATAAATTACCTACTCCAGTTGAAGAAGCCAAAAAGCTACAAATTGTTGATGAATTATCTACTAGTAGACCCTATGCTGTAATGATTAATAATATAAATGTTGCTCGTCCATACCAAAGTGGTTTACAAGATGCTTATATAATTTATGAAATAATCGTTGAAGGAGGAATTACTAGATATATGGCGCTATTTTTAGACCAAGATACTGAAAGAATTGGTTCAATTCGTAGTGCTCGTCATTATTTTTTAGATTATGCCCTAGAAAATGATGCAATATATGTTCACCATGGTCAAAGCCCTCAGGCAGCTAGAGACTTTACCGCTTTAGGAGTAGATCGTATTGAAGTAACCGAAAATAAAACTGGATGGCGAGATACCAGTTTAAAAGTATCGAGTGAACATCGCTTATTTACAAGCATCGAAAAATTAGAAAATGGTTTAGGTAGCAAAAGAACAGAAAGAAAAAATGATTTATTATTAAATTATAGTGTTGATGAAATAGATATGTCTAGCATAGATAATGCTATACCTGCTGAAAATGTTAGTATAAAATATTCAGGAACAATAACATCTAATTATGAATATGATAGTACAAACAAAGTATATAAAAGGTTTGTTAATGGTGATAAACATACAGATTATGTTACAAAAGAACAATATACATTTAAAAATATAATTACTTATCAAGTTGATAATTATACTTTAAATGATGGTGAAAATAAAGGCAGACAAGAACTTGAAAATCTTGGAAAAGGTACAGGTTATTTCATTAGTGGAGGTTATGCTATACCTATAACTTGGGAAAAAACAAGTCGTTCTTCTCAAACAAAGTATTATTATGAAAATGGCGAAGAATTATTAGTTAATGATGGAAATACATTTATTCAAATACAACCCGCAGGTCAAAAATTAGAAATATCTTAGGGAGGAAAATTATGACTACATTTTTAAATTTTATATCAGATTGGTATATATTGTTAATAGTTATAACTTTAATATTATTTTTTGCTTTAATAGGATACTTCGTTGAAAGAAAACGTCGCAAGCCATCACCATTTAAAATTGCCTCAGACAAAAATGATGCTGAGCAAATAAATATTGAAAATTTAAAAAGTATAAGTAGTAATGTATCTTTATCTGAAGCCTTAAATAAAAATGTAATTACTAACAATAATCAAAATAACATGCCACAGTAAGTCCGTTTAGGACTTTTTATTTTCATAAAATTTTGGTATAATGATTAAGCAGTATTATAAGGACGGTGTTTAAATGAATTTGTCAGTAGTATGGGATATATTCACCAAAATATTAGATATATGTTTTGTGTGGATAGCTTTCTACTATATTTTAAAAAATGTAAAAAATAATATTAAAATGGTGTTAATCGTTAAAGGAGTAATAGTAATACTTTTAGTAAAACTATTAAGTGATTGGCTTAATTTATATACAGTTGGAGTCATTTTGGAATATGCCATTCAATGGGGACCTCTAGCAATTATTGTAATTTTCCAACCAGAGATAAGAAGTGTTTTAGAATCTTTAGGACGTACCCAACTTTTAGGACGACATAAAATCCTTACAGTTGATGAACGAGAAAAAGTTGTTTATGAAATAATGCGTGCAGTTGAATACTTAAGAAAAAACCGCATCGGAGCCCTAATTGTTATTGAAAGAGAAATATCTTTGGAAGAATATATCCGAAATGCTACTAAAGTTTATGCTGATTTAAGTGATTCTTTATTGGAAACAATATTTTTCCCTAATTCTCCACTTCACGATGGTGGTGTAATTATTCAAGGAGACCGAATTACTTGTGCAGGTGCTGTATTTAAAACTAGTATGAATCCCGATATTTCTAAAAGGTTAGGTACTAGACATAGAGCAGGTTTAGGTATTGCAGAAGAGAGTGATGCTATTGCTTTAATTGTATCGGAAGAAACTGGACGTTTAAGTATAGCAGTTGATAGTCATTTACATTATAACTTAGAACCCGATCAATTCCGAATGATGTTAATAGATGAATTAAAACCTAAGATGGAAGTCTTCTTTGAAGCAGATGAAAGCGATGGTGAAGAAGAATGATAACTAAGTTTTTCAAAAAAATCTATAACTTCATCGATAAATTTATAGTTGTTCCCATAAGTAGAGCAGTTTATTATTTATCTAAGAAGTTTAAAAAGAATCAAGGTAAATTAGATAAAATATTAAATAGACCACACTTTTTAATATATTTATCACTTATAATTGCTGTAGTTTTATTTTTACTAATCGATTCTAAAGTTATATCTTTAGTAGAAACCGAAGCCGAAGTAATTACAAATGTCCCAGTAGTTGTTAAATATAATGAGGAAGCGTATGTTGTTGAAGGCGTTCCTGAAACTGTCGATATAACTATTACCGGGCGAAAAAGTGATATTTATTTAGCAAAACAACTAGGAGAATATGAAGTCATATTAGATTTATCTGATTATACTCCGAGTGATACCCCATATAAAGTATATTTTACCTATTCTAAATCGATTGATAGCCTAAGTTATCAATTATCTCCAGAATATGTACAAGTAACAATAAAAAACAAAGAAAGTCAAGTTATGTCTATCTCATACGATTTATTAAATGTTGATGCCTTAGACAGTCGATTAAGTGTTGAATCAGTAAGTTTAGATAAATCAGAAGTAGTTGTCAAGGGGGGAAGTGATAATCTAGTCCAAATAGCATCAGTGAAAGCCCTAATTGACCTAGAACAACAAAGCTTTACTGAAGCAGGTACGTATGATGTTGACAATATCGAACTAGCCGCATATGATTCACATGGTAACCGATTAGATAATATCGAAATTGTTCCAGAATCAATTAGTGCAACATTAGTTCTTGAAAGTTACTCACGAACTGTTCCAATTTCTGTTGAAACTACTGGTGAATTAGTAACAGGAAAAGCTATTGCTTCAATATTAATAAATAATAATACTAATTATTCAATTACTATTTATGGTGACAAAGAAGAAATAGATAATATTGAAAGTGTACCAGTTACAATTAATGTTGATGGTCGAGGAAATGAAAGTACTTGGACATATGATGTTAACATCAGAAAACCAAATGGTGTTCGAGAAATGAGTGCAGAAGCGGTTGAAATAACTGCAACATTCGGAGAAGAACAACAAAAAACAATTGATATTAGCAACGATATAAAACAAGTTAATCTAGCGGATGGATTAAGAGTTAATATTTTAAATGGCGAAGAAATAACAGTTCAAGTTAAAGGCGTGGCATCTGTATTGGAAAACATTGAAAACGAAACAATAAATGCCTATATTGATTTAAGTGGTTATGGTGCTGGAGACTATGAAGTAGAAGTAAAAATAGATAATAATAATCCATTATTAACGTATATAGTTTCAACAACCGTACAGATTCGCATTACTGAAAATTAACTAAAAAATCGTTACCATTTACGGTAACGATTTTTCTGTAGAATTAATCTCCATCTTCAAGATTCATAAATAAAATTCCAATGTTGATAAGTCCACAGATACCAACTAAAATATAAATAATTTTTTCAATAATTTCTACACTCTCAAATAATGTTGCTACTAAGTTGAAGTCGAATAAACCAATCAATCCCCAGTTAACAGCTCCAATTATTGTAATAACAAGTGCTATTTTTTGTAAAATTACCATTATCACACATCCTTTATTTCTATTGTGAGTAATTTTTTAGATATTATACATGTATATTTTAAAATATTAAAAATATATTTAATTAGAAAAGGGGATTTGGTAATGAAAAAGTATTTTGCTTTATTTGCGGTTATGTTATTGTTATTAACAGGATGCGGTGAAAAAAAACTTGAAGATGTTGTTAGTGATTTTACTAAAAGCGTGGAAAATAGTAAATCATATAAGTTAAATGGAACAATGGAAATAAGTAGTGGTGAGGAAATTTTTACCTATAGTATTGACACTTACTTTTTAAAAGACGATTTTTATAAAGTGGTTTTAGTTAACCAAACTAACAATCATGAACAAATAATATTAAAAAACAAAGATGGGTTATATGTTATGACACACAAAAGTACACAACTTTTTTAAATAAGTAAGTTTGAGGTTATATCAATTTAATTAGTATCTTATAAACACTAGAATATGTTAAAAGCATATTCTTTTTATTTTGTAAAAAAGAGAGGAGACCCGATAAATGAATTTAAATTATGCAATATTTAGAAGTGAACCTATTATGACTACATATGATTTAGCACAAATTGGTTCTCATAATCAAAGAGAAAAGAAAGCATATAATTCTAATCCTGATATAAGAATTGAAGATAGTTATAAAAATTTAGAATTAGTGCCATTAAATTATAAATATGTTAAAAGATTTAAAGAGATAACAAAAGAATACGAGAAACAACATAATGAAAAACAAAAAACTGAAAGAAAAGAAAGACAAAGAAGTTATACGCAAATGCTTAATCAATCAAGAAATTGTGTAGCAGATGAATTATTATTTACTGCTTCACCTAAATTTTTTGAAAATATGAGTAATGAAGATTTAATGAAGTGGGCAAATACTTGTATGGAATTTGTTTATAATGATTTAGGTTATAAGAAAGA
>CALVUU010000128.1 GCA_944363655.1 uncultured Bacilli bacterium | reverse complement strand
AAAAAATTTTACCTAAAGTGTTACAGTTCAGATAGAAACAAATAACTAAAAGTATTGTTTCTATCTTTTTAATTACTAATTTACTAGAAAAAGCAATAAAATAATAGACTTTAAATAGTCAAAGAATTAGAAAAATCAAATAAGAATAAAGGTGGACAATTCGGTCATAAAGGGACAACTTTAACCAAAGAAAAAATTGATAAGATGATAGAAAATAACGAGATATATAAAATTATTACAGTAGAAGAAAATAAAACAAAATTAACTGAAAATAATACTCCAATTGTAACTTACGAAGTTGATATAAAAATTGAGAAAATTTTAATAAAACATATTTATTATCTAGATGTTCCTAAGTTGTTATTTCAAATCCAGTAGTATATGGAAGCAACATTAAATCATTAAGTGCCTTAATTTATATGAAAGGTTCATCTTTAGATGCAATAAAATCAGTACTAAATGAAATAACAGATAATAATTTAACGCCATCAAAAGAAACTATATATACTTGGATTAATAATTTATATGGTGAATTAATAAAAATGAATATGAAAAATTAAAAAAGAATTATTGAACAATTTAGTATTACACGTTGATGAAACGCCAATTAAAGTAAATGATGAACAATATTATATACATAATATATCAAATGATAAATATAGATTACAATATTTTAGCAAAGAACGCAGAGAAGATGCTATAAAAGAGTTATGTTCTATCTGAACTGTAGCCAAGATATTTGTTTAACCTTAACTTTATTTTAATTATATTTTCCTTTTCTTCTTTTATTATTTAAGATATTTAATATCCGAACCATTGAGAATTTTTATTTGAGAAATAGCTATCTTATTTAATCTTTCTAATCTCTCAGATTGTCTTAAACCATCATTAATAAATACGGCGTTTAAATTTTCTAGATTTGCTAAACAAATTAATTCATTTATAGTAGCATAATCTCTAATATTTCCATTTAGCTTAGGATTATTACTTCGCCATTCTTTAGCTGTCATACCAAATAATGCCATATTTAAAACATCCGCTTCTTCTGCATATATATAATTTATTTGTTCTTTAGTTAATTCCATAGGAACTAAATTTTGTTTTATAGCATCAGTATGTATTCGATAATTAATTTTAGATGATTCTCTTTTTGCTTTCTAATTAAGCTGTTGTTGCTCTTCTGCTTTTAATCTTTCAAATTCTTTAATTAAAAGGAATTTAAATTTGGGGCTAATCCACATTCCAAACTCAAAAGCAATATCTTTATGAGCGTAAGTCCCACCATATTTTCCTGCTTTTGACATTATACCAATAGCATTTGTCTTTTCTACCCATTCTTTAACACTAATTTTATAACTATTTAACCCTGCTTGGCTTTTAATTATGGCGAATTCGCCATAATTAAAATTAGGATTATGTATTTCTTCCCAAATGCCCAAAAATTCGATAGTGTTTCTATTTCTCAACCAATCAGATACGAAAAAATTACCATCTTTGGATTTTAGCATATCAGTAATCGATATATAATCTTCATCATCCATTTTAAAATATGAAATTTTTTGTTCTAAAACTGTTAATTCAGCCATTGTACCTCCTTACTATAAATAACAAAATTCTCTATATTTCTATTGAAATTTAATAATAATTATATATAAAGAACATAGTTCTCATAGTTTGTATGTGATTTGTTCCTTGATTATTTATCTTAGCACATTTGCTTTCTATAAGTCCATAGGAGTTTTTGTCTAATTTTAGCAAATAAAAACTATAAATGTCGAAGCATCTATAGTTTCAATTCAGAAATTTGTTTATTAAAATTATCGCTATTACAAACAAATGACCCAGAGACTACGCCATCTGCATCACTTACAAATTTTATTGTATCAGCATTTATTCCTCCATCTATATAAATATCAAAATTATATTTTTCTTGGTACTTTTTTAATTCTTTTAATCTTTCAGGTGTTTTATTTAAAAAAACTTGTCCTCCCTTACCAGGATAAACACTCATTAAAAGTACTCTTTTAACATAAGGATAATACTTTAAAAAACTATCTATATCTTCATCAGGATTGATGACTATACCAGCATCTATATTATTATTGATTATATTATTTAATACATTAATAGGACTATTTTCTGTATCAGGATGTATATATATACAAACAGGATTTAATTTAAATAATAAATCAAAATATTTAGAAGGATTATTAGTCATCAAATGAATATCTAGGGGTTTAGTAATACCCATAAATAAATTAGAAAGTTCTTCAATTTCAAAATTTTTATTTGCTACATACTTACCATCCATTAAATCGACATGAATTCCATCAGCAATACTTTTATCAATTAATTTAATAGTTTCAAATTTTTTAAACTTACTATTTATATAACTTACTACTATTTTCATATATCTCCTTTAAAAATCTTATATAATTATTATACCTAGATGGTAATATTAAACCTTTTTCTAAAGCATCTTTTACTCCACAATTTTTTTCATTATTATGAGTACAATCTTTATAAGCACAATTATACTTATTAAATTCTTTAAAACTATCACGTAATTTATCAACTGAAACATCTATTAAATCTAAAGCACTAAAACCTGGAGTATCTACCATATACATATTATTTATTTTATATAATTCCGTATGTCTAGTTGTATGAACACCTCTATTTAATGCTTCACTTATTGGTTTAGTTTCTAAATGTAAATTTTTATCTAGTTTATTTAAAATACTTGATTTACCCGCTCCAGTTTGTCCAGTTAAAACTACTACTTTATCTTTTAATAACTTTTTTAATTTATTTAACTTAGTATTAGGAATAACTTTTATTCCTAATTTTTCATAATATTTTATAATTTTTTTTATATTTTTTAATTCTTTTTTATTTAATAAATCTAATTTAGTTAATATAATTATTGGTTCAATATTATTAGAAATAACCATAGTTAATTGTTTATCTAATAAGGATAGTGATAAATCCGGTTTTTTAACACTAGTTACAATTAATGCGGTATTAACATTGGCAACAACTGGTCTATTAAGTTTATTTTTCCTAGGCAATATTTTTTCAATAGTATTATTAATTTCATCTATTTCTACTATATCACCAACAACAGGGGAAAGTCCTAAATTTCTGAACTTTCCCCTCGCCGTACAAACAAATAAATTATCATCTTGAATAACCGTATATTGGTTACTAATTTGTTTGATAATGCGCCCTTGCATTATTCTAATCCTCCGCCATCATCAGGGTTTTCTTCTTCACTACTTGGTTCACGAGCAACAGTTATCGTAAGTCTTGCTCCCTCAACAACAGTTGTTCCCGCTGCTCTACTTTGTCTAATAATTGTCCCTGGTTCATACTCTAATGTATCTTCATAATTTACTGTTAAATTAATGCCATAATCTTCCGCAAATTCTTCAACTTCAGCAACTGTATATTCATCTAAAACGAAATCCGGATATTTATTGTCTAATTTAGGAATATATAAAGTTATTGCATCTCCTTCCGATAATCTTTCTCCCGGTTCTACTGATTGTCGCATTACAATACCTTCTTCATAATCAGCAGGATCATCACCCTCAGGTATATCTTCACTTTCAATATAAACAACTAAATTTAAAGCCTCTAATCTTCCTCTAACTTCATTATAGTTTTCTCCAGTATAATCCTCAATTTCCACAGTTACATCACCTAAAGAGATATAAAGAGTTATTTCTGTTCCTTCTTTTCTAATTGATCCTGCAGCAGGAGTGGTTTTAGTTACTAAACCTTCATCAATAGTTTCACTTGCCTCACTTCTCTGTTCATCAGCAACAACAAATCCTGCATTTTGTAAAGCATTAATTGCCTCACTCACAGTATAACCCGAAACATCAGGAACTGCCTCCTGTTTTGAAGAAGTAATGTACGGTATTAAAACAAATATTGTCGTAATTATCACAACTAAACCGACAAAAATACTAGCAAGTATTATAATCATTTTATTTTGAGATTTATTTTCATTTTTATTAATACGCTTTGCTATAATTTCTTCACCTTCCTTAATATCCTTCTTTTCTTCCTTTTTAGTTTCTTTCTTCGTTTCCTTAACCGTTTTTAATAACTTCGTATCATCATAATCATATTCCGGATACTTAAATGTTATTTTAAGTTCATTTGCTCTAGATTCATCCAAACATGTTTTTAAATCTTCATGCATTTCTCTAGCATCAGCATATCTATTTTTAGGATTTTTAGCTGTTGCTTTTAAAATAATATTTTCAACACTCTGTGGTATATCAGGGATTTCATCTCTAATACTTGGCATCGGTTCTTTTAAGTGTTTTAAAGCTATTTCAACAGCATTATCTCCTTTAAAAGGAAGTTTTCCTGTTAAAAGTTCATACATTAAAATACCAATAGAATAAATATCACTTTGTAAAGTTGCTCCTTTACCACTTGCTTGTTCTGGAGGAAGATAATGAACACTCCCCATCACTGAATTAGTTTGGGTTAACTGTGTTGCATTCATCGCAACTGCTATCCCAAAATCAGTTATTTTAATTAACCCATTATCTAGTATGAGTATATTTTGGGGTTTTATGTCTCGATGAATTATATATGAGTCATGAGCAACACTAAGTCCATTAGTTATCTGAAGTACTATATCGACAACTTCGGAAACAGTTAATTTACCTCTTTTTTTAAGCAAATTTTTTAAATGTTTCCCCTCGACATATTCCATGACAATATAATATTCCCCATTATCTTCACCAACGTCATAAACTTCAACAATATTCGGATTAGATAGGCTACTTGCTGATAACGCTTCTCTTTGAAAACGACGAACAAATTTCTCATCTGTTGCCAAATCCCCGCGCAAAACCTTGACCGCAACATTACGATCTAATATCGTATCATAAGCAAGATACACATTAGCCATACCACCTTCACCAATCGACTTGATTATTTGGTATCGATCACTAATTTTTTGCCCCTTCATTATCATGCTATATCACCACTTTCCCTCACTAAATAGGCAATTGATATATTGTCTGTCCCCCCTCTTGCATTACATTTTTTAATAAGTTTAATTACTTTTTCTTCAACCGTAAGATTAGTTTCTAATAATACTTTTTCTATTTGTTCGTCATTAAGCAAAGAAGTTACTCCATCACTACACAAAAACACTTCAGTGCTACCATTATCAACATTAAAGATATCTGGTTCCGCTTTTTCCGCTGCCCCCAAGGCTTTCATTAAAACATTTTTCTTAGGATGTGTCTTAGCTTCTTCTTCCGTTAAATCCCCAGCATCAACTAACAAATTTACCAAAGTATGCGGTTTAGTAACCCTATGTAATTTATTATTTTTTATAACATAACCCGAAGAATCTCCAATATTGGCAAATATTAAAAATTCCTTAGTTACTATCGCCGCAACGACAGTTGTTCCTAATCCTTTCGAGTTTTCATTCTTTTCCCCATAATCCAATATTTCTCTATTTATTTCATTTATATTATCACTAAGCCAATTTACGGCATCTATCATTGTTCCAATCGAAGCACTTTCAATAAATCTTTTACCTAAGTGCGTAACCGTAAGGGCACTAGCAACTTCTCCTTTTCTATGTCCTCCCATTCCATCAGCAACAACAAGTAAATATTCATCACTCATATTTTTAAGAATAGTAACACTATCTTCATTATGTTCTCTAACTCTACCAGTATCGGTTAAATAAAAAGATTTCGTATTAATCACTCTCACTTCTTAACTGTCCACATGCAGCTTTAATATTGCCACCGAATTCTCTTCTAACAGTTACATTAATTCCATTTTTCGTTAAACACTCATAAAATTTATTTATTCTTTCTTTACTACTTTTACTAAACTCTATGTTTTTAGTTTCATTATATGGAATTAAATTGACATAAACATTCATTCCTTTTAAAAGTTTGGCTAAGGAAAACGCATCATCCTGCGAATCATTAACCATATTAAGCATAACATATTCAATAGTTACTCGTCTATTGGTTTTAGCAATATAACGCTTAATTGCTGCTATAACAGTGTCAACATTATACACTTTATTGACAGGCATTATTTTATTTCGCACCTCATCAGTTGCCCCATGCAAAGATAAGGCTAAATTAACTTGTAAATCAAGTTTGCTAAATTCATCTATCTTAGGTACCAATCCACAAGTAGATACCGTTATATGTCTAGCCCCAATAGCAAGCCCATGAGCATCATTAATTATTTTAATAAATTTAATAATATTATCATAATTATCAAATGGTTCTCCAATACCCATAACTACTACACTATCAATTCTTTTATCAATATATTTTTGAATTAAAAGTATTTGTTCTACAATCTCATAAGTATCTAAATTCCTTACCTTTTTAATTCGTCCACTTTCACAAAACTTACATCCCATATTACAACCAACTTGGCTGGAAACACAAACAGAAAGACCATAATTATGTTCCATTAAAACCGCTTCAATACACTCACCATCTAAAAGTCTAAACAAAAACTTTTTAACATCTGATCCTTCTAAAACTTTTTCTATTTTAATAAAATTTGTCGTAAAATCATTTTCCATTTTATTAAGTATTTCTTTTTTTATGTTAGAAAACTTACTAATATCATATTCATTATGACGATATAACCACTCAAAAACTTGAGTGGCTTTATATTTTTTCTCACCCATTAAAGCAAAATATTCTTCTAACATTTCTTTTGTGAAACCAAATAAATTTTTCATACCACCATTATACCACAAAAGAAGAAAAATTTTACTTTTTCTTCTTAGCCATTCTTCTTATCAATTTTAAATTTCCTTCGTCTTTATATCTTTCGTAAAATTCATGGTCAAATAGCATATCTTTTAAACTCATATCCATATTCTCAATACAGTTTTCTACTTGTTCTAAATCTTTTGATTTATTTTCTAATTCCCCAGAATATTTTTCCTCACCATCCAAAGATTCCTCATTAACTTTTTCTTTCTTACCATCTACAAATTCTTTAATATAACTACCTAATGTAGCAATTTCACTTAAAACTAGCGGAGCCAAAGTAATACCAAATAATTTTAAATTTCCAACTTCTGCTACTTTAGCAGCGATATTCGCCCCTAAATAATTGATAAATATTGGATCTACTAACAAGTATGAAAAAGATACTGTAATACCTGCCACCCACATTTTAATTTTACCTATTATATTTGATTGAACATTCATATTTCTTTGATATTTTATACTTTGTATTGTTGCAATACCTAATTCTAGTAAAATTGGAACTATTGAAATAGGTGTAATACTCATAAGAAGTATCATATTAACAATTAAGAATGCTTTATCACTAATAGCATCAAATAAACTACCAAAAAAAGTTGATGATTTAAGCTTGCGAGCAAGCAATCCATCAATAAAATCTGTTGCAAAACAACCTGCTGAAAGTAAAGCTGTAGCAACTCCACCATACAACTTAAAAACTGGCATTAGACATACAATACCAATAGCCCTAAGCATTGTAAAAAAGTTAGTTATTCCGAATTTGGCCCATTTATTCATAATTCCCCCTACTCTACTAAGGTAGTAAAATCTATGTCTTCACACTCCCCTATTTCCATAAATTCAAGTTCATAAGTAGTTGTATCAGCAACTACTTTAATACTTTTAATATTACTTTTATCAGTTAAAACTGTTACTTGATATCCTTCCTTATCATATGTAATAGTTCTTGAATCATTATTTTTATCAACTGAATATAAATATTCATTCAAATTTTCAAAAAGCATATTAATATCTAAATAACTAGTATCAACATTTTGATATAATGTATCTATTAATACCAAATTATCTAAATTTACTTGATAAGTACCAGTATCATCAATGTAATATTTAATTATTCCATTTATATCTTCTCTAAATCCTATTTCTTTTCCATTACATTTCATACCACTATAAATATATTTACTATCTAAATTACTTATTTTATAAACATATTCATAATTATTTTTTAATAATTTATCTTGCATATCATTGTAATTAACAAAATCATATACGGGAGTATCTATTTCTTCATTATTATCATTTGGTTTATTAATATCATTATTTGTATTATTTCTTTCCTGAAATATCACAAATACAATTAAAATAACAATAAAAATCATCCATAAACCAAGTTTAATTGCTGCTTTATTCTTTTCAGATTGCCAAAAATTATTTTTATTATCCAACTTAATCTACCACCTTATTTAAATATTCTTCCTTTTTTATTCCATTTATAAAACTATTTATATCCATTTCTTTTTTTCCAAATGGTTTAACTTTCTTTAAATATATTATTCCATCCCTACAACTTATACCAAATAATCCCTTACTTATTTCAACTACCTTACCATTACTTTTACTAGCACCTTTATTAAATTCTGCATCTATTACTTTAATTTCTTTCCCATCAATCATAATATTTGCAAGAGGCCAAGGATTTAATGCTCTTATTTTATTTATAATATTTACTCCAGTATCATTAAAATTAATTTTCTCATCTTCTCTTCTTATCATCGGAGCCATTGTATAATCATCAGTTTGTTTTATACCAATTACTATACCATTTAAAATATTATTTAAAACACTTTCTAAAGTATCTCTACCAAGAACAGATAATTTATCATGCATAGTTCCAACATTATCTGTATCATTTATTGGTATTTCAGCACATTTTATAATATCTCCAGTATCCATTCCTTCATCCATAAACATAATTGTTACTCCGGTTTTTTTATCTCCATTCATAATCGCCCATTGAATTGGAGCAGCTCCACGATATTTAGGTAGAATTGATGCATGCCCCTTAACACAACCATGCTTAGGCATTTCTAAGACTTCTTTAGGTATTATTTGACCATATGCACATGTAACAATTAAATCTATATCTAATTTTTTTAACGCATCATAATCATATCTAATTTTAATAGGTTGAAAAACAGGTATATTATTTTTTAAAGCTACTTTTTTAACTGGACTATATACTATTTCTTTTTTTCTACCAACTTCTTTATCCGGTTGGGTAACAACCATTATAACATTAGTTTTTTCAATTAACATTTCTAAAACTGGAACAGCAAAATCAGGAGTTCCCATAAATACTATATTTTTGTTTTTCACAAGCATCACCGTCATCTAAATTATATCACATAATTAAATATATTGAAATAAAAGAAAAACTCTTAAATAAGAGTTTATGCAATGATATAAGGGTCACTTGCCGCACCCGTTCCGGAGACATAAGCTACATTAGAGTTTAGGTAGAAGGCGGGCCTAATTGCGTATACTTCATAATGTACACGTATTCTACTAATGTTTCCTTCACTTTGTATAAATATGAGTAATTAGGTATATGCCCATCTGGAGATGGAGAAATTATCCACTCATTAAATCCCATAAACATCCAGTTATTATTTCTATTTGTATCATTAGCATAATCAGATAAATTTGTACTCCAGTTGTTTGGGCTTGATGCATATCCATAATCTGAGGCATACATTAAGCCTACTTTTCCACTAAATGTTGTTGCATCTAATGGACTTATTATTTCATTTTGATATGTTTGTTTTACTGGGACATTGTATATGTTTTGATACGTATTCCCTCCGACTTGCCATGTATGCTCTGCTATTTTACTTGCCCACGTACCTCCTATATTATTTAAATAATTTGCATTTAAATTTATTGTGTTTAGATTTGATTCGCTCCATATGTTTCTGCCTGTATCATTATTCCAAAAATACAAATATAATGTACTTTGACTACCGTTATAATAATCTCCTAATGATGTTGTCGAACTATTATATGCCCCATCCGTTCCTAATAATGTACTTGTGGCATAGTCGTATTTTATTAATTTTACTTGATTACCAAACACACCTATAATGCGATATAAGTTATCATTTGGGCAAACTTCCGCATCACTACCAAAACACACATAATTGTTAGGATTTGCTCCACTAAAGCGATAGCTATTATCTCCTGCTTCAAGAGAACCATATGTGCCTTGTCCATCATGATAATATAGACCATTTGCTCCTTCATTATTAACATCATATAAACTAATTATTCTATCTGCGAAAGTTGGTTCATACACATCAAAATAAATATAACATTTATCTGATACATTTGCTTCCATTAATACACTTTTAGTCTCATCGTCCCAACTAAGAGTACTACCATTTTCACAACTAGATAATTCATCATTAAAAATATAACCCTCCTGCGGCCAAGACGTATCACTAGATACTTGATATTCTCCACTTCCAGCAGAAGTTTCATACATCATAGAAAGAGCATTAGATGTAACAATTAAATCATCATTTGATTCAAGTATTACTTTATCATTTGGTTGATACTTAGTAATAACAACTAGTACTAAAACTATTACAACAATAAAACTAACAACTAATGTCTTCCGTTTCATTTTTTTCACCTTTTACCCTTTTTAAATTTAACACTTCTAACATACTTTTTTTCTTTACTACATTTTTATAAAAATATCTTATCGCTGCAACATGATTATTATAAGTAGTTTTACTATATTCTTTATCTAAATAATCTACATATTCTTTTAATTCTTCTAAAGTTATTTTTTTAAAATCTTTTTTATTAAAATATTTTTCCATATAACCAATATTAGCAAAATATTCTCTATAAGTACCTTTAGACTTACCTTCTGTATCTAACGCAAGTTCTAAATCATTATAATATTTTCTATTCATACCATACACCCACATAATAATACCAAATAGAAACTAAATAACTTGTCGAATTAAGTCGTTTCTACCTTAAAATTATTATATATCAAAAAAAACTTTTCCTTTAACGGTACATGGTTAAGAAAAATAACTCAGAATTTATTCTGAGTTATCACAATTTAAACAAACATTAGAACCATTTTTATCAACAATTAGTTCTCCACACTTTGGACAAACCTCACCAGTTGGTTTGTACCAAAGGGCATAATTACATTTTGGATAATTATTACATCCATAAAATATTTTACCTTTTTTGGTTTTTCTTTCTACAATCATTCCTTTATCACATTTAGGACATTTGCAAACTTCTGTAACTTCCTTCTTTTCTTTTTTTATATATTTACATGTTGGATAATTACTACAAGCAACAAATTCGCCATATTTTCCTTTGCGGATTACTAAGTCTCCGCCGCATTCAGGACAAACTTCTCCAGTATGAACAGGTTCTTTCTTTTCCATTTCTTTGAATGCTTTTTCTACTAACGGTTCAAATTCATCATAAAATTCATGTAAAACTTGGATATTATCTTTTTTAGCTTCCGCAATTTCATCTAAATCTTGTTCCATATTTGCGGTATACTCAACATTTACTATATCACTAAAGAACTCTTGTAATTTATCTGTAGTTTCTTCCCCTATTTCTGTCGGTTCAAACTTTTTATCTTTAAGCACTACATATCCTCTATCTTTAATTGTTCCAACAATTGTAGCATAAGTACTAGGTCTACCTATTCCTAAACTTTCCATTTCTTTAATTAAACTACTTTCTGTATATCTTGGAGCAGGTTTAGTAAAGTGTTGAATTTTATCAATTTTATCTGCTGTTATAACATCAGATTTATAATTCTTAAAGTCTGGTAATATAACATCTTCACTATCTTCATATTCACTATAAACTTTTAAATAACCATCAAATTTTAAAACACTACCAGTTGCTTTAAAAGTATAGCCATTATTTTCTAAGATTACTGTTGTAGCAAGAGTCTTGGCATCACTCATTAGTGATGCAAGTGCTCTAATATATATAAGACGATATAATTTATATTCATCGTTAGATAAATATGCTTTAACAGATTCCGGAGTACGCGCGATACTTGTTGGTCTAATACCTTCATGGGCATCTTGCACCGCATCATTCTTCTTACCCTTTTTTACATAACCGATATATTCATCACCATAGTTACCTTTAATATATTTATAAGCATCAGTAACAAATGAATCAGATATACGAACAGAATCAGTACGCATGTAAGTAATAAGCCCAACTGTTTCACTACCCAAATCAACACCTTCATATAATTGTTGAGCAATCTTCATTGTTTTAGATGGTGCAAACCCCAGTTTAGTTGATGCAAGTTGTTGTAAAGTAGAAGTCTTAAATACTTCTCTTGCTGCTTTATTTTTTTCTTTTTCGCTAACTGATTCAATTTTAAAAGAACGTGATAATTTATCTAAAATTTCATCAGCAGCTACTTCATTAGGTATTTCTATTTCTTTACCATGGTATTTTTCTAAAACTGCTTTAAATGATGAAAAGTCAGCCTCAATTGTCCAATATTCTCTTGGAACAAATGCTCTAATTTCTCTTTCCCGATCAACTATAAGTTTTAAAGCAACACTTTGCACTCTTCCTGCTGATTTACCACCAGTTTTTCTTTGCATAAGTTTTGATAATCTAAAACCTATAATACGATCAAGTATTCTTCTGGTTTCACCACTTTTAACCAAATTCATATCAATTTTACCTGGATTATTAATAGCATTTATTACTACATCTTTCGTAATTTCATTAAATACTACTCTTTTATACTTTTCATCAGGTATTTTAATTTCATCATAAATATGCCAAGAAATAGTTTCTCCCTCTCTATCGGGATCGGTTGCTAAATAGATGGTATCAGCACTATTAACTTCTTTTTTCAAATTATTGACATCTTTAGTCTTACCCTTAATAATGACATAATTTGGTTTAAAATCAGCATCAACATCAACTCCCAAACCAAACTTACCAGTTGTAGCCAAGTCTCTAATATGTCCTTTACTAGATACTACTTTATAATCCCCTCCTAAATACTTTTCAATAGTTTTACATTTAGCAGGTGATTCCACAATAATTAAGTTTTTCATTTATCCTCCTATTACTTCTATATAATTATTCTCAGTATTAGCATATGTTTCTTGTCTTTTTTCTAAACTTGCTAAAGCATTACTTAAATATTCATAATAATTATTTTGAATAATCATAGAACTCATTTGCATTTTAGTTGTAATCAAACTATTAATTTTCCTTATTTCTTCATAAGGTATTATATTATCAGTATAATATGTTACTTCACTAGTTGCGGCATTATAATATACTAAATCATTTTTCCAAGAACCATCAGCAAATACTACTAAATTCCAATAATCTTCATCAAAAACATCACTTCCCATATAAAGCCTTGGATCATAATCTAGTCCAAACATATTAGCAATTGTTGGGGTTAAATTAACATAAGATGTATATTTATCTACTACTAATGGTTCTATTTTACTATTATAAATTACAAGTGGTGTTCTTTCTCTTTCATAATCGTTTAAATCATAATCTAATACTTGATTAATAACTGTATCTTTAAGTCCATATGGATAGTGATCCCCAAACATAACTATTACTGTATCATCTAAAATTCCAGCACCCTCTAATCTATCAAGTAAAATACCCAAAGCATTATCAAGTGTTTTAAGTTTAGACATATACCTTCTTAAATCATTTGGATAATCTGTATCTTCAGTAATACTTAAATATTTATCACCTTCAACACTTGATTGATTATATGGTTGATGACTAGATACTGTTGTAAGCCATAACATAAAAGGATTGCTAGTATCTTTTAATGTTATATCCATTGCCACATCCATAAAATCTTCATCACTTGCCCAATTTTTATACTCATTATAATAAGGAATACCTAAATCTTCTACTCCATAATACGCATCACTTCCCATATTAGTATGAATTGTATTACGATAATAATAGTATTCTGTATAATCATGCATACTACTTGTTTTATATCCGGCATTTTTAAATAAATTAAATATGGCTGTTTCATATGTATTATCCCGATATATATTAGCAGTACAATTATTTTGAATAGAATATAAACCTGTCATTGCACTAAATTCATTATTACCAGTTGCACAACTATTTCTTGGAGAATAATTATTACTAAAACTTATTCCTTCACTATACATTTTATAAAAATTAGGATATAAATCCGGATTAATAAATATTTCATTTACTGATTCCATCATAATAACTATTAAATTTTTACCTTCAAACATCATAGTATATTCATTATAATCAGTAATAGTATTATTAATTAAATAATTATTTATATTATTTAAAATTGTATTATCTTCACTATTAATTAATTTTTTCCATAAAGTATCATCAAACGTTCTATCAGTTACATCAAAACCAATATTATCATCTATTTCCTCAAATACATAATTATTAGGTTGATCAACATAAAGAGATTTAATATCTAAAAAACCAAAACCAATAACTCCAAATTCATTTATAACTAAACTTGGTACACTAGGATAAGAAAATAATTCTTCATTACTTACTGTTTGTAAGCTATTTTGCATAAATTTAGCAGTTAATGTTTCATGATAAACCAAACTAATACCAAATAAAACTAAAACAGTTGATATAATTCTAATACCAGGTTCATACTTAATATGGGATTTTAATACAAACTTTTTATTAAATTTTCTTTCTGTATATTTATCTAAGAATATATAATATAAAACTAGTAATATAAATGGTATAAATATAAAGTAAAATTTACCTAAAAATGACAATAAAAATTCTTTTATATACGAAGTTACTGCTCCAAGTTGACTAGATGTATTAAAAGACATATATACTCCAATAAAGTTATTAAATCCTAGTTGTAAAAATGAATATATAGTAAATATAAAACTTATAAAAATAATAATTACTTTACTACACAACTTATTTGTCCAAGACAAAATAAAACTAAGAATCAAGGATATAAAACTTAGCCCCAAGATAATTCTAATAAGAGATACATCTAAAACTTCAGTACCACTTATTAAACGAAAAGTTATTTCTAGTAAAAAAGTAAATATAAAAATGATCAAAAAGTTTTTAATTAAATTATTGTTTAACAACTTCTTCATGTTTCCTCTTTTCTGCAATTTCTTTAACAGGTTTATAACTGAACCTATAATTATCTAATATACCATATTTTTCTAGATTTTCAAGATGTTTTTTGGTCGGATATCCTTTATGTGATTTAAAATCATATTCGGGATATTTTTTATCCAGTGCATACATCATATTATCTCTCGTAACCTTAGCAAGTACACTTGCTGCTGCAATAGACTCTGATAGTGCATCACCATGAATGATAGGTTTACTGTTTTCATAAGGAAGTGGCATGGCATCACTTAATATATAATCAGGTTTTATATTTAAATTTTCTAAGGCTTTTATCATAGCTAGACGTGATGCTTCATAAATATTTATCTCATCAATTACTTTAGCATCAACTATTCCTATACCATAACTTATAGCATCACGTTTGATAATTTCATAAAATTTATTGCGTTTTTTCTCACTTAATTTTTTAGAATCCGTTAAACCTGGGAGGATATACCCAACAGGAAGTATTACCGCAGCAGCCACAACAGGGCCAATTAAAGGACCTCGTCCTACTTCATCAGTTCCGGCGATTAATTTATAGCCTTGATTATATAATTCTTGTTCATATTTTAATAAATCTGTTTCCACCGATCAAATGTCACTCCTTTAATACGCCCACATACTACATCATTATATATTTTAATACTTACTTTTTCATAGTCAACTTCATCGTTTTTATAAGCTCCAATTTTCTTAGCAATTTCTAAAAACACTTCATTAGGATCTTTAGATACTTCTATTTTATATCTCTCTTCTAATGTATTAGGATAATAATTTTTTAAAAAAGACACTAAATATCCTCCGATATCCGTCATATTTAATATTTCCGATTTTATTGTGGCTGTTGCTGCCAAAGCAAGAGCCTCTTCATTATCTTCAATCTTCGGCCATAAAATACCTGGCGTATCTAAAAGTAATAACCCTGTATTAGTCTTAAGCCAGTTAACTTGTTTAGTTACCCCCGGTTTATTACCAACACTTGCTACTTTTCTACCAGCCAGTTTATTTATAAGAGTACTTTTACCTACATTAGGTATACCAATAACTCCTACGTTTATTTCTTTTTCTTTTAATCCCTGACTTTTTCTTTTTTCTTGTATAGACTTCATCATATCTTTAGTTATATCAATTAACTTTTTATAATCATCATTATTAGTTAAATCAAGTAATATAACTTTATATCCTTTTTCTTCATAAAATTTTACCCATTTATTAGTAGTATTCAAATCACACAAATCTTTTTTAGTCATGATTAAAATCCTAGGCTTATTACGTATTATATCATCAATATCTTTAATTTTTGATGATAATGGCATCCTAGCATCAATTACTTCATAAATACAATCTATTAAATTCATCCGTTCCTTTAATTCTCTTTTGGTTTTAGCCATGTGTCCAGGATACCATTGAATTGGATTATTATTCATTTTCATCACTTCCTTCTACTTAATTTTTTTATTCAAATTCTATTATGTGCTTTATATCATTGTTATCATCTTGGATTAATTTACAAGTTGAAGATGGTTTAATTATAATATTTGATAATTTATTTAAATTTATCCATTCAAACACCTGATCATTATTACGAATTTTTCATCATCTATTTTACCATCATATATTGTTTTATAGCAAAAACAATATTGCATAATATTAGTGTTTTTTTAGTTTTAAAAAGTTTTCTTGAATAGAACAAAGGGTGAATTTCAAATCAAAACCAAGTTCTTCTGAAATTTCTCTTTTTACAGCTCTTAAACTATCTTCATTCATTTCTATTCTTCCGCCAGGTAGCATATAAAAATTTCTATCTTTCATCTTAAATAATAATATTTTAGTTTTATCTTTATTATATATAATTGATGAAACTCTTGCATTAAATCTATTATTGTCTATCTTATAATCTAAATTCATTTTGATTTTCTCCTTATAAATTATAATTTGTATTACTCTTTATCTTTTTTGCTATTTCTATATAATATACTAAATGTTAGTGTAAATAGCATTGGTATAACTGAATAACCAGCGTTATCTAATTTATGAGTGATTACCAA
>CALVUU010000127.1 GCA_944363655.1 uncultured Bacilli bacterium | reverse complement strand
ATTTAAATATATTTATGATAATGAGAGCCCTTCTATGTGAAAATTAAAGAGGATTTCCTCATTAAATCGTGTTGGATCGGACAAGAATCCGTTTGAGTCAGTATTCGCAGTACTGGATCTTTTTAGTTAAATGTGTGTATATTTTTTATGATATTTCATAGGGTGTAAAAAATTTTTCGGGGCAAAATCAAAAAAATAGTGGCTATTATTAATAAATATAATCATCTACTATTTTTTCTATTTCATTCCAATGATTGCTTTCATACATGCATCTTAATGCAATCATATAATTAGCACCTTCAACACTCCATCTCATTCCTGCTTGTTTTAATCTAAGCTGTACTACAGTTTTATTAGAACTTTCTATAGCATCGCTTCCAACAAACCAACCATTATGTTCATAAGTGGAATAATCTATTTTATTTTTGTTATTTTCTAAATAAACGGGTAAATTACAAACATTGTTTGGTATTGCTATATCTTTATATTTCTTTAGTTCTTTTACTATTAAATTATATTCTCTAGAATAACAATAACCAATTATTTTGTCTTTAAATCTTTCAACCTTCTTGATATTTTCATTAAATATAAATTTACCATAATTGTATATATTTTCTATTAAATGATATTTATCTAATATTTGAATAGCTTCAGGAAATAGTTCATTTATCATATTTCTTAGCCAGGTTGCTCCATCAGGTATAAATATTATAGTTTCATACTCCCAATACTTTAATTCTACTGCTTTAGCAAATACTAATATTCTAAATGTATCAACACTACCAATTTATTGTGGTTATAATCATAAACAAGTTTACCACTATCCTTAACTATTTCTATTTTCTCATATAACTACAAAAAAAGCAGCATCATTGACACTACTTTTTACACTTTATTTTTTTCATAGTCTGAATAGTTACAAATTTTAAGTAAAAGTGATTTAAATTCACTTGTAATATTAGATTGTTTATTATATAATTTAGTCATCGGCACCACGCTACTTTCTATTTGTTAATTTAATAGTAGCAAAAATGGTGCCGAAAATCAATTTTAAGAAACTTTTTATGTTAGAGATATTATATCTCTAATTTTTAATTTATAAAAAACTGTCCAGTGGTGAGGAATTTCTTTAGAAACAGTAGTTCTATCAACTTTAATAGAATTACCAATAGTTGTAAAATTTTCCTTTTTATTAATTAATATTTGAATAACTTCTCTTTGTTCTTTATTTAGTTGTTTATATGTCATAAACAAAACTCTCCTTAAAAAATGACAAATAAACCAACGGATAATATTTTAATGCTTTATATCACTTAAATCAAATTTTTTAACTAACTTCCCATATAAATTTTTACGGGAACTTACAATTTTATTCGAGGTTGCTATTTTTTTAGTTTGTTTTGTGTTATAATTACTATAATAGAAGGAGGATATATGAGTGTAATTAATGTAATGAGTGAGATTAAACCACTTAAAGAAGTATTGGTTCATAGACCGGGGAAGGAGTTACTTAATTTAACTCCGGATACTCTTCATCGTTTGCTTTTTGATGATATACCTTATTTAAAGGTTGCGCAAGCAGAACATGATGAATTTGTTCAAATATTGCGAGATAATGGAGTAAGAGTTTTTTATCTTGAGGATTTGATGACAGAAACTTTGGAATATAATCCGGAGATTAAAGAGAAATTTTTAAGACAATTTATTGCTGAGGCTGGAGTAAATACACCGAAGTATAGAGATTTAGTATTTGAATACTTAATGAGTATTGAAGATACTAAGGCATTTGTTTTAAAAACTATGGAAGGAGTTCAAATATATGAATTAGATCGTAATAAAAGAGTAATGGAAAAATCGTTAGTAGACTTAGTTACTGATGAAACTGATTTTATTGTAGAACCGATGCCTAATTTATATTTTACAAGAGATCCTTTTGCTAGTGTTGGTAATGGAGTTGTTTTAAATAAAATGTATTCTGTTACAAGGTGTAGAGAAACTATATATGCAGAATATATATTTAATTATCATCCTAGATTTAAAGATAGAGTTCAAAAATATTATGATCGTTATTATGATTGGCATATTGAAGGTGGGGATGTACTTAATTTAAATGATCATGTTTTAGCGGTAGGTATTTCGCAAAGAACAGAAGCGGGGGCTATTGATAAATTGGCTAAAAATTTATTTAAAAATACGGATTGTAAAATAGATACAGTTTTAGCTTTTAATATTCCTGAATCACGGGCTTTTATGCATTTAGATACAGTATTTACCCAAATAGATGTAGATAAATTTACATATCATCCTGGTATAATGAAAACATTACAAGTTTTTGAAATTACTGAGGGAAATGATCCAAATAGTGATGAAGATTTAAATGTTAAAGAAATAAATGATTCACTAGAAAATATATTAAGTCATTATTTGGGTATGCCAATAACTCTTATTCCATGTGCTGGTGGAGATGATGTTGCTAGTCAAAGAGAACAATGGAATGATGGAACTAATACATTATGTATAGCTCCAGGAGTAGTGGTTGTGTATAATCGAAATAATATAACTAATGAAGTTTTAAGAAGTTATGGTATTAAAGTAATTGAAATGTCTAGTGCTGAATTATCTCGTGGTAGAGGTGGTCCTAGATGTATGAGTATGCCTTTATATAGGGAGGATTAAATGAATTTAAAAGGACGTAGTTTTTTAAAATTGTTAGATTATACTCCGGAAGAAATTCGTTACTTATTAGATTTAAGTAAAGATTTTAAAGAAAAAAAGAAAAATAATATTTCTCATGAATATTTAAAAGGAAAAAATATTGTTTTACTTTTTGAAAAAACTTCTACTAGAACTAGATGTGCTTTTGAAGTTGCTGGATATGACTTGGGTATGGGAGTAACTTATTTAGAGCCGGGAAGTTCGCAAATGGGCAAAAAGGAAAGTATTGAAGATACTGCTAAAGTTTTGGGTAGAATGTATGATGGAATTGAATATCGAGGATATGATCAAAGTAATGTTGAGATTTTGGCTAAAAATGCTGGAGTACCAGTTTGGAATGGTTTAACAACTGAATTTCATCCTACCCAAATGCTTGCAGATTTACTAACTATTGAAGAACATTTTGGGTATTTAAAAGGATTAAATTTAGTATTTTGTGGAGATGGTCGTAATAACGTTGCCAATTCATTAATGGTCGCTTGTGCTAAGATGGGAATCAATTATACATTAGCAAGTCCTGAGGATTTAAGACCAGATCAAAATTTAGTAGAAATTTGTGAGAATTTAGCTAGTAGTAATAAAACTAAAATTAGTTTTACTGATGATATTATGTTAGCAACTAAAGATGCTGATGTTATTTATACTGATGTTTGGGTATCAATGGGAGAAGCAGATGAAGTATGGAATGAAAGAATAAAATTATTAAATAAATTTCAAGTAAATAGTACTGTTATAAATAATGCTAAAGAAAATGTAATATTTTTACATTGTTTACCATCTTTTCATAATTTAGAAACAACTATTGGGAAAGATATTTATCAAAAATTTGGTTTAAAAGAAATGGAAGTAACTGATGAAGTATTTAAATCAAATAAATCTAAAGTATTTGATGAGGCCGAAAATAGAATGCATACAATAAAGGCTGTTATATATGCAACCCTTGGAGATAAGCATGAGTAAAATAGTCATTGCTTTAGGTGGTAATGCCTTAGGTAATACTCCAGAAGATCAGATGGATAAATTGGAGAGGGTTGCAAAGATAATTGTTAAGTTAATCAAGGAAGGGGAAAAAGTAGTCCTTACCCATGGAAATGGTCCGCAGGTAGGGCAAATCGCTTTGGCAATGGAATATGCGCATCAGGGAAGTGTAAATACTCCTTTAATGCCGTTTGCTGAGTGCGGTAGTATGTCACAAGGTTATATCGGTTACCAATTGCAACAAGCCTTGCAAGATGAGATGGAAAGGCAAAAAGTAAAAAAAGATTGTGTAACCGTCATAACACAAGTCCTCGTTGCAAAAGACGATCCGGCGTTTTTAAATCCTACTAAACCAATCGGTGCTTTTTATAGTAAAGAAGAGGCTGATAATTTAAAAAAAACGCGCGGTTATACGTTTGTAAGCGATGCAGGACGAGGGTATCGGAGAGTTGTACCATCGCCGATGCCGATAGATATCATTGAAAGTCGAGTAATTAAAAAATTAGTCGATGATGATACAGTGGTAATCGCTGTTGGGGGTGGTGGTATACCAGTTGTAAAAAATGATAATTTGGAGTTACTTGAAGGTGTTGATGCTGTAATCGATAAGGATTTATCAAGTGCTTTATTAGGTAATTTGATAGGTGCTGATATTTTGTTAATTTTAACAGCAATTGATAAGGTTTATATTAAATTTAATACAGAAGAACAAGTTGGTTTAGATATATTAACTGTGCAAGACGCTTTAAAATATATTGAAGCAGGAGAATTTGCAAGTGGTAGTATGTTACCTAAGATTAAGGCTTGTATTAAATTTGTTACATCAAATAATAAAATAGCAATTATTTCTTCTTTAGATGAAGCAAAAGATGCAATTGAAGGTAACGCCGGTACAAGAATTGTAGGAGGAAAATAATGACAAGAAAGAAAAGAAAATTTATGCTTTCAGCATTTTCAATTATCTTTTTGTTGATAATTGTTTTGGCAATATTTTCTCATGTATTGCCTGATGCTAAGTTTGTAGGTGATGTAATTGTCGATGGTAGTGGTACGGTAGGAGCTACTATATCTGATGTTTTACTTTCTCCAATACTAGGTTTTAGTGATGCAGTTGATGTTTGTGTTTTCGTCTTAATTTTAGGTGGATTTTTAGCAATTGTAACTAAAACTGGAGCATTAGAAACAGGAATTAAGGTTTTGGTTAGAAAGTTAAAAGGAAATGAATTAGTGTTAATACCAATATTAATGCTTATCTTTTCTATCGGGGGTACAACCTATGGGATGCTTGAAGAAACTGTTGGGTTTTACGTTTTACTAGCTGCAACAATGGTTGCTGCGGGTATGGATACCTTAGTTGGTTCTGCTATCGTTTTATTAGGAGCAGGTTCTGGGGTTTTAGGTTCAACAGTTAATCCCTTTGCTGTTGGAGCAGCAGTAAGTAGTTTGCCTGAAGGTGTTACAGCCAATCAAGGGTTATTAATATTTACAGGATTACTTCTTTGGATTACAACTTTAGTAATTTCTATAATCTTTGTTATGAATTATGCTAAAAAAGTTCAAGATGATAAAGGATCAACTTTCTTATCCCTTCAAGAACAAAAAGCTATGGAAAAAAAGTTTGCTGCCGAAATTGAAGGGGCAAAGGATAAAACTAAAGAAGCTAAATTAACTGGTAAACAAAAAATTACTTTAATTTTATTAGGATTAACATTCTTAGTAATGATAATTGGCTTTATTCCTTGGGGAGATTTTAATGTAACTATATTTGATAAATTTACTGGTTGGTTAACAGGTACTCCTCTTGGAGGATGGTATTTTGCGGAAGCATCAGTATGGTTCTTTGTAATGGCTATTATAATTGGTATTATAAATAGAATGAAAGAAAAAGATATCGTTAATACATTTGTTGATGGTGCTAATGATATGATTTCAGTTGTATTAATTATCGCTGTTGCTCGGGGAGCAAGTGTTTTAATGAGTGTTACATACTTAGATAATTATATCATTTATAATGCTGCTGATTGGCTTTCTAATTTACCAGAGCTTGCCTTTGTACCACTTAATTATTTATTACATGTTGTTTTATCAATATTAGTTCCATCATCTAGTGGACTTGCTGTGTTATCAACACCAATTATGGGAGGACTTGCTAGTACTTTAGGATATGGAGTTGAAACAACTATTATGACATTTGTTTCTGCAAATGGCTTAGTTAATTTAATTACTCCAACTTGTGGAGCAATTATGGGAGGTTTAGCTTTAGCTAAAGTAGAGTATACTACTTGGTTTAAATGGGCATTTAAGATAATAGTATGTATTGCTATTGCAAATATTCTAATATTAGAATTAATTACTTTAATATTTTAGCCTAAAAAATGTGAAAAAAAGCAAAAATTGCTTTTTTTTATTGGGATAGAGTGTTATAATTTTGTTAAGGAGGTAGAGATGAGAAAAGTATTTGAAAAATATGGAGTACTAAAATGTATTGGTTCTATTTTGGATATTATTGGTATTATTCTAGTAGTAATAGCTATGCCAGTTACAAGTGAAAGTGCTGAAGTGGTTTTACGCTTAACGGGGATAATAATGTTTATCATTGGTACATTTGCTGTTTTCTTTGAAAACATTAAAGAAAAAACAACCAAGGTAGGTTTAGTTGGGTCAATTCTTTTAGTTATTAGTTTCATTTTAATTGCAATATCGGCATTTATTGATGAGGCTAATGCCGATTTATTAAATGCTGATGTAATAGTTAAATTAGTGGCTATGACTTCATTTATTGTTGGGGGTATGAGTCTAGCATTAAGTGCTAAAGAACATCGTTTTATAAAATCATTATTTGTCATTTGTGCGGCGATTGTGATATTGACTTGGCTAATACCATACGGTTATTTCAATAGTTCTGATTTTTATGAATATGGAATGAGACGTATTGGTATCATGGATATAAGCGTTGCTATTTATAATGCTTTATACTATTGTGTTGATAAAGTAATATATTTAGTTATTATTGCTGGTTTTTATGGAGTATTATCCAAAATAAGTGGTTACCAAAAAATGGTAAATAGTCTTGCTAAAAAGTTTGTAAAACATCCAATTTTAGTTTCAACGATAATGTCTGTATTAATATTTGTATTAACTTCATTGTTTAGCCAAACTTTAATTGTTATGTTATTTATTCCATTATTTATAGCAATATTACTTAATATGAATATCGATAAATTAACAACTTTTGCGATAACATTTGGATCAGTTTTAGTAGGTATTTTAGGGGCAACATACGGAACCGAAGGTTTAACTATGTTTAACTATTATATTAACTATTATACTGGTTTAGATTTAGCAACAACAGGACTTAATTATCGTTTTATTATCGCTGCAGTTGCTTTAGTATTATATAATTTCTTTATTTGTATGCGTTTGAAAAAAGTACTTAAAGATAAGAATACTAAAGAAGATGCTTTGGTTGAAGATAATCCATTTAAAGTAGAAGTATCTAAGAAAAAAGCAAGTGCTATTCCTGTTGCTGTTGTTTTATTTGTTTTAGCAGTAGTAGCAATATTATGTTATATTAATTGGAGCGATAATTTTGGTATAAATATATTTAATGAATTCCATGAATGGTTAACGACATTGGCACCAGTTGAAGATTTCTTTATTATGAGTTATCTATTAGGAACTAATGCTGAAGCATTTGGGGCATATACTTATGTATTTGCTATATGTGCTGTTGTCCTTTTAGCGGCTTTCTTAATTGCATACTTATACCGTATGAAATTTAATGAATTTATTGATGCTTTTTATACTGGTGTTAAGAAAATGCTTAAACCAATTTGTTATGTTGTTTTAGTATATTTGGTATTTGGTTTATGTTATAATACACCATTTATGGCATACATTTCTAATTGGATGTTCAATCTAGTTGAGGGCTTTAATCCTTATATTACATCATTATTGGCATTTATTTCATCAGTGTTCCATAATGATTTAGGATTTACAAGTTATTTAGTTGCACCATTTATTGGAAATGTATTTGCTGATAATTTGGATTTACTTCATACAATATATATTTCAATGTACGGAATTATTCAATTATTTATGCCAACAAGTTTCGTGTTAGCGCTAGGTTTAGCTATAATGAAACTAGATTATAAAACTTGGTTAAAATATATTTGGTTATTTGTTGTTGGAATGATTATTATATTGTTAGTATTATTCACAGTATTAGCATATGTTTAAACAAATTAAAAAGTGGCTATTTGCCACTTTTTAATTTGTTTGTAATAATTAATTCTTCTACTTCTTCTTCACTTAATTCAACAACTTTAGCAATATCTGTAATAGACATGTTTGGTTTTAACATGTTCTTGATAACATCTAACTTATTTTGTTCGATGCCACGTTTAAGACCACTTTCAAGACCTTTCTTCTCTGCTAAAACTAATCTTGTATTAAATAACTTCTCGTCATCTTCTTTCTTAGTTAAATCCCATACAAAATCTGCATCACTATTAAGTCGCATTATTTCACCTTTATAAATACTTACTACATTATCACTCGGATAGAAATTATTTAGACTTTCTCTATCTTCATCTAACATTAGTATATATTTGTATTTATCCCTTTCCTTGGGATTATTATAACATTTCTTCTTGATATTTTCTACAAATACATTCCAAACCGAGAAATTCTTAATAATTACACCATCTTCATCTTGCATATATGCTTTTGTTATAATCTTATTACTTCGATTAAATTTTGTTTCAAAATTTATATTTATTTGGACATATAAATTTTCGGTATCATATGTTGAACCTTTTCTAGTATTTTGACTATAAAAACTACATAAATATGCAAAATTTCTTACAGCCTTAGCTTCATCATAATCATTTAGATTAATCTCAACATTAATGTATTTACCATTAACTTTAACTAAACAATCTAATACTTTAATACGATCAACTCTTTTTTCTAGTGGTAATTATACTGATAAAAATTCAATTACTTCTACAACTTCCCCAAAAACAGTTCTAAGTACTGCTTCAAGAATGATTTTACCATTTTCACCACTATTAACCAAGGTTTTAAAAACTCGATTATCTGAACCTATATAAAATTTTTTATCTGTTGCAATACTTGTAGGCATAACCTCACCTCCCTTCTTGGGAGGCTATATTAACACAATCATTTTAAAAATCTTGTCGAACTAAGGGAAAAGTTGTTATTTATTAAAAAAAATTATAATAATTTTTGAGTTAATAAAAGTATTTGAATAAATTTTTAAATAGATAAACATTATTAACATAGAATTAATATGGAGGGATTCTTATGTTTGATAAATATAGTTTTACTATTAGTAAGATTTTTAAATGGGCAGAAGAAGAAATGAAGGCGTTACATCATCCTTATGTTGGTAGTGAACATTTATTACTTAGTTTACTTAAAAATTCCAAAGATATTATAAAAATAGCTAGTAAATACAATTTAACTTATGATAACTTTAAAAAAGAACTTATGTTAGTAGTAGGATCTTCTAGTAAATCTAGTTCTTATGTTTTATATACACCTCTTTTAAAAAGAGTTATTAATTTAGCAATGGAAGATGCTAAAGAACGCAATGAAGAATTAAATGCTAAACATTTATTTTTAGCATTATTAGAAGAAGGGGAAGGTATTGCTATAAGGCTTTTGTATGGAATGAATATTAATTTAGATAGTATGTATGATGAATTAAATGAAAAAGATAGTAAAACAAATCAAAAATTAGAAATACTTAATATAGGTAAGGATTTAAGAGAAATAATAAATAATGATGATATTTTAGTGGGAAGAGATAAAGAAATTAATTTAATAATTGAAACATTAATTAGAAAAAATAAAAATAATCCCCTTCTAGTAGGAGATGCTGGAGTAGGTAAAACAGCTATTGTGGAAGAGTTAGTAAGAAGAATTAATTTAAAACAAGCACCAAAGGCTTTACAAAATAAAAGAATAATTATGTTAGAAATGGGTTCTTTAGTCGCGGGGACGAAATATCGAGGAGAATTTGAAGAAAAATTAACTAAAGTTATTAGAGAATTAGAAAATAATCCTAATATTATATTATTTATTGATGAAATTCATACAATGGTTAATGCTGGAGGAGCAGAGGGAGCTATTAATGCAAGCGATATATTAAAGCCTTATTTAGCTAGAGGTAAAGTAAAAATAATTGGAGCAACAACTATACATGAATATAATAAATTTATTTTAAAAGATAAGGCTTTAAATAGAAGGTTTGAACTTATAAAAATATGTGAACCAAGTATAATAGAAACTGAAGAAATATTAAATAAAATAAAACCTAGTTTTGAAAGACATTATAACATTAAAATAACTTCTAAAAATATAACTGATATTGTAAATCTTACAAATAGATATATAATTGATCGACGTAATCCTGATAAATCTATTGATATTCTTGATTCAGTTTGTGCTATGAAAGAAGTAGCAAATAAAAGTAATAATATAATAGAATATTATAAAAATAAATTAGAAGAAATTATAAAATTAAAAGAAGAAATGGTAAAAGAAAATGATTTTGTTAAAGCATTAGAGTATCATAATGAAGAAGTAAAAATAAATAAGTTTTTAAATAAGAAGAAAAAAGAAATAATTAAAATAACCAAACAAGATATATTAAATTTAATTAGTAGAAAATGTAATATTCCTATTGTTGATAAAAAAAGTAAGTATAAAGAATTAGAAAATTATTTATTAAATAATTTAATTGGGCAAGATGAGGCAATAAAAAAAATTATTAAGAATATGATAACTTTTGAGGATACTAAACCTTTATCTTTATTACTTACTGGCTCAACGGGAGTTGGTAAAACAGAAACAGTTAAATTAATTAGTAAATTTTTAAATATTAATTTACTAAGACTTGATATGAGTGAATATAATCAAGATATTACAATTAATCGTTTAGTAGGATCTAGTGCGGGATATATAGGATATGATGATGGAGCGATATTTGATGTTATTAAAATGGAACCATATACTTGTATATTGGTTGATGAGTTAGAAAAAGCATCACCAAGTGTTATTAATTTATTTTTACAAATATTAGATGAAGGTTTTGTAACTAATGCTAAGGGAGAAAAAATAGATTTTAAAAATACAATTATATTTATGACAAGTAATGTTAAAGGAACTAAAAAAATAGGGTTTATGGAAAGTAATAATATATATACAAATGATTTTAGTAAAGAATTTATAGCTAGATTTACAGATATAGTTGAATTTAAAGATATAACAGAAGATATGCTTGTAGAGTTTTTAGAAAAAAATAATATAAAGAATAAAAATATTATTAAAGATTTTGATTACAAGAAAAATGGTTTTAGAGGATTAGAAAATTATTTAATGAAAACAAAAATTTAATATATTTTTTAATTTATGTGTTATAATTTTCATATGAAAACAGATTTTTATAGTAGATATGATAAGTTTAAAGAAAATAATATGTAAATCTTGGAAGTCGCAGAATAATTTATAATTTTGATGAAAATCCTAATCAAATGGAAGTAAATACTAATTTGGTTGAAGCTTTAGAAAATGTTGCTCAAACTGGCTTTTATTATCCCTTTATTTGTCGGTATAAAGAACTTATTAATGGTGTTTTTAAAGATGTAATTGGACACACTCATACTCATTCATTTGAAAAAACAAGAACTAAAATATTTAAGACATACTAGAAAAGTTCAATCTTTTACTTCATGAGTACCAACATATAACAGGAATGAGTGATAAAAGGATATATAGGCTATGTGTATTACTAGAAAGACAAATCAATAAATTAAAAAATATGATAGAGGACAATAGAGAGCTTAAGGCTTTCTATTTTATAATTTCTTTTCATAAATAAATGCTCTTTCAATAATTTGATTAGTATTTTTATTTTTTATTTTAGTTTCTTTTACACCCCAATTTTTCATAAACTTTATAATTGCATGATTCATCAGTTAATATTTGTAAATTATTCATATTATCTTTTTTAGCAAGTTCAAATGTATCAGTTAATAATTTTTTTCCAATATTTTTCCCTCGATAATTTTTATCTACTATTAATATATAAACTTCCCCATCAAAATAATTTTGTAAATTGGATGGGGTATAAGTTATAGTTAATTTCATATTGTTTTAATACTTCTAGATTTTTTATTTTAGGGCTTTTATATAATCTTTTTTTAATAAATTTAGAAACTCTTTTTTATTAAATGTTTATGAGAATTATTTTTAGAGTAGCCACAGAAACCAATTAATTTTTTACCTTCTTTATATTTGATAATAGCCTTACTTTCTGCTAAACAATTCAATAGGTATATCCAAGCATTTCCTTCAGCATGAGATGCTTTTTTATGATATAGGAAATTGCATTGATCAATAAAAAATAATTGACACACATACATTTGTTTGGTATAATTGATTTATCATTTGGGGGGGGGAAAATTATGCAGACAATATTAAAAAGATATATTTTAAGATTATATCCAACAGATAACCAAAGAAAGTTAATTAATAAAACTATTGGATGTACTAGATTTATTTATAATCATTTTTTAGATGAAAAATTAAATGATTATAAAGGGACTGGTAAATCTAAGTCTTGTTATGACCAAATAAAAGAATTACCTAATTTATGTAAGAAATATCCATGGCTAAGCGAAGTGGATAGTTGTAGTTTAAGAACATCGCTATTTAATTTAGATGATGCTTATAAAAGATTTTTTAATAAACAAAATGAATTTCCAAAATTTAAAAATAAAGATAAAGGAAACAGTTATAAAACAAATAATATAAAAAATATTTATAAAGATAAAAATTACGAAAGTATAAAAGTAGATTTTAAAAATAAAATAATAACGTTACCTAAATTAAAAGAAGTAAAGTTTAGAGGATATAGAAATAAGACAAATTTTATTGGTAATATAAAAAGTGCAGTCATAAGAAGACAAGCTGGTAGATATTATGTAAGTGTATTAGTAGAAGAACCACTAATATTACCTGAATTTGTTCCAAGAAGTATTATAGGGCTAGACCTTGGAATAAAAGATATAATTATCACTAGTTTCAATGAAAAAATAAAAAATAACCTAAGTTCATTAGAAGTAAATAAAAGAATAAAAGGATTACAAAAGGGGCTTTCTAGATGTATGCCTGGAAGTAAAAATAGATATAAGATAAAATTAAAATTACAAAGAGCATATATGAAACTTAAAAACATTCGCAAGCATTTAATACATGATATAACAAACAAACTAGTTAAAGAAAACGATATTATCGTAATGGAAGATTTAAATATCAAAGGCATGTACCAACTTCATACTATAGCAAAATCTCTAACAAATATTCCTCTTGCTGAAATAAAACGAGTCTTGGAGTATAAATGTAAGTGGCAAAATAAAAGACTGCTTACAATAAATAGATTTTATCCAAGTAGCCAAACATGATCAGTATGTGGGTATCAAAATAAGGAAGTAAAGAATTTAGCTATAAGAAGTTGGGAATGTCCAAAGTGTGGTGTGTTACATGACCGTGATATAAATGCAAGTATAAATATAATGTTTGAGGGTTTAAAAATGTATGTAAATAGTTTATAATCTAAGTCGATGAACAAAAAAATAGTAGGGTGGCGACCATCCGAAATTGGTCTATGGAGAGTCTAAAGGACTCTATGAAGTAGAAATACCTTGTAGTGATGCAAGGATGCCAAACTTGTTTGGCTTTTGTTCCCTAAATCCCACTCATCAACTAATAACAAAATTGCTTGTTTCATTTCGTTATAATTCAATGTCCCATCAACTTTCTAAATAAATATTAAGTATATAAATTTAATAATTAAATTATACTATAAATATCTTTGCTTTTGAATATTTAGTATAAAGAATTTAATCAGGGAAGATATGATGCTACGAATAGGCATGTTTTTTATTTTTGCTCATATACTTGTTTTGGGAGGACAAGCATATGGGACTAAGTGATAGCGAAGTAGTAAAATCAAGGCAAGAATATGGAACAAATGAAATAACTAAAGTAAAAAAGAATACGTTTTTAAAATTGTTACTTGAATCTCTTGGAGATCCAATAATAAAGATTTTACTTATGGCTTTAGCAATTAAAGTAATAGTTTTATTTCGGAATTTTGATTGGTATGAGACTATTGGTATATTAATTGCTATTTTACTTGCTTCATTTATATCAACTATTTCTGAGTATGGTTCAGAACAAGCTTTTAATCGTTTGCAAGAAGAATCGAGTAAAACGATGGCACGAGTTAAAAGAAATGGCATAATAATTGAAATACCCATCAGTGAAATAGTTGTTGGAGATATTGTAATACTTGCTAGTGGTGATAAAGTCCCTGCTGATGGTTATTTAATTAAGGGTAGTTTAAGTTTAGATGAATCTGCTTTAAATGGTGAGACTAAAGAAGCCAAGAAGACGAGTAGTTATGGTGGTATTATTCAAGATAAAAATAAAGTTTATCGAGGTTCTGTTGTATATAGTGGGGAAGCTGAGGCCAAAATCACATTAGTTGGAGATAATACTATACTTGGTAAAATATCACAAGAATTGCAAGAAGAAATTCCTGAAAGTCCCCTTAGGATAAAGTTACGAGGACTGGCAAAAACAATTAGTAAAATTGGTTATGCTGGTGCTATATTAGCATCAATTTCTTATCTTTTTGCAAGTATTGTTGTGGAAAATAACTTTGATATTGATTTAATAAAAGCAACGATTACGGATTTTCCCATAATGTTTGATCATCTCCTTTATGCTTTAACTTTATCAGTAACAATTATTGTAGTAGCAGTACCGGAAGGACTTCCTATGATGATTACTTTAGTATTATCAAGCAATATGAAGAGAATGCTTAAAGATAATGTTTTAG
Source organism: uncultured Bacilli bacterium (assembly GCA_944363655.1). The sequence goes on along the minus strand of CALVUU010000127.1, from coordinate 13,805 downwards.
TACGTAAACTAGTAGGTATTGAAACTGCTGGTAGTTTAAATGTTCTTTTAACAGATAAAACGGGAACTTTAACTAAAGGTGTATTAAAAGTAACTGAGTTTATTACTGGTGATGGTAAAAGTATAAAAGATAAAACTAGTATTAAAAAATATCCTATTTATTCTACTATATATACTTCTCTTGCTTTAAATAATGCCAGTATATTTAGTGGAGGTAATATTATCGGAGGTAATTCAACAGATAGAGCTTTATTAGATTTTATTGGTAGTGATACAAGTATTAAATATAGTATTTTAAAAAAAGAATTATTTGATAGTTCTAAAAAATATAGTAGTATTACTTTAATGGATGGAACTATATTTATTAAAGGAGCTAGGGAAGTAATATTACCTAAATGTAGTAGTATTTTAAATAGTAATGGTAATATTAGTAAACTTACTAGTAGAAGTATTATAGAAAAAAGAATAGATATGTATACTAAAAAAGCAGGAAGAGTTTTAACGTTTGCTTATGGTAAAGATTTAAATAATTTAGTTTTTGTTGGTTTTGTTAATATTAAAGATGAACTAAGGAAAGAAGCTTTTGAAGGTATACGTATTATTAAAAGTGCAGGTATTCAACCAATCATGATTACAGGGGATGCAAGGGACACTGCAGAGTCAATTGCTAAAGAGGTTGGTCTTATCACACAAAATAGAAAATTAGTTTTAAGTAGTTTGGATTTAGCAAGGTTAAGTGATGAAGAAATAGCAAGGAAAATTCCAAGTATTGCTGTTATTGCTAGAGCACTTCCTCAGGATAAAAGTAGACTAGTTAATATCATTGAAAATATGGGACTAGTTGTAGGTATGACTGGTGATGGGGTTAATGATGCTCCAGCATTAAAAAAGGCCAATGTGGGATTTGCTATGGGAAGTGGAACGGAAGTTGCTAAGGAAGCTGCGGACATAGTGATTCTTGATAATAATATTTTATCAATAAGTAAGGCTATTTTATACGGAAGAACAATATTTAAAAGTATCCGTAAGTTTATAATTTATCAACTCACTGTTAATACTTGTGCTTTGATTCTTTCCATAGTTGGTTCTTTAATTGGTATTGCAACACCAATAACTATTGTGCAAATGCTTTGGTTAAATATGATTATGGATACATTTTCAGGTATAGCATTTTCCTTTGAACCGCCGTTACCTGAATACATGGAAGAACCTCCGAAAAGTAAAAATACTAAGATAATGAATAAATATATGTATAGTGAAATTATTTGGACAGGAATATATTGTGCTTTTATTTGTATCTTGTTTTTAAAATTACCTATAATTAAATCTTTAATCCGAGTTGGTGATAATAACAAATATTTAATGACCGCATATTTTGCAATGTTTATATTTATGGGAATATTTAACGCTTTTAATGCTAGAACAGCGAGAATCAATGTATTTGCTAATTTAAGTAAAAATAAAGTATTTGTAGGTATATTTACATTTATCTTTGTTGCTCAATTATATATTATTTATAATGGTGGAGAAATATTTAGAACGTATGGTTTGGAATTAAAAGAATTAGTATTAGTATTTATTATTGCTTTAACGGTTTTTCCAGTAGATTGGTTAAGAAAATATATCTTAAAAAAGAAACATATTGCTATTGGTGTATAAAATTTAAGCAATATGTTTTTGGATTATAAAATTATTGAGATGGTATATTTTTGCTATTTTGGAAAATGATTTAAAGGAAATTTATGAACTAATTTTTAAAAATTAAGTTTATAGAATAATCCAAGTGTACTACCGTTGTGCTACTTGCTCTATCCAGTTTTTTAGCAAAAATGGTTGCAATTATCTAGTTTTTGTAATATAATGTTAATGCACTAGGAAATTATGCGCCCATAGCTCAACTGGATAGAGCGCTAGACTACGGATCTAGAGGTTGGGAGTTCAAATCTCTTTGGGCGTACCATTTATTTATAAAACGAGAAGTAGCACAACTTGGTAGTGCACTTGGTTTGGGACCAAGGGGTTGCAGGTTCAAATCCTGTCTTCTCGACCATTTTAAAGTATTACACCTATATGGTGTTTTTTTCTTTTCCCCTTGGTCTTTTTTATTTATAACTTATAATGAATAAATAGACTTGGTAAAAGTTAAATATTTTGTTATACTTTATATGAGGTTAGTTATGAAAAAGAAAAAAGAACGTTTACAGGATCGATTGAAAGAACAAATAAAAACACATAAAAAAGCTTTTGCTCTTTATATGTTTTTAAGATTATTGGTTTTAATTACTTTAGTTTTACAATTACTTCATGGTAATTATGAAAATGCTTTTTTATGTGTTTTAACTTTAATTTTATTTTTAATTCCTAGTTTTATTGAATCGCGTTTTAAATTAGATTTGCCTGAGGCATTAGAAATAATTATTTTACTTTTTATTTTCTCCGCCGAAATTCTTGGAGAAATTCAAAATTTTTATAATGTATTTGCTAATTGGGATACAATTTTACATACTATTAATGGTTTTTTGTGCGCAGCAATAGGGTTTTCTTTAATTGATATTTTGAATCGTTATGAAAAATTTCATCTTAATTTATCACCTTTATTTGTAGCAATAGTAGGTTTTTGTTTCTCAATGACTATCGGAGTTTTATGGGAGTTTTTTGAATATGGAGCTGATAAATACTTTAATACGGATATGCAAAAAGATAAAATTGTTGAAAATATATATACTGTTTCTTTAAATCCGGAAGGAAAAAACATTCCTGTTGGTGTTGAAGATATAACTAGTACACAGATAATAACCGAAAATAAAATTTATCTTATCGATAAAGGATATTTAGATATTGGTCTTATTGATACAATGGGAGATTTATTTGTAAATTTTATCGGGGCTATGGTTTATTGTATAATTGGTTATATTTATGTAAAAAAACGGGATAATGATAGTTTGGCTCAAAAATTTATTGTAAGAATGAAGGAATAATATGGAAAAGTTTTTAAGATTTGGTAATATTATTGTTTTAGTTTTAATATTAATTCTTTTTTATGTCGCTTTAGATCATTTTAATTATTTACCTAGTAAAATATTTAAAGATGATGATTTTAATATCGAGTTTATTAAAAGTGAAAATGATACGGATAATGATGGGGTAGATGATTATACTGATATATTAAACGGAGCTAGAGAATTTGTAGGAAAAAAACCTAAATATAAAAGTGTATATTATAGCGGAGGATATCCTGATGATGGTTATTATGTTTGTACTGATTTAATTTGGTATTCCTTAAAAGAAGCGGGATTTGACTTTAAGACTTTGATTGATGAGGATATAAAAAATAATAAGGAAGATTATGATAAGGATGTTGGAGATCCTAATATTGATTTTAGAAGAGTAAGAAACATTTTAGTTTTTTTAGATAAATATGCGGAAAAACTTACAATTGATGCCCAAGATATCGCTTCTTGGCAAGGAGGAGATATTGTTGTATATGAAAATCATATTGGTATAGTAAGTGATAAACGTAATAAAGATGGTATTAGTTACATTATTCATCATGATGGACATCATAAATATGAAGAAGATGGTCTAACTCGTAAAAAAATAATCGGACATTATCGTTTTAATTTGAACGATATTTAATAAATAAATGATAAAAGTATAGGTGGTGTGTTTATGAATTATGATTTTGAAGCAAAAATTAAAAACAAACATTTTTTTCCAAGAGATTGTAAATATATATTTTAGTGAAGAGGAGATAGTTCTTGCTTGTAAAAATATATTATATATAGCGAGCTTGATGTTATCGTTTCATTGCGATGAAAAATTATACAATGAAGTTTATGCTGCTTTTCGCCCTTTTATGAATAATACTGCTGGTTTTTTAGCAACAATACCTCTTTATATTAGTTTTTTGAATAAATTTATAAAAATAACTATGTCTTTATTAAGTGAATATGAGAATTTACGTGATGAATTTTTTGATAAGAAATTAGCTATTTTATCAAGACGCCAAATGCTAAATTTTGATGAAATACGCGAAGAGTGGCAAGAAGAAAAGAAAAAATTAATTGAATCCGGAGAAAATATTAGATGGTCATTATCATTTCAAAAATTTTTTCGTAGTATTTTTGAAAATCATAGAGAAGAAATTGAAAGAAATAAACAAACTGAAGAATATAAGCAACTTGCAAATGAACCAATATTTGATATGATTAATGAACTAAATACGAGACTTAATAAATAAAAATTTGTCTAAATTTTTAAAAAATGGACTTTAGTGGTTCAAAAAATGCCCTAAATGTGATATAATTAATAAATGTGAGGGGAAAAATGACAATTAATAAAGAAGTTGAATTTAATAATATAATTAGTGATATATTAAAAAATAAAGAATTTATAAATTTAAAATATGAAATACATCATGGTATTTCAAGACTTGATCACTCTTTAAATGTGGCAAGACTTACTTATAAAATGTGCAAAAAATTTCATATAAAAAATTATGAAGAAATAACTAGAGCAGCTTTATTGCATGATTTTTTTAGGTCTAGTGAAGTTGCAAATAAATGTTTTTTAAATCATCCAATAAAAGCAGTGGCTAATTCAAAGAAAAATTTTGAAATATCAAGTTTTCAAGAAAATATTATTGCTGCTCATATGTTTCCAGTTACAAAGACTTTACCTAAACATGTAGGAAGTTGGATTGTAAGTGGGGCTGATAAAGCTGTTGCTATTTATGAATGTTCTAAGTATAAAGTTCCATTAACAATTGGAGCAGCATTTCTATTTTGCATGAATATATGCTTTATTCAAAGATAATAAATAACTAAACGGTTATTTATTTTTTTTCTAATTTATGTTATTATTTTATCATAGAGTAGAGGAAGTGAAGTGTATGGCTAAAATAGATAATGAAGCAATTAATAGTATTAAAGTGTTAGCACTTGATATGATTGATAAGGCCGGAAGTGGACATCCTGGCATAGTTTTAGGAGCTGCATCAATTATGTATGCCCTTTATAAAGATCATTTAAAAGTCATTCCTAGTAAACCGGATTGGATAAATCGTGATAGATTTGTTTTGTCAGCGGGGCATGGTTCAGCTCTTTTATATTCAATGCTTTATCATGCAGGATATGATATTGATATCGAAGAATTAAAGCATTTTCGAGAACTTAATTCTTTAACACCTGGACATCCTGAATATCGGGTTACTCCAGGAGTTGATGCATCAACTGGACCTTTAGGACAAGGAATAGGTATGGCAGTTGGTATGGCAATGGCAGAACGATATCTAAATGCCATTGCTAATATTGAGAAGAAAAATAGTGGAATAATTGATTATTATACGTATTGTTTATGTGGTGATGGCGATTTAATGGAAGGCGTTAGTTATGAAGCATTATCATTTGCTAGTGCTCAAAATTTAAATAAACTTATTATTTTGTATGACTGTAATAAAGTAAGTCTAGATAGTGATACAACTAATACTTTTACAGAAGATATTGAAATACGTTTTGAAGCACTAGATTTTAATATATTAAATGTAAAAAATGGTAATGATTATACAGAAGTATCTAAGGCTATTAAACAAGCAAAAAAAAGCGATCGTCCTACAATAATTATATGTAATACAACTATTGGTAAAGATTCAATGTTAGAAGGAACTAACAAGGTTCATGGTAAACCACTTTCTAAAGAAGATTTAAATAACATAAAAGAAAAATATAAAATTACAACAGAAGCATTTAATATCGATAGTAAAATTCTTACTCATGTACAAAGTACTATCAATAGTAGAGTTGGTGAAAATTTTAAAAAATGGGAAGAAGAATATCGGGAAATTAAAGAAAGTGATAATATTGGACTTCATTCGATGCTTAATTTATTAGAACGTAATGCTTTTGTTATCGATTTTGATGATACAAAATTTAAAATAAGTGATGATTATAGTGAAGAATTGAGGGAAAGTAATCATAAAATTATGAACTTTATTTCTCCGAAGAATCCTTTCTTTTTGGGAGGTTCGGCGGATCTTTCTTCGTCTTGTAAAACAAACTTAGATAAATCTAGTATTCAAAGTGAAGATAATCCAGTTGGTAAAAATATTTATTTTGGAGTTAGAGAACACGCTATGGGAGCAATACTTAATGGTATGGCTTTATCTAATTTGAAAGTTTTTGGTTCAACATTTCTAGCCTTTAGTGATTATCAAAAACCAGCGATAAGAATGTCTGCTTTAATGAATTTACCTGTTACATATATCTTTACTCATGATTCCGTATATGTTGGAGCAGATGGACCAACTCATGAACCAGTAGAACAACTAAGCATGCTTAGAACAATTCCTAATTTTATAACCTTTAGACCAGCAGATATTAATGAAATAATGGGTTCGTGGGAATATATACTTAAAAATAATTGTCCAACTGCTTTAGTAATAAGTAAAGAAAAGAGAAGTAAAAATAAAAATACTAATGCCAAATTTGTTAAATATGGCGCATATATGATAAGAAAAGAAAAGTATCATTTAGATGGCATAATTATAGCAACTGGTTCAGAAGTAGCAATGGCAATGGATATATCTAAAGAATTATTTACAATGGGCATTGATACAAGAGTTGTATCAATGCCATCGATGGAACTTTTCTTGAAACAAAATCCTAAATATGAAGAACAGTTATTACCAAAGGATGTTCCAACATTTGTTATCGAAGCAGGTTCAAGTCTTATTTGGAATCGTTTTGCTAGTAAACCAGAATATATTTTTGGAGTAAATAGGTTTGGTATGAGTGGTAAAACTGACGAAGTAATTCGCTATTTAAAGGTAGATAAAAACTCAATTTTAGAGAAAATTGCAAATTATTTAGAAAAAAATGTTAATATCGACATAATTTGACAAATTAATCGTCTTCAATCTGTTATCCTATTATTGGGTGATGAAATTGAGGACATTTTATATTTTTAGAATTAATAGGGAGATGACTTTGTTAATGAAAGAAAGTCCCTATAATTTATTCAAATCTTTAGAAGGGATATATTTGCTTGATAAGGCTAGTATTGGTTACGGTAAAGATTTACTTGATCAAATAATAGTACCAATCGATAAATTAAAGTACAATCGGCTTATATATGAAAAGAATAAAGATAATGATTTTTATATGAAAATTGGCGATAACCATAAAATAATTAATAAGTATCGTAAAGAAGAAACGGTTATTCAGGTGAAAAATTGCCATATTTTAATGAAGACTAATATAATTAATAAAAATATTCGCAAATTTTTACCTTTAAATGAACTATTTGCTTGCGATTTTGAAAATAAAGATTATTTTTGGTTAGAAGAACTAGTGCGATTATAAGTTGTTAAAAAATAATTTTTATAGTAAAATATTCATATAAAGGAGGTAGTTATGTTACAATTAATACTATACTTGGTAATTGGTTTAATAATTGGCTTGGTTATAGGTTTTTTAATCGCACGTTTTATGATGAAGAAACAACTGGAAAAAAATCCTCCGATTAATGAAAAGATGATTGAGGCAATGATGAGTAGTATGGGAAGAAAACCAAGTCAGAAACAAGTTCGTCAAGTAATGCAACAAATGAATCGTTATAAGTAATCCATTGGATTACTTTTTTTCAAAAAATGTAAAATTTTATATAAAAATATTTACATTTTAGGCATATTTTGGTAATATTGAAATATAGAATAAAGAGGTGTATGAAAATGATGGATTTCATATATGAACTATATCAAAATGATAATTTTGTATTATATTTAACTATTGCTTTAGTTATATTAATTATTTTATTTGTATTAGTTCTTATATTTGGAAAAAGAGATCAAAAGTTAGAAGAAACTAAAAGGTTACAAAAGATAGATGTGGATGCTTTTAAGGAAGAGAAAAAAGAAGAAGTAAAATTAGAAGTAGAACCAAAAGAGGAAGAAAAGGTAGAACCTAAAGAAGAGAGTAAATCTATATTTGATGATACTTTAGTTATGCCAATAATTAAGGAAAGTAATGATACTGAAGAAATAGATATAACTACTTTTAAACCTAGTAAAGTTGAAGTACAAGAAAATGAAGAAGTAAATAGTGAAGAAGTACCACCACGTAAAAGAGAAGTGGATGTTGAAGAAGAAAGTAAACCAATTAATATTAAAGAGTTAGATGAAATGCAATTTGATGATATTGATTTGGAAAAAGATCTTGGAGAATTAGATAATATTAAAAAAGAATTTGATAGTATTGAAATTCCGGAGGTTAAAAAGGAAGAAAAAAAGCCATATAAGGCTGGACCACAAGTGTTTAGTTCGGTGTTTGTAAAAAAAGAAGAACCAAAGATGGAAGAGGTTAAATCGGTGGTAGAAAATAAAGAAGAAAAAGCAAAAGTAAGTTTATTTTCTATTGAAGATGATGAAGAGGAAATTGAACTTCCAACATTAAAAAGTGAAGCAAAAAAGGAAGAAGCGAAAGAAGATGTTAAAACATTTAAGATTGATGATATAAGTGGTGAGACTTATAATATTAAATAGTCAACTAATTGGTTGGCTTTTTATTTTTTTCTTTGAAATTTGTAGTAAATGCATGATAAATTGTTGATTTTAGCGCAAATTTATTGTTATAATTGGTTTGGTGAATAAAATGACAAGATATGATGAAACATCGATAAAAATTTTAGAAGGTCTTGAAGCGGTACGTAAAAGACCTGGTATGTATATAGGGTCTACTGATAAAAGGGGGCTTCACCATCTTGTTTGGGAAATTGTGGATAATTCTATTGATGAAGTTATCAATGGTTATGGTAATTATATTAAAGTTATAATTAATAAAGATGGTAGTATAACAGTTGCTGATAATGGACGAGGTGTTCCGATTGGCATGCATGAATCAGGGAAAAGTACTCCGGAGGTTATTTATACAATTTTACACGCTGGTGGTAAATTTAGTGAAGCCGGCTACAAAGTGAGCGGAGGGCTTCACGGAGTTGGAGCAAGTGTTGTAAATGCTTTAAGTAAATACATGCAAGTTGTAATTTATCGTGATGGTTTAATTTCAATGATTGAGTTTGAAAATGGCGGACATGTAAAATCTCCACTTAAAACAGTAGGTAAGAGTACAAAAACAGGGACAATAGTTAAGTTTTTGCCCGATCCAAGTATTTTTAAAAATAATCAATTTTCTTATACGACAATTGTTGAGAGAATGCAAGAAAGTGCCTTTCTTTTAAGTGGTCTTACTGTTGAAGTGATTGATGAAGAAGATAAAAAACAAGCTAAATTTCATTATGAAAATGGACTTATTAGTTTTGTAGAGTATATGAATGAAGGAAAAAATACTTTACATAAAGTAATAAATTTTAGTAATACAAAAAGTAAAATTGAAGTAAATGTGGCTATGCAATATACCGATACTTATAATGAAAATATTTTATCATTTGTTAATAACGTTAAAACTAGTGATGGGGGTACTCATGAAGTTGGTTTTAAAACGGGTATAACTAAAGCATTTAATGATTATGCTAAAAATAATAATATATTTAAAGCTAAGGATGGTACACTAGATGGAGCAGATGTTCGGGAAGGCTTATCGGCAGTTATTAGTTTACGTATTCCTGAGGAATTATTACAATTTGAAGGGCAAACTAAAGGTAAACTAGGGACACCTGAGGCAAGAAGTGTTACAGAAAGTATAACTTATGAAGCAATTAAATTTTATTTGGAAGAAAATAAAGAAGTGGCTCTTGCTATTTTAGATAAAGCTATAAAAAGTAAAGTTGCTAGAGAAGCGGCGCGGAAAGCGCGTGAAGAAGCGAGAAATGGCAAATCTAAAAATAAACAGGAAAGAAATTTATCGAGTAAACTTGCTCCCGCAGGTAGTAAAAATCCGAAGGTTAATGAACTTTTTTTAGTCGAAGGGGATTCAGCTGGTGGATCTGCTAAAGGGGGACGAGATCGTAAGTTCCAAGCGATACTTCCTTTGCGTGGTAAAGTAATTAATAGTGAGAAGACCAGTGTTGAAGAACTTATGAAAAATGAAGAAATTAATACGCTTATCTATACGATTGGAGCGGGGGTAGGACAAGACTTTGATGTTAATGATTCTAATTACGATAAAGTAATTATTATGACTGATGCCGATGTCGATGGTGCCCATATTCAAATATTACTTCTGACATTTTTTTATCGTTACATGCGGGGTTTAATTGAAGCTGGCAAGCTTTATATTGCCATGCCACCGCTTTATAAACTAGATTATGGTAAGAAGAAATATTATGCTTATTCGGATGAAGAATTAGATGAAATAAAAAGAGAAAATACAGGTAAGTATTCGATTCAACGTTATAAAGGATTAGGGGAAATGAATCCTGATCAACTTTGGGATACGACGATGAATCCAGATACTCGTAGTTTAATAAGGGTAAATATTACTGATGCTGCATTAGCAGAAAAACGGGTTAATGTTTTAATGGGAGATAAAGTTGAACCAAGAAAAGAATGGATTAATGAAAATGTAGTATTTACTATGGAAGATAATTACAGGGCGGTGTAATAGATGGAAAATGTAATAAAAAGAATTGAAGATTATTCTTTAGAAGAAATAATGGGTGATAGATTTGCTAAATATGCTAAAGAAATAATCCAAGATAGAGCCATTCCTGATGTAAGGGATGGTCTTAAACCTGTTCAAAGAAGAATATTATATGCTATGTTTAAAAATGGTAATACTTGGGATAAAGGTTATTTAAAATGTGCAACAACTGTTGGAGATGTATTAGGTAAGTATCATCCTCATGGAGATTCATCAGTATATGATGCCATGGTAAGAATGAGTCAGTGGTGGAAACAAAACCATATTTTAATTGATATCCATGGTAATAATGGTTCAATGGATGGAGATCCTCCAGCAGCATATCGTTATACGGAGGCAAGACTTGCCCGCATTAGTGGTGAACTTTTAAAAGATTTAGATAAAGATACTGTCAGTTGGTCTCCAAACTTTGATGACCGGTTACTTGAACCAACTGTATTACCTGCAAGGTTTCCTAATTTACTTGTAAATGGAACTAATGGTATATCGGCAGGATATGCTACCAATATTCCTCCCCATAACTTAGGAGAAATAATTGATGCAACAATTAAGAGAATTGATTCACCTAATTGTTATTTAGATACTATTTTAGAAATAGTAAAAGGACCAGACTTTCCTACCGGAGGTATTGCTTGTGGTAAACAAGGTATCATAGATGCTTTTAAAACTGGACGAGGTAAAGTAATAGTTCAAAGTAAATATGAATTTAAAAAGGAAAAAGGCAAAGAACAAATAATTATTAAGGAAATACCTTTTGATGTTAATAAATTAAATTTAGTTTCTAAAATAGAAAGTATTAGAATTGATAAAAAAATAGAAGGTATTGCGGAAGTTAGAGATGAAACGGATAGAGAAGGTTTAAGAATAGTAATTGATTTAAAAGCGAATGCTAATAAAGATTTAATTTTAAAATATTTACTTAAAAATACTGATTTACAAATATCATATAACTACAATTGCGTAGCAATTGTTAATAGAACACCAAAAACTTTAGGAATACTTGAAATATTAGATGCTTATATTGCTCATCAAAGGGAAGTTATTACGAAAAGAACAGAATTTGATTTAGCATATTATCAAAAAAATTACCATATTGTGACAGGGTTAATTAAAGCAATATCGATACTTGATGAAGTTATTAAGACAATTAGAGCGAGTAAAAATAAGGGTGATGCTAAAAACAATTTAGTAGAAAAATATGGTTTTACAGCGGAACAAGCAGAAGCAATAGTAACATTACAACTTTATCGTTTAACTAATACGGATATTGTAACACTGGAAGAAGAATGCAAGCGTTATCAAAGCTTAATAAAAGAATGTGAAGAAATATTAAATGATGAAGTAAAATTAAAAAATGTTATGAAAAGTGAACTAAGAGAAGTTAAGAAAAATTATGCAACACCTAGAAAAACAGAAATTAGAGATGAAATAACGGAAATTAAGGTAGATTTAAAAGAAATGATACCAAATGAAAAAGTAGTAGTTGTTGTTACTAATGATGGTTATGTTAAAAAGGTAAGTTTAAAAAGTTATAATGCAACAGATGAAGAAACAGCTCTTAAACCGGGAGACTTTGTTAGAAGTAAATATTTTGTTAGTACCCAAGATACATTACTTTTATTTACTAACTTAGGAAATTATTTATATATACCTGTTCATAAACTACCAGAGTGTAAATGGAAAGATTTAGGTAAACATATAAGTAATACTGTAGTAATTAAAGAAGATGAAAAAATTATTGCTAGTATGATTTTAAAAGATAAAGAAAAAAGTGTCGTTTTATTTACTAAAAATGGTTTAACTAAACAAGTATTACTTAGTGATTTTGAAGTAACTAGGTATTCTAAACCAATGATGGCTATAAAATTAAAAGAAAATGATGAACTTATAAATGTAAGTATATATAAAGAAGATACTTTGTTTGTTACCCATAATGGACTTTACTTAAGATTTAAAACTTCAGAAATACCAGTTGTGGGAGCTAAGGCTAGTGGTGTTAAGGGAATTAATTTGAGTAATGATTATGTCATTTATGCTAGTACGATTAAAGAAGAAGATGAATACTTGAATGTATTTACTAACTTTAAAACGGGTAAACGTTTAAAAGTTGTTGATTTAGTTTTAATATCTAGGGCTAAGAAAGGTAATATGTTATTTAAAAAAGCGAAAACTAAAGATTATAAATTAGATTTTGCTTATTTAACCAACAGTAAAGATATTAACTTATATAAAGTTGAAAGTGATGTTAATGAATTAAAAAATAGTGAAATTCCGATTATGGATATGGCTAGTACAGGAAGTAATATACTTAAAGAAAATGTTAGTCTTTGGGCTATAAAAGCTCAAGAAGTTGATTTATTAAATAGAAGCAATAAAGATAATTTTGAAATTAAAGAAGAAGTAAAAAAAGAAACTGAACAATTATCTTTTGCCTCATTTGTAGAAGATTTTAAAATTTAGGATAAATCACTCATTAAATTCATAAAATTTAATGGGTGATTTTTTAGATGAAAAATGAAGCATTTAAAAATTTTGTTAGAACTAAACCGGAACTTATTAAATATGTGCAAAGTGGAGAAATGACTTGGCAAAAATTCTATGAGTTATATGACTTATATGGGGAAGATGAAAATGTATGGAATAAATATATTTTGAATAGTGATCGAAATAATGTAACTGATAGTATTAATAAAATAACTAATATGGTTAAAAATGTCGATGTTAATTCCATTAAAAGTCATATCAATACGGCGCAAAAAGCTATTGATTTTGTTCAAGATTTAACCAAGAAGAATCCACAGAATATAAGTAGTAATTTAAATAAAGGTCCTGTTGCTCCAAGACCACTTAATAAATTTTTTGAGGATTAATGCAACTACATTTACAAATAGCTTTTCGTAATAATCAAAAAGAATATATGCACCTTAAAGAAAATGCTTATTATATTAAAGATTTTAATCGGGGAACTTTAGATTTTAAGACTTTTACAGAAAATATGAAAACATTGTATAAAGAACGTGTAACAGATAAAATTAATAATGTAGTAGAAAATATTGATTTGATAAGTTCTGTGTTAAATGTTTTGAAATAATATGTTAAACATTAGTTAAAATGATACCGATTTATAATGTGGATAACAAACAAAGGTAAACCTTGTTTGTAGTCATAGCATAATCGATGAAATCTAAAAAGCAAGGGTTTCATGAACTCACTT
>CALVUU010000126.1 GCA_944363655.1 uncultured Bacilli bacterium | reverse complement strand
AAATAGCGATGTTCTTAAACTACAACTATCCACTTCACTTAACCAAGGGTAAAATTCACAAAGACTAGGAAGTTCTTTTATTTGGTCATAACAAGACTTATGTTTACCTGTTTGTTTATAATCATTTATTCTATCACTCAAAAAATGATTATAAACAAATCTAGAACATCCAATAGTTTTATTAATTAATTCTTTTTGTTTATCGGTTGGATATAATCTAAAAACATATCCTTTTAATATTTTATCCATAGTATCATCCCCCTGAACTATGAGCAAATTATATCAAACAAACGTACGTGTGTCAAGTGATTTTTAAAAAAAGTATAACTTTCCTATTATAAGAAAAATGAAAAATAATTACATTATTTTTCATGAGAATTCCTACGGAATTCATTATTTGGTGTTACAATATATCTAGGTGTATAAAATGAAGTCAATATCTCTAGATTATTTTAAAAATTTCCTTTTAAAACATGAATATAATGAAAATATGTTTTTAGAAAACGGAAAAATTAATCCTTATTATAACTCTAATAAAAAAACTGGAACAATCGCTACTATTTTTGAAGATCATTGGCAATCTACTTATGAAAATCATAAATCCACCATTGATTTATATAGACCAAATGCTTGTAAAGAAATACAAAAGGTTATTGATTGTCATAATAAAAATTTAGGTTGTTCTCTTTATGAATGCCCCCAATGCCATGACTTTATTTTTTTAGCTCATACTTGTAAATCTCGTATTTGTTCTTCTTGTGGTTATAAATATAAACTTGAAAGAGTTGAAAATATATTACAAACTGCTTACTCTTGTAAACACAGACAAATTGTTTTTACTATTACTAAAGAACTTCGCTCTATTTTTTTTAAATCTTTTTCTTTTGCAATATCTTTGTTATTTCAAGCAATTAATGAAACTATTTATTCTATTTTTAATTCTTGTTATAAACGCTCTGCTACCAAACATAAGAAAAAACTATATAAATCCAAAAATAAATGGATTCCGGGATTTTTTGCTTTCTTACATACCTTTGGCAGAGATTTAAAATGGAATCCTCATATCCATATTTTAATTGCTGAATTAAAAATATCTGATTCTGGATTAATTAAAGAACATAATTATTTTAATTATGATGCTTTATCTAAAAGATTCCAAAAAAAATTATTAGACTTACTTTTAAGTAATAATCTTATTTCTAAAGATGATGTTAGAAAACAATACTTGAATCATCCTAATGGTTATTATGTATATGCCGAACCTAAAAAATTTAATTCTTTAAAAGATGGCATTGAATATGTTACTCGTTACTGTGGCAGAGTTGCTATTAGTGAAAATCGTATTAAATCTTATGATGGTAAAAACGTTACTTTCTTTTATAACGCTCACGAAGATGAAGCTTATCATGAAGTTACTATATCTGCTGAACAATTCATTTTAATGCTTTTAAGGCATCTTATTCCTGAACAATTTAAAATTATTCGTTATTATGGTTTTTATCGCAAAAAGTATCCTATTTGTGATAAAATAAAATTGCTTATCTCTAAAGAAAAAAGAAAAGTTAGAAAACAATTTCTACGTTTTGAAATTTCTATTTTAAAATCATTTCACACTTCACCTTTACAGTGTCCAAAGTGTGGAGTCTAGATGGAATATGTCGTAGAAATTACTTGAAAGGATGATATTTATGTTTGATTTTAGTTCTTTTCCTTTTAAATTGAGTGGAAAAACAATTGATTATATTTGCCCTAAATGCAAATATAAATTTGAAGCACCAATTGAGGCTGTTTTAGAATTTGAGCAAGAAGATGCATGGAATGGATTACCTATTTCTACTCCACCATACATTATTTGCTCTAAATGTAAATATGATAAATGTGTTCCAATCGATTATCACTCTAGTAGAGGTTTTCATTTTATTTACAAAGAAGATGATAAATAACTTTCAATAAATTATTTTTAAAAATTGAGAGAAAACTCAATTGTTTTATTATGCTATTTTTTATTTCTCTTTTGTTGGGCATACTATCGTTTGTGACTTTTGCTATCGTTTCAAAAAAGTATGACTTTCCTATTATACAAAAAAAAAGATACTTTTACTATCTTTTTCCTGAAAATTCCTTATTTTTTACGTCATTTTGATTAGTATAAGTAACCAATTTATCATGGTTCTTTACTCTTCTTTCATTACTATCTAAATTATATTCATAAGGATTAGAGTATTCCATCTTTAATCTTTCTAATCTATTATTATTATCTACATCATAACCTTTATAATAATAATTTGTATTAAACATAAATATCACCATTAATATTATGGTGATATTTACCTATTTTATACTGATAAACGATAGGGATTTTGTTTTGATCCATCACCTGATTCTAACCCTATATCGGAGTTCAGATAAAAGGTGGGACGTACAGCAAGATATTCGTCGACGTAGTAGTCGTACACATCACCTGCACTGTCAACATAGAACACAACAAGCGAAGCGCCCCAACGAGGTGTAATTGTCCATTCACTAACGCCTGTATTCATCCAATTTGAATTCTTTGCTGCTCTATAATCATAACTACTTCCTGAATTCCCATTTCCATCTGGATAACTACTACTTGTGTATCCCGGGTATGTCCAGTATGTTGGGCTTGCTCCGTAATAATAATCACTTACATACATTAACCCTATTTTTGCGCTATATGTTGTACTCTCTGCTGGACTCGTTATTTCATATCTATACGCATTCTTTGGCGTTCCATTTGGATAATAGATTATATTTACATCAGTATTTCCTCCGACTTTCCAGCTTGTTGTTGCTATTTTACTACTCCACGTGCTTCCTATATTATTCAAGTAATTAGTATTTAGGTTTACTGTATTTAAATTACTTTGACTCCACGTATTTGGTGAACTGGATTCATTATTCCAATAATAATTATATCCCGAATAATATGTTCCATCTCTTCCCAATAAACTACTTGAAGCACGTGTTGCCTTTATTAATTTTACTTGATTACCAAATACTCCTATAATACGGTACAAGTTATCATTTGGACATGTCGCTGCATCACTTCCAAAACATACATAGTTATTTGGGTTTGCTCCGGCATAGCGGTAACTATTATCACCTGCTTCTTGTGAAGCATTGGTATAACTTCCACTTCCATTATGATAATATAATCCATTTACTCCATCACTTGTATATACATTCTCTTTAATACAAGTAGCAAATGTTTTTCCTGCACATATATCTGCCAATGTTGGATTACTTGTCGTTGCACTTACACTTTTTTGCTTTGATTCATATCCAGCTGTATCTTCTACATATACTCTAAATGTGTATTGTGTCTCTGGTGATAAATTACTAAATGTATAACTACTACTTGTACTATTTACCCATGTAGAACCATTATTACTTGAATAATAATATCTACTTATACTATTAGTTCCTTCACTAGCTGTTACATTTATTGTTATACTATTACTTGTTATATTGCTTGCTGTTACATTAGTAATTTCTACACTTGTATACTTATCAAAATAAACATAACACGTATAATACCGAGTAGTAAATGAAGGAAGTGGAAATATATTGAAACTTTTACAATTTACTGTATAATATTTTTTACTTATTTCTTATAAGAAATAA
>CALVUU010000125.1 GCA_944363655.1 uncultured Bacilli bacterium | reverse complement strand
AAATACTTGGTCAGTAGTTTTAGGTATGCCTTTAATAGCACTAACATTTTCTGGAAATATTGGAGTTCCAGTAAATCCAAAGATATAATATTTTTTGAATTTTTTTATAATTGATTTATGCATTTATCCAAACTTTGATCTATGACATTCATCAAATATAAATACTACATGTTTATTAAACACCTCGCTATCTGTATTTTTTTTAATAAACATTGATAATTTTTGAATAGTGGTAATTATTATTTTAGCATTATCATCATTTAATTGGCCTTCTAATACTTTAGTAGATGTATTAGAATTAGCAGCGCCCTCTTTAAACTTATCATACTCTTTCATAGTTTGATAGTCTAAGTCTTTTCTATCTACTACAAATAATACTTTATCTATAAAAGGGAGTTTGCAAGCCAATTGTGATGTTTTAAATGAAGTTAATGTTTTACCAGAACCAATTGTATGCCATATATAACCACCAGCTTTAATAGTTCCGTAAAATCTATTATTATAAGCTATATTAATTTTATTTAATATTTTTTCAGTAGCTACTATTTGATATGGTCTCATTACAAGTAATTCTTCTTCACTTGTAAAAACACAATATTTAGTTAATACATTAAGTAATGTATGCTTAGTAAAGAATGTTTTAGCAAAATCTATTAAATCAGTAATACCATTATTTTTTTGATCTGCCCAATAAGAGGTAAATTCAAAAGAATTAGATTTTCTTTTTTTTTTTTTATTTATATGAAACTCTCTAGTAGTATTAGAATAATATTTAGTTAATGTACCATTAGAAATAACAAATATTTGTACAAAGTTATATAAACCACTAGAAGCCCAAAAAGAATCTCTTTGATATCTTTCAATTTGATTAAAAGCTTCTCTTAAATCTGCTCCTCTTTTCTTTAATTCAATATGAACTAAAGGAAGTCCATTAACTAAAATAGTAACATCATATCTATTTTCATAATTACCATCATTATTAACATATTGATTAATAACTTGAACACTATTATTATGAATATTAGTTTTATCAATTAAATAAATATTTCTCTTCTCACCTGAATCTAAAGTAATCTCCTGTTTATAATCTTCTTGTATTAATTTAGTCTTTTCTATTATATAATCATTTTTATTAGCAATAACTTTATTAAAAAAATAATCCCATTCTCCATCAGTAAAATGATAATTATTAAGTTTTTCTAACTGTTTTCTTAAATTAAGTATTAATTCATCTTCACTATGAATAGTTAAGTATTCATAACCCTGTTCTACTAAAGTATTAATTAATTCTTTTTCTAAAGCAGCCTCACTTTGATAAGATGCAGATACTCTATCTAATTTTGTATATTCAGCAAGTACTGTTGAATTATTATTTTCACTAATTAAACCTATATTAGTCATTTATTTTCAACTCCTCAAAACTTAATAATTCATTTCTATAATATTCATATTGTTTTCTTCTTAATTCTATTTCCGCAGGTAAACCATCACTGATATTATTAATTAGTTTATCAAACTTGTCTAAAATATTTACTATTTTTTGCTGTTCTTTTAAAGAAGGAAAAGGAAATTCAAAATCACTCAATTGTTTCAAGTTTAAATTAGGCTGAGCAGAACCCTTAGCGCAAAATTTTATATATTCTTTCATATAATTAGATTTTAAAATATGCTTTACATAATTCAAATTAACATCATCTTTCAATCTGATAATTGCCAAAGCTTGATTTGTATTTGCAGGTAATAAATCATTAGTAACCACAGCCATTTTACCTATTGTAGCTCCCGCTATAGTAAATAGTATATCACTATCTTCAAGAATAGATCTCTTTAAAAATCCATTATGTGTTTCTTCATCCACAAAGGACAGTTTGTTCTTATCTACACAATCCCCATTAAATGCTTCTGTCTTAATAAAATTAATACCAGATTCAGCATATTTTTTAGGAGTAGTTCCTTTAGTTATAACTTTGCATAAGTTCCCTAAATTAACATATAATTCTTTTCTGTTTTTTAATAATTTATCACGCCAAAATTCATATTGTTGCTTTCTTGCTTCTAATTCTGCTTCTAATTCTGCTTCTAATTCTCCAAATTTATCTAATATTCTTACTATTTCTTCTTGAACTTCTATTGGTGGTACTGCGACTTTAATTTTCGCCATTACATTGCTCATTAATTTAGGATTGCTTGTTGCATAATTAACGTAATTTTTAGAAATACTTCCTAAAATGTAATTTAAAAAATTAGTATTCATGATACCTTTATATTCTTTTTTTACTTTTAGCAAACCACATACATTTGTTACTGAAAACTTACCATTCCTATAAAATATAGAACCTGCATTTGCCCCATCCGTAGTCCATTGTACAAATTCACCATCAAAATCATATGAATTAATTTTTCCAAAAACTCCATTATTTAAAGTCTGAGATGAATATACTGGATAATAACCTTCATTCTCTCTAAGTTCATTTTTTGAAATTACTCTTCCTCTAGTCACGACACATAATTCTTGTATTTCTTTGTATGGTACTCCATTAGGACACTTTTCTTTTATTAACTCTTGTATTCTACTCATGATAATCAACCTCTAATTCTTTGATTATCTCTTCTAATTCTTTCCTTATTTGTTGTTGTCTAGGAACAATTTCAGCTAGTTTTTTATTTACTTCTTCTATATCTATTTTTTCTTCATTTATGTTTGTTTTTAAATAAGAATTTACTGAAATATTATAATCATTTTCTTTTATTTCTTCATATGTTGCTAAATAAGATTTATTTTCTACTGTCTTTCTTTCCTTTAATAAATTAACTATATTATTTATATTTTCATCTGATAGTTTATTCTTATTTGTATTTCTAACAAATTCCTCTGTTGCATCCACAAATAAAATATTATTATCAGTTTTATTTTTCTTTAATACTAAAATACAAGTTGCGATTGATGTACCAAAGAATAAATCTGAAGGTAGTTGGATAACTGTATCTACAAAGTTATTATCTATCATATATTTTCTTATTTTTTGTTCTGCTCCACCTCTATAAAGTACTCCTGGAAACTCTACTATTGCTGCTGTTCCTTTAGAAGAAAGCCAAGATAACATATGCATAGTAAAGGCTAAATCTGCTTTTGATGCTGGTGCTAATACTCCAGCTGGGGCAAATCTTTCATCATTTATAAGCAGTGGATTTTCTTTACCAGCCCATTTAATTGAATATGGAGGATTAGATACTATTGCATCAAATGGTTCATCATCAAAGTGTTCTGGATGTATTAAAGTATCTCCTCTTGCTATATTAAAATTATTATAGTTAATATTATGTAAAAACATATTTATTCTAGCTAAGTTATATGTAGTTAGATTTATCTCTTGTCCAAAAAAACCTTGTTTAACATTTTCTTTACCCAATATTTTAGCAAACTTTAAAAGCAATCCACCTGATCCACATGCTGGATCATAGACTTTATTAACTGAGGTTTTATCCATAATAACTATTCTTGCTAATAATTCGCCAACTTCTTGTGGAGTAAAAAACTCTCCTCCTGATTTACCAGCAGATGAAGCATACATAGTCATTAGGAATTCATAAGCATCTCCAAATAAATCTATATTATTATCTTCATAATCTCCTAAATTTAAATCTCCAATAGCATTAAGCATCTTAACTAATTTTTCATTTCTTTCATCTACTGTATTTCCTAATTTATTATCAATAGTAAAGTCATCAAATAGACCTTTAACATCATCTTCTGAGGCAGTACCTCTAGCAGATGATTCTATATTACTAAATATATTAGAAATAACTACATTTAAATTTTCATTACTATCAGCATTTTTTCTTACATTACAAAATAATTCACTAGGTAATATAAAGAAACCTTTCTCTTCTAGTATTTGTAATTTACCCATTAAAGCTTCTTCATCACTTATATTTCTATATTTAAAATTAGTTATACCTGCTTTTCTTTGATTTTCATTAACATAGTGTTCTATATTTTCAGATATAAATCTATAGAATAATAAACCTAATACATATTGTTTAAAATCCCATCCATCTATAGATCCTCTTAATTCATTTGCTATCTTCCATATTGTTTTGTGTAATTCTTCTCTTTCTTGTTCTTTCTTATTATTCATTTTCCTACCTCTTTTACTAATCAAATAATTCTTTTACAACTAAATCTTCTGAATGTAAATTATTATTTTTACCTAATAATAGATTCTCATAAAATTTAATTAAATAACTTTTATCTTCTTTAATATTTAAATAATTATTAAAGTAATTACTTCTAACTAATGCATTTCTAAAATATACTGATTTATCTTTAAATAATGAGTTATCTACATTATATCCTAAACTAATTAAATACTTTTCTATAAATACTGCTGTAGTTCTAGTATTACCCTCTCTAAAAGGATGTACTTGCCATATTCTAGAAGAAAAGTCTGTAATATTTTTAATAACTTCTACAATAGACATATCTTTATAGTTTTTATCTTTTTCTAA
>CALVUU010000124.1 GCA_944363655.1 uncultured Bacilli bacterium | reverse complement strand
TACCATTAAGTAGATTAACGAAAGATGGGTGGGTTATGGAAAAAGAAAAAATTATATCTTCTATAGCAAAACGTGGTAATGGGGAAATATATTTAGGAGTCGTCGGAGCAGTTAGGACCGGGAAATCGACATTTATCAAACGTTTTATCGAAAATCTTGTTGTACCAAATATAACAGATGAATACGAAAAAAAACATTGTTTAGATGAGATTCCCCAAAGTGCACAGGGTAAAACTATCATGACGACAGAACCTAAATTTGTTCCTAGCAACGGCGCAACTATCCGCGTTGGTGAGTTTGAAACAAACATCAAGCTAGTAGATTGTGTTGGCTATGTTATACCAGATGCTAACGGTTTTGTTGATGAAGATGGAAACCCACGGATGGTTAAAAGTCCGTGGTTTGAAGATGCGATTCCTTTTGTGGAGGCAGCAGAAATAGGAACTGAAAAGGTAATAAAAGACCATGCAACAATAG
The DNA here is from genome assembly GCA_944363655.1 of uncultured Bacilli bacterium. The sequence continues at coordinate 4,398 of CALVUU010000124.1, read as the reverse complement.
GTATTGTTGTAACAACGGATGGATCATTTGGAGAAATAAAAAGAAACTCCTACATCGAAGCAGAAGAAAAGGTTGTAAGTGAACTAAAAAATATTGGAAAACCTTTTATTGTTATACTAAATAGCGTACATCCAACTAATACCGAAACGCAAGCGCTAGCAAGAAGTCTTAGTGACACTTACGAAGTGCCTGTAATCCCTATAAGTGCTGAATTAATGAATGAAGTAGAAATTATGGAAATATTAAAAACTGCGCTTTATGAATTTCCCGTTTTAGATATTAAAGTATCTATACCGGAATGGGTACATGTTTTACCTAATAATCATGAAATAAAAGCGCATTACTTAGAAAAAATTAGAGAAAGTGTCATATCTGTGGAAAAAGTTAAAGATATCGACGACATTTTGAACCACTTTAATGATTCAGCGTATATTTCCAATTCCTATATAAGTGAATTAGATGCCGCAACGGGGACTGTTACAATTAATTTAGAAAGCACTAATGAGCTTTTTGAGGAAACATTAAAATCAATTATGGGTGATATGGTTACCACTAAAGCAGGACTTTTAAAAATCTTTGCTTCATATACCGAAGCGAAAGAAGAAATGGATTCTCTTCGCACCGCTGTTAAGATGGCTAAAAGCACAGGTTATGGTATTGTCTATCCCGGTTTAAAAGAACTGAAGTTAGAAACACCAGAACTTGTTAAACAAGGAAACCGCTATGGTGTCAAGTTAAAAGCAATAGCCTCTAGCATCCACATGATAAAAGTTGATGTTGAATCGACATTTGAACCAATAATTGGAAGTGAAATTCAATCTAAAGAATTAATTAATCATTTGATGCGTGATTATGAAACTGATGCATCAAGTATTTGGAAAAGCGAAATCTTTGGACGTAGTTTAGAAACTATCGTTCAAGAAGGTATTCAAGCAAAATTAAGCATGATGCCTGACAATACCCGTTACAAATTAAAAGAAACTGTAACTAAAATTGTCAATAAAGGCTCAAATACTTTAATAGCCATTGTTATTTAGCAATGGCTATTTTTTAAACTATATGTCAAGAAAAAGTCAAACATTAGAGAAAAAGAACAAAAAATCAATAAAATTTCGCGTTAAATTGCGAAATTTTATTGATTTTAAATACTTTTTTTGATAATCTTAATATGTAAGGATAACATCCTTATAAAATATTTAGAATGTATGGGAGGTAAAAACATGTCTAAAGTAGAATTAGTAGAATTAATTGCAAAGGAAGCAGGACTTACTAAAGCAGATGCTGCACGTGCACTTGAAGCAACACTTGCTGGAATTACTGCTGGACTTAAAAAGGAAGGAAAAGTTTCTCTAGTTGGATTCGGAACTTTCTCTGCTAAAAAAAGAGCAGCTCGTGAAGGAATCAATCCATTAACTAAAGAAGCAATTAAAATTCCTGCTAAGACTGTTACTTCATTCAAAGCTGGAAGCAAATTAAAAGACGCTTTAAACTAATTTAGTAAAATAAAAAAAGTTGATGCAAATCAACTTTTTTTTAAAGCTATTTTGGGATATAATATAAATAGATGGGAGTAATTAAAATGAAGAAAAAATCTGTTGTATTATTAGTTATAGGAATTATTTTGTTAATTATTCCCTTTATTTTTTCTACTTATAATTTAATAAGATTAATTGTTCTAGCCATAGGGATATTTTTAATTACTTTAAGTTTTATTTTTCACGAAAATAAAAATATCTATTTAGTTATATTAACTCCAATTATTCTTATTTTTTTAAGTTATGCTATTGATACATTTCTTTTTTATAAATTTAATCGCATTCCTTTATTTGTTTATGAGCTTAAAAGTAGTAAAAGTGTTAGTACCTATAATAGCTTTTTCTATCGCATTTATAAATGCGATGATGATTTAATTTTAGATTATGGTTACAAGAAAAACTATGTATGTAATGAAAATGATTTAAAAGCAATTGATATTAATACATTTTTAAATGATTCAAATAAGACATATCAAGAATATAAAGGAAAGTTTGTTAAAATTACAGGTAAAATAAGTAAACTTTCAGGTGCTGAAAGTATAGAACTTAGTTCTTATAAAGAAAGTACTGATTCATTAAATGGTTATGTAAGTTTTAACAATAATTATATACTTCGTATTTTTGTTAATGAAAACTTAAATAATTATCGAATTTATGATGATATTACTATTATTGGTAGAGTAGAAAGTATTATTGATGAAAATGGCATAAGTATTATTAATTTAGTAGATGCTAAATTAATACCTAATAATACTTATAAAACTTTTACTTATGAAATAGTAAATAGTAATGATAAAAATTTGTTAAGTTTAGTTAGTGAACAAAATTATTATTTATATGGTATATCTAATTTAAATGTAAGATATGCTAATAATACTATTTATGAACTTAGTTACTTAATAACTGATGATAGAATAACTTTAGATGATATTATAGGTAACTATTCAGCTACTAACTTTTATGATGAATCTCGCAATTTAGTGGCTAAAGGTTATGAATTAGAAAAATTTAATGTGTTGGTTTGCGAAAATGACAGAAAAATAATTGCTAATAAAAACTTTGAATTAAATAGCAATTTATGCTTGAATTAAATCTTTAGCCTATGGTATAATTTAGGCAATCAACAGAGATGGAATTTACGACTCCGGAGTTGAAACGTAATCTTGCGTTAAAAGAATAAAGTTAAATAAAAGGATGGTACCGTGCTAAAGCACTCCTTGAAAACCATCCTTTTTCTATTTTTAAGGAGGAATTTTATGACTACATTTGAAGATTTAAAATGGCGAGGACTTATTAATGATGTGACTAGTCCTGATGTTGAAGAAGCCGTTAATAAAGGAGGACTTAAGTTTTATATTGGAGTTGACCCAACCGGAGATAGTATGCATATTGGGCATTATTGTACCGTTATTGCTACCACCAAAAGACTTATGGATGCTGGACATACTCCAATCCTTATTGCAGGAGGAGGAACTGGTTTAATCGGAGACCCTAAACCTAATGTAGAACGTCCAATGATAAGTAAGGAAGCAGTTAAGCATAATATTGAATGTATTTCTAAGCAAATAAATAAAATTCTAGGTGCAAACATTCAAGTAGTTAACAATGCTGATTGGTTATGTGAAATGAACGCTATTGATTTTTTACGTGATTATGGAAAACATTTTAATATTAATTATATGCTTGCTAAAGATACAGTTAAAAGAAGACTAGATATTGGTATTACTTATACAGAATTTTCATATATGATTCTTCAATCAATAGACTTTTTAAAGTTATATGAAAATTATGGTGTAACTATGCAAGTCGGAGGACAAGATCAATGGGGAAATATTACATCAGGTTTAGAACTTATAAGAAAAATTCATGGGTCAGAGGTTAAATGTTATGGTTTTACCGTTCCTTTAATTACAAGAGCAGATGGAACTAAATTTGGTAAAAGTGAATCAGGTGAAGCACTATGGCTTGATATAAATAAAACCTCAAGTTATGCATTTTATCAATATTTAATTAATACGGAAGATTCTAAAGTAATTGAATACTTAAAAAAACTAACCTTTTTAAGTAAAGAAGATATTGATGAACTAGAAGTTAGTTTAAAAGAACATCCAGAAGAAAGAAGGGCTCAAAAAGCTTTAGCTAAAGCCATTATTACTTTTTTACATGGTGAAGATGAATATAATAAAGCACTAAACATTAGTGAATGTTTATTTTCAGAAAAGATTTGGAATTTATCATCTAATGAAATTATTTCTTCAATTAAAGATGTACCAAGATTTGAAGTAAGTAATAATACTAATTTAATTGATCTACTTGTTGGTAACAAAATAGTTAGTAGTAAAAGAGAAGCAAGAGAAATGATTAGTGGAGGAGCAATAAGCATTAACAATACTAAATGTATAGATTTAGATAAAATAATTACTAAGGATGATGCTATTGAAGGTAAAGTATTACTTATTAAAAAGGGTAAGAAAAACTATTATTTAGGACTTATGTAAAAATAAGTTCTTTTTTTCTATCGATTAATCTAATTATAAAGAATTTACTTATAATGAAGAACAAGCACTTAAAAAATCTATTATAGATGATATAACAGTTAATTATAATTATGATGCTTTAGGTAGATTAAGTAATAGAGTTTTAAATGATACTTATATAACAAAATATGATTATGCAACTAATGGTAATAGAACTTCATTAATTTTAGATAGTATTACTAATGGTGATAATAAATATTCATATAAATATGATGCTTTATATAATATTACTCATGTTTATTATAATGATTCATTAATTAATAGATATTATTATGATAAATATAATCAATTAATTAAAGAAGATGATTATAGATTAAATAAAACAT
>CALVUU010000123.1 GCA_944363655.1 uncultured Bacilli bacterium | reverse complement strand
CTTTATTTTAAAGGCATAATTAAAAAAATTTTTTTAAAGCGTCAATTTATAAAAAATGTACGCATTTTTTTCATGCCATAAACCTAGATAAAATAAGGCTTTTTTTAAAAAAAGTGTTTAAGATGAGCAAACACTCCTTTCTACATAAGTATTACCCTATGTTAAGTAAATTATACCATAATTAAACAATTGTTACATCAAAAAAAATCAACTTTCGTTGATTTTATTCTTCACTATTTTCAGTTACTTTTTTATATTCATTTAAAATAACTTCTTCAAACTTCTCTCTAGTTTCTTTATTGGTAGGAAACACAATATTTTCTTCCTTGCCAAATTTGTTAAGTTTACCTGGCATTGAAACAAATAATCTAGTATTTCCTTCAATAATCTTAGCACCTTTAACTGCTAAGCAATCATCAATTGTAAAATCAACGAAAGCTTTTAATCTAGATCCTTCTTTTTCTCTTGGATAAACATCTACTTTTGTAATTTCCATAACTTCTCTCCTTACTGTATTACTAATATAATTTTAATTTATATTTTTAAATTTTGCAACAAAAATTTAAAAATATTTAATTTTTACTTCTCCTGTTATTACATCGCGGTAATTAAAACTCTTTTCTTCTCCGTTTACTAGTACCGTAAATAAATTAGGATACATCTTATAAATAACTCCTTCATATCTATTTACTCTATTTCTAAGTCCATATACAGCAATCCTTACTTTTTTATTAATATTTTTACTTATTTCTTCTTTAATTACATTAATATTCATCTAGGATACCCCACATACATAAGACCATTACAAATAATTCCCCCCATACCATCTTCTTTATACTTAGTTTTATCTAATAATTTTTTTAAATCTATTTCTTTATTTCTTTCTGTTAAAGAAACAGTACTAGCAATAATTGCTGGATCTAAAGCATGAATATTAACTCTTTTAGGACTTGATGCAAAATTAGCGCCAGCTTTAATCAATTCTTCATAATTACTTTGACAAGCTCCAGCAATTATAACTAATTTTTCATGACTTTTTTCATAATTCCTCGCGGCTTTAACAGCTTTAACAAAATATCCCGAATTTTTATAATTTTTTAAATCTTTTATATCATTACTTTTCTTTCTCAAATAGGCATCATGTCCCGTAATAATAACTATATCAGGTTTATATTCTTTTAATAAAATAGGTATTTGTTCATAAACGTTTTTTTCATTAATTTTCTTTCCTATAGCAAGTATACCATTCCTTTTATAAAACTTTAAACATCTACTTAAATAATCTTCATCACCATCAATATGTAAAACCTTCGCCGGCAAATAAAAGTAATCCCCTCTAGTTAAAAGCTCATCTTTAATATCAATTTCATCTAACTTTACATCTTCCAAAACCTCAGTTTCTAATCTTAAATCATCATAATTTGCATCTGCATAAAGTCTTACTTCAACTCCTTTTAAATAACATATATTATCACTTATATTTATTACTTTAAAAACAGTATCATTACCATAACTATTTCTAGTTACATAATCTCCTTTTTTTATTTGCATATGTATCACCACTTAAATATATGAAAAAAACTAGTTATTATGACTAGTTTTAAATATCCAATATATTTAATCTATAACACATAAGTTTATATCCCGGCATCGATTCTCGAAAACTAAATATCATCTTCTTTTTCACATACAAATAAATAGTCTTATCATTTTTCTTATATATAATTCTCGCCCTAGTAATATCTTTAATATTATATTCTTTATAACAAAATAACTTACGTATTATTATTACATTATTATCAACTATTACTTTATTATAACTTAATATTAATCCCATAATTAATACTATTACCATTAATATACTAGAAATTATTAAAAATATATATTTATCTTCCCTAATATAATAATAACTTATAATACTAACTCCCAAAATAATACCTGAAAGAGCAAATAATAAACCAACATAACTAGATGATTCATGTATTACAAAATTATTATAATTCATATATTTAGTATCACTATCTAAACAGTTCTTAGTAATAGCAAATATTAAAGAACTACATATAATTATTAAAAGAATTTCTATATTCATAAAAACATCACCATATATATTGGATAGTTAATAATATTATTACTAACACTAATGTTTTTAGTAGATAATTTAATACCCATCGGAATATTCCAATTTTCTATTGCAGATTTTAAACTCTTAGATTTCGTATTATCAGCTGACTTAACTTCTAAAGCTGTAATTTCATGATTATACATTATTATAAAATCTAATTCTAAACTTGATCGATAATTGAAATAATATAATTTCATACCTTTCTTATTTAATAAATCTGCAATAACATTTTCATAAATAGCTCCTTTATAAATACCTAAATTCCCATTCATTATATCTATTGCAGCATCATTTCCTAGCATAGAGATAAATAACCCAGTATCAGCCATATATATTTTAAAACAATTTGGATTTATATAACCAATTAAAGGCTTTTCTAAAGTCCTTAAATTATAACAGCGATTTACAACTCTAGCATCAACGAGCCAAGTTAAAGCATCTGCATAATTTCTTGTTGTAGCATTCTTATTAGCAAGTTTATATTGAAATTTTTTATTTTCTTTAGCAAGTTGAATAGATATCGAATTAAAACATTCCCTTATTTTATTTTTTTCTCCTTGTAAAGCATATTTTATTATATCAGCTTTATAATCTTCAATTATAGCATTTTGTAATTTGAATACATTTTGAAAATTCTTACTTGTAATATATTCATTAACTACTCTAGGCATACCACCAACAATTATATATAATTTAAACAAATCTAAAAATTGATTATGCGTAGCAATAGGTACTGGCATTTTTTCATCATAATATTTTTTTACAAATTGAATTCCAACATCATTAATACCATTAGCCCAGCAAAATTCTTCAAAATCAAGAGAATACATATCCAAATATTCTACATACCCCACAGGGTAAGAACTAGGTTCATCTTTATGCAAAACTCCAAGTAAAGATCCAGATGCAATAACATCATACTCTTTATAAATTGTTAAAAATTTTAAAGCAGTAATAGCATTTGGACAAGTTTGTATTTCATCAAATATAATTAGTGTTTTCTTTGGTTCAATTACTATACTATTAAATCGTAAAGATATTTGACTAATTATTTCTTCACCTGATAAATTATCTTCAAATATTTCTTTAAATTGCGGATTTTCTTCAAAATTTATATATACATAATTATCATAATATTCCTGAGCAAATTCTTTTATAACATAAGTCTTACCAACTTGTCTTGCTCCTCGCACTATTAAAGACATTTTATCAGGATTATTTTTCCATTCTATTAACTTATCCATTGCTTTTCTTCTTAACATTTTAGTCACCTATAAATAAAATATCACATTTTTCCCTTAAAATCAAGGAAAATAATGTTTTCTATCATTTTTTTACAGGGAATATTTTCACTTCCATCATTTTTTTACAGGGAATGTTTGCACTTTCCATCATTTTTTTACAGGGAATATTTAAATATTTCTATTAAAATTTCCCCACTTATCTCTTCTGCTCTAACACTTTCATTTAAATTATGTTTATGTAATATTTCACTTACTAATTCCCAATTATATCCCTTTAAATTATTTTTTAAAGTTTTTCTTTTTTGACTAAAACAATTCTTTAAAAACTCTTTATATTTATCAAAATCTACATCTTCTCTATTATCCTTAGGTATTAATCTTAAAACTGTACTTTCTACTTTAGGTACTGGTCTAAATGCATACTTAGAAACATCAGTTACTTTACTTATATCAAAATAATAATTAAGTATTACTGTAATATAACCGTATTCCTTTGTATGAGATTTCGCTAAAAATCTATCTGCAACTTCTTTTTGTACCATTATAACTAACTTATCTAAATTTATATTACTATCCATAATATGTTCAATTATCGGAGTAGTAATGTAATATGGCAAATTACCTACAATAAATAATTTATTATATTTAATATCCTTTATATCTTCTTTTATATTACTCTTTAAAAAATCTTGCCATATTACTTTAGTTTTATTGCCTTCTAATTTACTTAATATATCACTTAAATCTCTATCGACTTCATAACATATTAAATTAGCATTATATTTCTTTAATTCTTTAGTTAATGCTCCTTGCCCTGGTCCAATTTCTATAATTAAATCATCATTACATGCCAAAACTTCAGTAACAATTTTACTGATTACATTTTTATCTATTAAAAAATTTTGTCCCAAACTTTTCTTTGCTTTCATAAAAAATCAGGATGGGTTTATTCCCATCCGCTCCTTAATACATCATATGTAATACTACTTCTTCCGATATTGTTATAAGCATATTCTAGACTTGGTGATAAAAAATCTAAAGCATTTCCTCTAACACCACGATCTAAAACAATAGCTACAACTTTCTCATCAGAAATACGACTTGTATTAAACGTAACTATTGAGCCACATGGTAAATTTTTGCTTGATGCAACAATATTTACTTCTCCATATTCGGCATCATAATAAGTGTTTTTTCCATCAGTTATATCATAACTGGGCATACATGCAAGTGTTCCATTACACAATGGACAATTATACACATAAC
>CALVUU010000122.1 GCA_944363655.1 uncultured Bacilli bacterium | reverse complement strand
CTTTATTTTAAAGGCATAATTAAAAAAATTTTTTTAAAGCGTCAATTTATAAAAAATGTACGCATTTTTTTCATGCCATAAACCTAGATAAAATAAGGCTTTTTTTAAAAAAAGTGTTTAAGATGAGTATATAAAAATACTATTACATTTTTATTACTTTACTACTTGTGTTACATCATATCCTAAATATTCTAACATAGCAACAACTCTTTTACTTAAAGTTCCTTTATTACATATAATATAATATTTCTCATTTTTATTTAATAAGATTTTATAATTCATAAGTAACTTTTCAGCATACATATTCTTACTATTAAGAGTTGGATTTTTTTTATAATCTAAAGGATGTTGAACATCTATTAATATTCCCATACTAGGATTATATTCATTATAATTTATTTTTTTCATACTTATCACACTATAATTTATGTTTTAAAAGAAAAAAAGAAGATGATATATAACTAATCATCATCTCCAAAAAAGTCATCAAAGAATTCATCATCACTAATTAAATTATCACTAACTATTTTACTATCATTATCTACATTTATTTTTGGTTTATTATCTTCTTCTTTAATTACAGGTTTTTGTTCAGGTTTAAATGGGTTAATATCATTAAAGAATTTATTAACATCTTCATCTTTTTTCTTTGGTAATTCATTCATTTTCTTTTTCTCTTCCTCCTGACGATCTAATTCTTTGATTTTTTCATCTAAATCTTTTAAAACACTATCAAAATCAAATGTATTAAAATCATTTTTAGGTGTATTAAAAGGATTATTTACTTCAAAGTCATTCAATCCTCTATAAGGATTAGGAGCAGGTTTAAATGGATTTATAGAATTAAAATTACCATTATTCATACTAGCCATTTTCTTACTTTTTTCTTCAGTAACAAATTTTTTCAAATCAAATATTTCAACTTCTTGTTTCATTCTTGTTGGATATGGTTCTTCTTTTCTCTCGATTCCCCATTCCATTTTAAAATCCGGTTCTAACTTGGTTCTAAAAGGACTCATTCTCAGTCTTATAATAATTGCTTCAAACAATTTCATTTTTTGTAAATCAGTAATAGAAATAAGAGGTCTAGTAGCATTCTTATCTTTTTCATCAGTTACTTTTACTTCTCCACACATTTTAGATATTTCTTCCAATGCTTTCATTTCTGTACTAATTAAATATACTAAGTTACCACAATTACCTTTAATAATTTCTGCAACATTATCTCCATATACATCGTTAAGTTGCGCAAAGTTTTGAATGATGAATGTAAACCTAATATCTCTACTTCTAGCAGCAGATACCATAGCATCCACATCTTTAAGCGGTGGCATATTAGCAAATTCATCTAAAATAAAATTAGTTCTAATAGGAAGTTTTCCACCATTTTCTTGAGCAACATCGATTAATGTTTCATAACATTGTTTAATAAATATAGTCATTAAACTATGATAAGTCTTCTTTTCATCATGAATTATCATAAATATTGCAGTTTTACCTTCTCCAATTTTTCGCATGTCAAAGTCGCTATAAGAAAGCATTTCACTTAAGGCTTCTCCAGTTGAAAAATTTCTTATCTTTTGTCTAAATGTTGCAAGTAAACCACCTTTAGTATCATTCGGAGCATTAATTGTACTAGTTGCAAATATATAAGGTGTTGATTTTTCTCCTTTAAGTCCAAAATATTCTTTTATATAATTACTTGTTGCATATCGTTCTTCACCAACAGCACTCATATAATTAATACTATTTAAATTAACTTCTCTTTCCTTAGCATCTTCAAATAAACCTAAGGCAAGTCCTGAAAAATAGTCAGCAGCAGATTTTTCCCAAAAATCTGATTCTGATTTATTACTAGGATCATACAAAATATTTAGAGCAACGTCATTTAAAAGTTCTATTGCTTTATCTTGATTACCACTTTTATAATATTTATAAGGTAAAGTTAAAGGATTCCATGAATTACCTCTTTGAGGTTCTCTAAAATTAAGAACAATAATCTTATAGCCCCTCTCCTTTAAATAAGCGGCGCTATATTTATATATTTCTCCTTTAGGGTCAGTAATTATCATACTTTCACTCTTTTTAGCCAGTAAATTAACCATTGGTTTAACAATTGTTTGCGTTTTACCACTACCAGTAGAACCAATAACTAAGTTATGATATTCCCCATTATCAACCCAAATTTCTCTACCATTATTAATTAAAGGAATACCCGCAGCATCCAAATTATCACTTAAAGGATTAACCTTTACAACATTTGCTTCACCTTTAATATCTTTTTCACTTGACCATTTAGAATAACCATCACTAGACTTACCTTTAAAAATCAAACCAACCCCATGACTGCCTTTATCTTTTTTAAATATATATGTTGAAACACTAGAAAATATAGCGACTAAAACACCAATAAACAAAAATAAAGTAATTGGTAAATAAGTTCCTGTAAAAGCTTTAAATGGACTTAATCCATGAAATGTTCCTTCTTGAGCTAAGGAAGACACATTTAAAACAGCAATTGCACAAAGATACAACAATAAAACACAATAAATACAAAATAGTAAAAAATCTTTTGGTTCTACCTTAAACTTCATAAGCATCTTCCTTTCCACCAATATTATATAACAAAATTACCATTTATAAAACTATTAATCACTAAAACTTTTTACATAATTATAATCTTTAAACTCATATAAATTATTTTTAGTTTCACCAACATTAGAAAAATAACCTTCTTGTAAAATAAATGAATAATAATTATTATCATATCTTAATATATAATTTAATTCATAAGTTGGATAAGCCATAATACTTCTAGAATCTACTTCATCATTAATTATAACTTGTATTTCTCCATTTATTACAACATAACATAAATTAAAATAATAATCTTCTTCACTTTCGGAATCTAAATTAGAAACATTTACAATTTTATCTAATATACCATTACTATCTAAATCAAAATTAACTACTTCATTAATACCCAATGTATTACTATTAAAATTATGTCCTAATATAGAAGAAATTTCCATTTCTTCTATATTAGTTATATTAGTTACTTCATACATAGGTACAACTACATTAAACTTATTAGAATATGCAAGTAATTTTCCACTATATTCTACATAAGAATCAGATTCATCAAATAAATTCCAAATTGTACCATATTTTAATTGATAATTTCCATAGTATTGATTATTTACATAAACAACAAAATCTTTATTTAAAATATCCTCTTTACTTGCTCTACTCCAACTACCACTAGAATATCTCCAATTACTTATGTTATCTATAACTAAATAATCAGAATCTATTACTGGTTCTATTGGATCATCATCAATATCATCATTATTACCAGGATTTTCTTCAATTATATTATCTTGATTTAAGTAATAATAACCTAAAAATGCACCTGATATAATAAGTAAAATTACAATTATAACAATAGTTACTTTTTTATTCATTAAATTCCTCCTTTTCATATGAATATACAACTATTTGATCAACTTGACTTATTAAAACTTTTGATATTACTCCTCCAGCTGGATCTTTTACTAAAAAATTATTTCCCTCAGTACTAGTATAAACAACATAATGTCCTCTTGGATGCTCAGAATTTTCAAAATGTAACAAAATAAATGTATTACCATTTGAATAATAGTTAATCATACTCATAGTATCGGTTGCTGTTTGAGGATGTAGGTTATCAACTAAACGTACACTTGGAGCAATATCTTGTATTCCACTACATCCCCAATAAATTGCTCCACCTGGAGTAAAACACGAATTAGCATTCAATGCTCTAATAAGATCTCCTGCATCAAAATCTTCTACTGTTACATCAGTTCCTGAGCAAGATATACCAATAGCAATTGATGTTACTGCACAACCAGAATCAGACATTCTAAGTGATGAATTTCCTAAAGGTATTGACCTCCATCTACTATCGCTTTGCGCAAATATAGTACAACCTGGAGCATAAACTTCACAATCAGTTGGTTCAATACCAAATATTATATTTCGTAGCTCTGCCATATTAGAAACTTGATACTTAGCATATGCGGCTTGATCTTCTTCTGTTGTAGCAACACAGTCCTCACCACCACTAGTATCACAATAATTACTACTATTACAAATTCTTTCTACTTCATTAGCTCTACTAGGAGACATATATTCTTTTATATAAGGAAAGTAGTAACAACCTCCAATACCTGAACCACCTGGATTATACCAATAAGATCCAATATAAGCGTATCTTGACATCATTGCATCAACACTTTCATATTGACTAATATTTTCAACAAAACCTAAAACACCAGCATCAAAAGAATCATATGTTATACAAGCATCATAACCTCCAGTATTTGTACACCCCATGCCCCAATAATTGTTTTTACTTTCACCTGGTGAAAAACCCTCTAAAACTGCTCTTACTACAACTAATTCGGGATTAATGCCATTATTTACAGCTATCGAATATATTTTACTAGCATTTTGGGAAAATCTTATTTCATCAGGATTACTACTATCCGCAAAATAATCTTGTACTTTAGATACAAATTCACTTTTGGATAAAGAAGTCGTACTTATCGATATTGCTGAACAATCATCTAAATAAGCCGTACTTGAATTATTTATTATTGTAGATCCTCCCCCAAGAATAACAATTAATAAAATAAGAAATATAAGTATTCCAATAATTAATAATATCCAAGGATTAGCCATAATAAATGCCCCAATTTTCATTATGGCTTTACCAGCTACCTTTTTTATTGCCTCACCCGCAGCCTTAAAAGCATTACTAGTAGCAGTCTTAACCGCCGCATTTGCGGGAACTTGCGATACTTCATTATCTTCAGTTACTTGTTCATTATTATCTTCAACATTTTCATCAATTTCTTGTTCTTCATCTTGTATTTCTTCTAATTCTTCATCATCAATATTTTCATCCATAGAAAAAGCACCTAATCTTACTTGTCTTCTTTGATTAGGATCATAAAGTAATTTATTTTCTGTATTTACTCCTCTTTTTCTATCCAATTAAACCACCTTAAATTAATATCCCCCACCAGATCCAAACGAATCTAATTCTTCTTGAGTAATAACTACTTGAATACGCATTCTTTTATTACCACAAACAAACAAGGCATCTCCTTGATTATAATACTTAATACTTTCTTTTTCCGCTTCATTTAGATCGATTAATTTAGCTAAATCCTCAACCGCTTGCTTACGTAGTCCCATAACTAAGTAATATGAAGCATTATCAAAGATTGCTTTACCATGAGTAATAATATTTGGAGCAGCAAAATCTGTTGGTTGTTGCGTAATAATTATTGTACCAGTATTATACTTTCTACTTCTTCTTTGAATTTGGGCTAAAAATTCAGCACCTAATTCATTATGACCAGCAAGCAATACATGGGCTTCATCAACCATCATAACCGTATTAATATCTTTATCTAAACAAAGTCCCCACGCATACTTCAAAATATTAAAGAACAAAGCATTTTTAATATTTTCATCACTATTCATAAGCTCTTTTATATTAAATACGATAAAATCACTTTGAATTTGTAAAGTTGTATGACCTGTAAAATAATATCTTAGTTCTTTTACTAAAGGTCTTATCTTAAGTTCAAGTCGTTCCATTACATCTCTTTCATGAGTTGCATCCGTCATTGATAAAAGTCTACCTTTAATAGTTGCATAAACATCATCAAACGTTGGATAATCAGCACTTGTTAACTTTGTAAAATCTGTATCATAATCTATTTTATATCTTTTATAAGTATCTTGCAATACTTCACTAAACATGGTTAAAACATCTTCTTCAATACTTGGAGAATAATATTTCATAAATGCTTTAACTTGTTGCAATGTTCTAGTTAAAACAGTATATCCCAGTCCTTGAGCTATTTCTTCTTCATCGGCATCAATTACTATTTCTAGGGGATTAATCATACCAAAATCTCCACCTTTACCAAGGTCTAAGAAATCTCCACCTAAAGAGTAAGCCATTTCTTCAAGTTCACCTTCAGGATCAACACAAACAATTTTATAACCATTTCTAATATGTGAACGAAGTAACACTTTAGCAGCAGTAGATTTACCACTACCCGACATACCAAGTAAAATAACATTAGCATTATTTCTATTATTTTCTTTTCTTATTTGATATAAAAATTGATTAAATAATATAACACCACCTGATATATCAACACCTAATAATGTCGATGCTCCTGGGTCTTTAATACTATCAAATACAAACGGATACATCGCCGCAATAGTAACAGATGGAATCGGCGTACCAATTCTTTGTTCAATATCTTGTGGTGGAAATATCGGTAAAATTGACTTCAATGCTTTTTCTTGTTCAAACATCAAAGATACCGCCCGCATTCCTAAAGCATCCAAATAACTTCTTACTTGAATCTTTCTAAGTTCCAATTCTTCTTTATTATTAGCAGTAATCATCAAATGCATTTGAAAATCAAATATTCTTGCTTGCGTAGCAGCAAGCATTTGAATAAATTGTTCTAAAGATTCGTAATCTTGTCTTATTCTTTCTTGAATAGTTTGATCTTTTTCACTTTGATATCGCACCTTTAAATCAGCAATTTCTTTATTAAGCATTTTTTGTAAAACTGAAAACTCAATTGGAATATGTTTAATTGCTACTTTAACTCCATTAATATTAGTCATATCTGACAAAAAACCTGGAGTAATATTACGAGGGAAAGCAATAACTGTCATAATAGTTGCATACTTACCTCCGATAATAAATTCAGTTGGTTTAAACTCCATTCCTTTCGGAGCAAGTTCACTTTTTAATTTAGACATATTACATCACCGCCCCAAAATTAGTTTGTTCGCCACCATTTAAGAAGTTATCTAAAAGCATTCTTAAATCACTATTTGATGCTTGCTGCGACATTAACCCAGCAGTAGCAAGTCCACTTATTAAATTATGTAGTTTCTTTTGCACAAGTTCCATTCTCTTTTCTTTAAACAAAATGTAATATTCTGTATCAACTACATTATACTCAACACTTGTAAATAAATTTGCTTTATTTATATCTTGCATAATAAGTTTTTTTATAGCATTATTTTGAGCGTTATTATACATAAGTTGTAACTGTGATACATAAACATCTATATCCACAGGTCGATCAGCAATTAAAAGCCAAAATTCAAAATCTATACTATTATAAAAATTTCTTAAATTATAAATAGTATTATTTTGACTTCCAACATCCATGATAAATATATTTTTAGGTTGTATCTTAACACCCGTAACATATGTTCCATCATCGAGTTGAATCATCCCATTCATTATTTGTTTAACAGGAAGCCAATCTTCAGTATAATTTAAATTATTGTTTATCGTCTGAGCCATATTTCACACACCAACCTCTCCAATAATATCTCCTAGCATTAAAGATAAAACTGACAACATTTATAATAAATTGCAATACATTGTGATAATAAAGTACCGGAGTAACTAGAAAACCAGTAACTAATGCCGGAAGTAAAATTATTATCATTTCAACTACACTTGCATTTCTAACTAACATTAATAAAAGTAATGTAAGACCACAACCAGTACCAAATAAACCAAGATCTAACGGAGTAAAAAAACCTAGTATCAATTGTGATTTCTTTGAATTTGCAGGTATTAAATAATTATTCATTCCTTTTTATCCTTTCTTATCATTTGTCTTTTTCCTTCTTTTCCTGAATCTTTTTTGCTATTTCAGCAGATACAGCACCAGATTTATTTTTAGCAATTTCGCTATCGCCAAAGAAGCTGATTGGGCTAGGACCATTATTCCCTTTAAAATCTTTCATTAAATTGTTAATACTTTTTGCATCACCAGAATTCATTATATCATTCCAAGATTCATCCCATTGAACCCCAGCAATGCTTTGCATATTTTTAACAAAATCATAATTAGAGTTTTGCTTTTTAAATACTTCTACTTGATTAACAACTGCTTGGAATCTGCCATCATTAACAACATTTCCAGTTTTATCGTTAAGTTTTTCATTTATAGCTTTAATAGTTGCCATCTTTTTAAGATTATCATACATTTTAAGTCTTTCTTGTCTTTCTTGAATAGCAATCCCCATTTCTTCAGCAGTTCTTTCTCTAGTATATTGGTTTCTATCAATATCTGAAGAAGCAAGTGCACGCAAAGTATCTTCATCCATTGAACTATAACGATTATCACTTCTATACATGGCCATTCTAGCATTTACTGCTTCTTGATACCTATCAGAATCAAAAACAGTATCGCTAATTTCTTTTTTCAATTCAGCATCGTATAAACCAGCATAATTAGCTACCATTTCATTATCTTCAACATAGCCAGCCATGGTTTTATAAAAGCCCATCATTTCATCAGCAACGCCTTTTTCTTTATTAAGGGTCTCAAAACCTTCACTAAATCCAAAATAATCACCAGCTGAACGAACCGCATCGGTTATATGTCCAACACCAGCCTGTAAGATATTTCCATGGCTCGCTTTATAAGCAGCTCGTTTAGCTTTAGCTGCACCTGCTGCTGCAGCTCCGGCATTGGCTGCCCCTCTCATATCCTTAAAATTTTTAGCTCCTTTAGCTCCATAACCAGATCTTACCATGGCAGAACCAGCACCAGCTATTGTCGATGCACCAGTACCTAATAAACCACCAGCAATTGCGCCTATTTTTCCACGAGTACTTGTGGCGTTAGCGAAATTTTGTTTAGTATTTCTAATTCCTCCAACCAAATTTCTAATACCACCTGTTGCAAGACCACCAGCAGCGGCCCCAGCAATAAGTCCACCACCCATGGCAAGCTTATCCATAAGTCCAAGTTTCATACCACCAGTATCTAAGTTTAATAATTCTCCTAGTAATTTTGGTGCTTGTCTAATAAATATAATAACTCCCATTATTAATAATGCTTTAAGAATCATTCCTTGAGCAAAACTTAATCCATAATAATTAATGTCATCGAAATTTTTAACTATTTCAGAAATCAAAAATACACCTAAATACATAATGGCAATCCTAATAAAGACCTCTAAAAAAATACTAATTACTTGTCTAGTCCATTTAGAAAATACATCTTTCATTTTACCACCAGGTATAATACGACATATTACAGGTATCGGAGCAATTATTTGGTAAAAAGCAAGCTTTACAACTCTAATTGCCATATCAAAACAAAAATTAAGTAAAACATAAACAATAAAAATACCAGCAGCAGTAGAAATTAAAAACATATAACTTATTTGTCCTTCTTCTACCGCTTCACCAAAGTTACTATAAGTTCTAAATGAAGCACCATTTTCAACTGAATCTCTTATTACACTTAATGGTTCACCATTTTGAAAAAACCATGAACCATTCCCAGGAATATTCGACGCACATTCATCATTATCTCGAAAAGCATAAGTATTACTCGTACACCAATCCTCATTTTCATGAAAAAATGCCCCAAATACATTGGATGCCATCGTCTTTCCAGCATCAGCATCATAATTATCAGACTCTTGATAATTTGGTCCTAATATAATTCTTGGTATAGTATTTTGGTTTAAAATTACATTTTGAACATTATAAACAACTGAAAAAACAGTAGGTAATAAAACAAGTATTACTAAAGAAACAACAACATTTTTAATTAAATTAGGAAAAGATGCTTCTCCTTTAGCAAATTCATCAGGATTAATAATGGCTTTTAATAATGAATATGCTAAAACAAACATCATAAATAAACCTAAAATAACATAAACTCTTTCAACAATTTCACTATAAGTATCTTGACTAAAAATATTAATACCAGCTAAAGCATTAAATATATCATATAAATAATCAATTAAATCATAAACTACTCCATCTAGCAATAAAAGTAAATTATATAAAATAGCCATCTATATCACCTACTCAATCCCACAAGTACCATAAGCTCCAAATAAACTCATGATAAAATCTACTATTATTGGTAAAAAGAATAATAGTACACAAAACACAAACCTTTTAGCGGTAGTAACTCCCGCTTTTTTTAAAGCATCTTTATCATTAGAAACTAAAGCTTTAATAAAATCTACAGTACTTAACACTAATAAAGCAGCAATAGCCACATATTTTATTATATTTAATATCCATTGCATCCAATAAGCAGGACAATCAATATCAGATGGATCTCCAAAATAACTTTGACAATCACTACCTTGTGTTCCACAATATCCATCACTTGCTGGAGCAAAATATCTTTCACTTTCAAAAACACTAGCGCTTGCTACATTTTGAAAACAAAAAAAGGACAGAACGACCATACAACATAAAATAATACTTTTATTCACAATTGTCATATAATCACTTCCATCCTACCAAGGACTTCCATCATCCCTTAACCTTTATATAATTTTATTTTTTATAAATTGGCAGGGGCGGAGAGAATCGAACTCCCATCAAAAGTTTTGGAGACTCCTATGCTACCATTATACCACGCCCCTAAAAAAGTCTTGGCATAAAAATTATAACACACTAAATAAACTTTTACTAGTATTTTACATGCATTTTTTATAGAAAAAATTGCAATTTTAAACAATTAACACATAAAATAAATTAGGTGGTTACATGATTATTAATTATACTGATAGAGAACTAGATTTACTTGCTAGAATAATGCGAGCTGAAGCTCTCGGAGAAGGCGACCTTGGAATGTTAATGGTTGGAAATGTTGTGGTAAATCGCGTTTTAGCAGATTGCCTAACATTTCGCAACATCGACAGTATATATGACGCTATTTACCAACCCAACCAATTTGTAGGAACAAATTCTTCTTTATTTAATGCCGCTGCAACAACCCTTGAAAAACAACTTGCTAAAAGAATATTAAATGGAGAATATTATTATCCCGCAACTAATGCTTTATGGTTCTATGCCCCTTCGGGCAATAGCAATTGCCAAAAAACATGGTATGATCAGCAACTAGCAGGTAGATATAAAAGCCATTGCTTTTATAATCCTGATCCAGGAGTTTGCCAAGAACTACATTAAACTTGCAAATAATTTATGATACTGTATAATATTAAGTATAGATAGGTGATTATATGTTCTATACTTATTTTTTATTATTTATTATATATTCTATAATTGGTTGGATATTAGAAATTATATTTGCTTTTATTAATTTAAAAAAATTTGTTAATAGAGGTTTTTTGATTGGACCATATTGTCCAATATATGGTGCAGGATGTTTACTTTTAACCATATTATTATCTAAGTATGCAGAAGATACAATTGTATTATTTGCTCTTTCTATTATTATTTGTTCTATACTAGAATATCTAACTAGTTGGATAATGGAAAAAATATTTAAACTTAGATGGTGGGATTATTCCGATATGAAATTTAATATAAATGGAAGAATATGTTTAGAAACTATGATTCCATTCGGAATAATCGGAGTTATAGTTGTTAAATTTATTAATCCATTTCTATTAGAATTAATTTCTCAAATTAATCCTAATAATCTAAGCATTATAGTCATAATACTTATGAGTTTATTTATAATAGATATATTAATTTCTTTCAATGTAGTATTTAATTTAAAAAATGTTACTAGAAATGTAACTAAAGATTCTACTGAAGAAATAAAAAAAGCAATTCATAAATTTATACATAACAATTTATTCATGTATGACCGCATTGTTAAAGCATTTCCAAATATGTCTAAAATTATTAAAGAGCAAAAAGAAAAAGCTCAAAAAATTATTTCAAAAAAGAAAGGGAAAAACAAGTCAAAATAATGACTTGTTTTTCTATGGTAATAATAATTTTTGACCAATTGACAAAACTGTTGTTGATAAATTATTTAATTCGGTTATTGCAGAAACCGTTGTTCCAAATTCTCTAGCAATACTATAAAGATTATCACCACTTTTTACTGTATATGTTATATAATCTTTTTTTCCAGGAATCTTTAGTATTTGTCCAATACTTAATGTATTACTTGTTAAATTATTTAATGATTTTATTTCATCTACGGTAGTATTATATTTATTTGCTATTCCATATAATGTATCTCCACTTTTTACTATATAAGTATTTGTATTATTTTCATCATTTTCTGTTGGAACTTTTAATATTTGACCAACAGCTAAAGAATCTGTTGTTAAATTATTAATAGATTTTAAGTTATCAACAGTAGTTCCATACTTATTAGCAATAGCATATAAAGTATCACCCGATTTGACTACATATTCACCAGTAGTAACATCCATTTCTTTAGTTGGTATAAATAAATTTTGCCCAACACTAAGTAAATTACCAGTTAAATTATTTGCTTGTTTTAATTCATCAACAGTAATACCAAACTTTTTAGAAATACTCCATAAACTATCTCCAGATACATTTTTTATGTAACATTTTTAAATGTAAATATAATATCTATCGTTTTATCTTGATAGATATAGATTTTTTCAACTAAATTAATCATTAATTCTCTAGTTGGATTATCTATACTCAAAAATTCATTGATATATTTTTCTAATATTTTATTATCTACTTTATCCCTATTTATTTGTTCATTTTTAAGATTATCAATACTTGACTTATTATTTTCCATCTCTTTTTTTATACTTTCACTAACTCTAATATATTGTTCTTCATCAATAATACCTTTTAACATATCCATATAAGTTTTATCTAGATTTGTTATTAATTTATTATTAGTAATTTCTAAACTTTCAATTTGTTTTTTTATCTTCAAAATATTATCTTCAAACTCTAAACTACCTATAGAATTCTTGATTTTATTTTTATCTAAATATTTTTTACAAACTTCTTTAATGTTTTCTAAAATTAAACTTTCTAATACTTCATAATTATTGGTATGAGTCGTACAAACATGATATTTTGAATATGTTCTATAATAATCACAAGTTGTATAACTTCTACCAGTTTTATTTTGATATCTAATAGTTATACGATGTTTACAATCTCCACAATATAAAAGTCCATCTAATAAATAAAATCTTTTTTTCTCTGGTCTTTTAACATTTTTAGGTAGTAAAGTTTGTACATAATTAAAAGTTTCTCTATCAATTATTGCTTCGTGTGTATTTTCAACCACAATATAATCATTAGGATTATTTTTTACTGTCTTTTTAAGTTTATAATTAATCTTTTTAGTTTTACCTTGCACTGCATCACCTACATAAATTCTATTAGTTAAAATTGCTTTAATAGTTGTATCAACCCATACTCCATATTCTTGTGAAATACAATTTGTATTTATACATTTAGTATTCCATACATAATTATAATAAGATGCCGGAGTTTTAATTTTTCTTTTTGTTAGGTATTGTGCTATATAGTGATATGTTTTTCCTTTAAGTGCTAAATCAAAAATTAATTTAACAACACTTGCTTGTTCTTCATTTATAATTAAATGATTTTTATTATTCGGATCTTTTTTATATCCAAAAGGACATCTACCAGATACATATAATCCATCCTTCATTCTTGAATGCAGACTACTTTTAATCTTTTTAGAAATATCTTTAGCATACATATCATTCATAATTGCTTTAAAAGGTGCAATATCATTATTTGTATTATCAATAAAAGTATCTATTCCATCGTTAATTGCAATATACCTAATGTTATTATTCGGAAAGTATTTTTCAATTAGTTCACCAGTACTAATATAATCTCTACCTAATCTTGACATATCTTTAGTAATAATCATATTGATTTTTCCTAATTCAATATCTTTAATCATTCTCTTGAATGATGGTCTATCAAAATTAGTACCAGTATAACCATCATCTACATATTCTTCTATTAAGTTATAATTGTTTTCTTTTACATATTGATTAAGTAAACATCTTTGGCTAACAATACTATCAGATTCTAAATTACCATCATCTCTTGATAATCTTATATATATTCCTACTTTAAAACTATTATTCCCTACCATTAATTACTACTCCCTTCCATTTGGGAATAATGAGTATGATTACATGGTAGCTCTCTTTTTAATATATTGCAAGTCATGTTTATTTTCTTTTGTAATTCAATTTTTAATACTTCAGTAATTATTTCATTTAAAGATTTTCCAGTATCTTTGAACTTTAAATTAACCTTGTATTTAACCATAGAGTTTAATACCTCCAATTAATTCTATGGTTAAAATTTTTGTTTTAGTAATATCATTTAGTATGTTTACAACATACCTAATAATATTACTTATTATCATATTCCTCCATTAATTTATAATTTCTCATAATCATCACCTAACCCTTCCATATTTAATAAAACTTTTTATTTGCTTTTTATAGTATTTAACATCTCTACATATCCTATTTCTAATAATTCCACCATTATTTTAGTTATAGAGATATTATAAAATTTTGAAAGTAATTTTATTCGTTCGAACAATTCTTCCGATAAATAAAAATTAAATCTTCTCATATACATCATCTCCTTTGTATGATGAATAGTAGCTCCATTAATTAAAAGAGTCAAGTCATAATTTTTACAAAAAATTATGTAATCATCCTAGTTTCTATTATTTTTATACTAATTCTACAAAATCAGGATAAGATGTTTGCACAACAGCACCAATTAATCCCTTATTTCATAAGGAATTGGTATGTGCAAATCTTATTTTGCACTTACAAAATTCATCCTACTTCGTAGGTTGATATAAAGGATGAAATAAAGATTTTATATTGTTATTTTAATATTTTAAGAAACAAAAAAATCATCCTAAATTCTAATTTTCATTAAAATTCATAGGATGATTTTTTTACTAATTATTAGTTTTTAATTTTAAAGTTTTTACAAATCTATTTGTTAATACCGGTTTTGCAAATTGTTCTTCCAATATTAAAACACTATTTTTATATCTGCTATATGCTTTATCATAGTTTCCTTGTTCAATTTGCTCAACACAATAATCTACTATATTATCATATATATAATCATAAATAATATCAGATTTTTCTTCCTTATTTATTGTTTCAACAATTATCGGTGCAACTTCATAATAATGTTCTATATCTTCTTTTGAAACAAAATTATCTCTAAACCATCTTAATACTGTTAATTCATAACAATTATCATCAAATTTTTCTTGAAAATATTTCATACAAGCCGAAGTCAAATAACAACCACCAGATCCTGAACTTGTATCACTTTTATCTGGACCATGTGTTGTAGAATTCCAAGTTCCTTTATCATAATTTACATTAACATGAGCCGCATCATGTGGCTTATCAACTTCACCGCCATAAAAACTAACATGATCGTTTCCTTTTTTATCAGTAGTTATTTTTATAGTAACCCCTTTATCATTTACATAATTTCCATACTTATCTCTATCTGCCATTATTAACACCTCCCATTTTAATTTCTGACATTCTTAAAGAAATAATCGCATCTAACCACAACAAAGACCATTCTGCAAAATAAGATTTTAAAGATTTTGTTTCAGTATCTAGGTCGATTAAATCAAATTTTATATTTTGTAATTTTTTTTCATCTATAGATACTAAACTTTCTTCATTAACATATGTTGCTAAAATCGTATTAATTTCAACTAAAACTTTTTCAAAATTTTCTTTTTTCTCTTTATATATATCTAATTGTGTTGAAGCTGTAACATAAAATATTAAATTTTTAAAAGCACAATCAATATTTTCTTTTGTTGGGTTTCCTACATTAAAAATTTCTTTCATTAACAAGCCTCCTTTCTTGTATTATATTATAAACTTTTTTCTAAATAAATCAATAATTTTACTCATTATTCCCCATAAAAAGTGTATCTCC
>CALVUU010000121.1 GCA_944363655.1 uncultured Bacilli bacterium | reverse complement strand
GCCAGCGTTCATCCTGAGCCAGGATCAAACTCTCAATAAAAAAGATTTATAAATTTAAATCTCAATTTTTAAGTTTAATCAAAGCTACTCAAAATTGACTTTTTTACTCAGTTTTCAAAGATCATTCACGCACTTTTCCGTGTGTGCACTAGTAATATATCAAACTAAAACGGTCTTGTCAACAAAAAATTTCATTTTTTTTGCAATTTTTTCATTTTTTTGCAAAAATTAACTGTTTTTTGCTTAATTCCGATATATTTTATGCACAAATATATTAAATAATACCATATTTTTTTAATTCATTATATTTATTATGATATTTTTCAATAACCTCTTTATTAAAAGGTCCAGCATTATTTTTCTTCATTTCTATTAGTTTCCTCAATTCTTTTTTTACAATAATATCTATTTCTGAAGGATAATTCATTATCTTTTTGTGAAAATTATATTCATTATTATCTAATATTTTATATCCACCATCGGGAAATACTCTTAAATCTAAATCATAATCAATATATTTTATTACATTTCCATCTATTGTGTATGGAGTTGCTATATTACAATAATAAAATAAACCATATTTTTTTAATTGGGCAATTACATTAAACCAATTATGTTTATAAAAAAATATTATAGCTAGTTCTTTAGTTTTATAGCTTCGTCCATCATTTTCAGTAACTGTAACCATATTATTACCACAAACAATATAATCATCAAATATATCTAAAATAACCGCTTCTTCACTGGCTTGATATATTTTACCATTATGTTTGTAACAATGTATTTTATACTTATCTCCTATTTTCATCTTTTTCATCTCACTTGGAACTATTATACAATAATTTTAAGCAAATATAAACAAAAGCACACTTTATAGTGTACTTATTACTTCAATTGCCTTTTGTAATTGATTATCAATTGGGTTACCAGCTTCATCATATAATTCTTCCTTAGCCACTTCATAGTCCGGTTTTATACCGATGCCATTTATGCATTCACCGTTTGGGCGCAACCATCTTGCTGAAGTATATTTTGCCATAGATCCGTCGCTTAAGTCATAGGTTTGTTGAACTAATCCCTTGCCATAACTAGTGACACCAACAATTGTTGCCCCATAACTATCTTTTAAAGCAGCTGCTAATATTTCTGATGCTGATGCTGACATTTCGTTTAATAATATAACTATTGGATAAGTTTTGTGGCTATCTGTTTTATCAAAATAATCTGCCTTTGTCTCTTTGTTTTCTAATGAATATATTAATTTTCCTTTTTCTAAAAATAGATTAGCGGTTGCCTCAGCACTTTCCAAATACCCCCCACCATTATAGCGTAAATCAATTATAAGTTTTTGCATACCTTGACTTTCCAAATCTTTTAAAGCATTTTCTACTTGAGTATTTAAAGTCTTGGAAAAAATCTTCATTTCTATATAACCAATATTGTTATCTAACATTGAGTAATTTATATTTTTATCTAATACATCATCTAATTTTATAGTAAACGTTAAACGTTCACCGTTTCTATCCACAGTTAGGGAAATTGAATCATTAGTAGTGTTTCTAATCATATTTTTAACTTCTTCACTGCCTTTTTGGGTAATGTCAATGCCATCAACCGCTTTTAAAATATCTCCAACAGCTAATCCTGATGAAGAGGCGGGAGAATTCGGTGTTATAGCAGAAATAGTAGAAACGTTGGTTTCGTTATTAGTCATATATTCTATACCTATACCCCGATATGTTCCTTCTAGACTTTCTTCAAGCTTTTTAGTTTCTTCATCATCTAAATAAGTTGTGTAGGAATCTCCTAAATATTCCAGCATGGCATTAAGAGCAGAATCAATCATTTCAGTTGTATTGACATCTTCATAATAATTATTTACCACAGAAGAATAAACTTCTAAAAATTCATTTAAGTTTTCATCTTTTAATAGTTCATCATAATTCAAACTTGCTTTATTGTTTGTAACTATTACTCCCGTGGTTATTCCAGAAATAATAGAAGTAACGCAAATTATTATAATTACGCTTAAAAGATTAAACCCTTTATTATTTTTCATGCTATCACCTTCTTCATTTTATCACGCTTGAAAAAAAAAGAAAAGTTAAATACTTCTCTATTCAGCAAATTCCGCTTTAAATGCGTCAAGTTCTTCTATATATTTAGTTATTCTGCCATTTTCTACTTTAATTAATGTCAAATCACCTAAAGCAAGTTCGGATATACTTTGAGCATTTGGATTAGTTTGTCCATCTGTACCAACATGATACTCACTATTTAATTTATTTCCTAAATCACAATAGAATACTTTAGTAGCATCTTCATTTTGTAAATACCCTGTTATTATTGTAGAATACAAAATAGCATTAGGATCTTCTTCATCATAGATTGCTACATAATATTCAGAATAATTACGATTAAGCATAGTGCCAATACTAACTTTATCATAATCTATTTGCCCAGTTTGAACATTATTTTCATCATTTTCAGCTGGAGTATCTTCAATAAATATCTTTGAAACTCCATAAACTATTAAAACAATAATTATTATGCTAAATAGGATAATGAGAAAATTGCGCATTTCTTTAGATTCATCGCTAATATATTTTGCTTCTTTAATTGTTTTTTTCTTATTTGTTTTATCATTTAATTTTACTTTATTTTTTGGCATATTGTTCACGTCTCCTCATTTGATATTATATCTAAAACAATTTAATATTTCAAGCATATTTTAAATCAAAAACCCTCATTTCATGAGAGTTTTTTAGTTATTTTGTGGACATTACAGTTGTCGAATTCCCCAATGACTTTGCCACACTTACCATTTCGTTAGTAGTTAAATCACTACTTACTAGATAATAACTTATGTTATCAGCATGCCAACTTATAGAGTTTGAACTTAATGCTCCGACGGTTTCATTTAGCATTAATGGATCTCCAAATACTGGTATTACTTCAAATTCGTTGCTAATACTCGCCGTTTCTTCAACAATAACAAAGTTTTTATCACCACTAAATGTCAATATTACTCTTTCACCTGTATCTGTTGCAACTGTTTCTGAACTACTTAAGTAAGTATTTGATGGAATGTATAATGGATAAATTATACTGTCTAATGTGGCGTTTGTTTGTTCTTCACAATTTTCTTCATCACACGCATTAGTATTATTTTCTTCTTTACATTTTTCATCGGTGCACTCTTCATTATTATTTGTATTAGATTCATTTGGAGTTGTATTATTGTTTGCTTCTGTATCAATTAAATCATCTAATAAGAAATCATCTTCACTTAATTTGGCTTTTAAATCGACAGATTTAAAATTCACTTTAATTTTTACTATATCTTCGCTATTATATACTTCAACTTTAGTTATATTCATATCTTTATCAAAATAAATTTTTTGGTATTCTAATTCTTCATTATTTGGATAGTTGACAGTACTTTTAATAATATAATTATTATCAGTTGTTTCTAACGTTGTTTTTGGGTCATTTTTAATATCATTAACTAAATTGGCTAAAAGATATGCTTGAGAAGAATTTTCTGGCCATACGCTATCAAATTTAAAGCTTTTATTTAGACTTGGGGTAACAACTATAACACACATAAGATTTAAATTTTTATAGTATCTTATATATATTATTAAATTTATTTATTTTCTATTTTATCTTGCGATTCAATATATTTATAGTTTAAGTTGTTATTTTTTGTTATTACTGATTCTCCTAGTTTCTTTTC
>CALVUU010000120.1 GCA_944363655.1 uncultured Bacilli bacterium | reverse complement strand
AAGAAGAAATATGAAAACAAGCGTTATTATTAATTCTAATGGTGAGAGAATCAATAGAACTGAATACCCAATGGAAGCCTTAAGAGAAGCAGTAGCAAATTCGTTAATTCATAGAGATTATAGTACTTAAACAGAAAATGCATATGTATTAGTAAATAGGTATAACGATAGAATAGAAATTATTAATCCTGGTAATTTATATGGTACAAATAAATTAGAAAAATTGGGAACAGCAACTACTATGGAATCTAGAAATCCTACAATTGTAAGAATTTTAGAAGAAAAATGATCTGTAATTGAAAATAGCACACCGGAATACCAACGATGAAAGAGAAATGAAAAAATATGGATTGCTAGAACCTGAGTTTTATGAAGAAAGAGATAGCTTTAAAGTATTATTTAGAAATACTTCTGTTGTTGAAAATTTACAAATAGGTGCACAAACACATAATACAATAGATGAATTAAAAGCAAAAGTTTTAAATTATTGTGAGATACCAAGGTCATCGAAGGAAATAAAGGAGTATGTAGGATTATCATTCAAAACATATGTTGCTGATAGTATTATTAAACCTTTGTTAAAAGAAGGTATGCTTGAGTATACAAATAAGAAAAGTATTAATGCGAGAAATCAAAAATATATAACTGTTAAAAAATAAATGCTAGGACAAATTAGTCTCTAGCTTTCTTCATTTAAATTATCAAATAATACTTTAGTAGGTGGAATAGTTCTAACGATACTTATTGTCTTAGAAGAATATAAACAGTACTAATTTATCTTTATTTATTAACATGTAAATATAATCTCCTCATTAAATTTGCTTCAAAAAAATTAAAATATGATTTATAATTAAATTAATAGGATGTGATTAGATGAAAAAAATAGTTGATGGCAATACTGCTTGTAGTAAAATAGCTTATTACTTTAGTGAAGTTTGTAGTATTTATCCAATAACACCATCAAGTCCCATGGCGGCAAATATTGATACTCTTACTGGAACTAATTTGTTAAATATATTTAATTCAAAGCCTCGTGTTGTGGAAATGGAATCTGAAGCTGGAGCTGCTGGAGCTATGCATGGTGCACTACTAACAGGTTCTCTAGCATCAACGTTCACAGCATCACAAGGGTTACTTTTAATGATTCCTAACATGTATAAGATGGCTGGAGAAATGTTACCAGGGGTAATTCATGTAGCATCACGTTCTCTAGCAACTCATGCTTTATCTATTTTTGGTGATCATCAAGATATTTATGCTACTCGTGCCACTGGTTTTTGCTTGCTTGCTTCATCTAGTGTATTTGATGCCCAAAATCTCGCGGCAGTTGCTCATTTATCCGCTATTAAAGGAAGTCTTCCTTTCTTACAC
This sequence comes from uncultured Bacilli bacterium, assembly GCA_944363655.1. Next base: position 2,956 of record CALVUU010000120.1, on the reverse strand, counting down.
TTTTTCGATGGCTTTAGAACTAGTCATGAATATAATACAATTGAAGAAATTCCTGAAGATAAACTTTTAGCCTTAGTTGATCATGATGCTATCAATAAATTTAAACAACGAGCTTTAAATGTGGGAAATAACTACCAATATGGTATGTCCCAAACTGAAGATATTTATTTTGGGTGTATGGAAGCAAGAAATAAATATTATGATGCTATGCCTGATATAGTAAATGATTATATGACAAAAATTAATGAAATAATGCATACTAACTATAAACCATTTAATTATTATGGTGCAGATAATGCCGAAAATATAATAGTTGCCATGGGTAGTGTTACTGATACAATCAAAGAAGTTGTTCAAAAACTTGGTAATGTTGGGTTAATTGAAGTTCATTTATATCGTCCTTTTAGTCAAAAATATTTTCTAGACGTTTTACCTAAAACAACTAAGAAAATTGCTGTTTTAGACCGTACCAAAGAAAGTGGATCGATTGGTGAACCATTATTCTTAGATGTCTGTGGTATCCTTAAAGATAAAGATATCAAAATCTACGGTGGTAGATATGGTTTATCGAGTAAAAACACAACTCCTGCTGATATCAATGCCGTTTTCAAAATGCTTGAAGATAATCCTCGCAACAATTTTACTATTGGTATAAATGATGATGTAACTAACTTAAGTTTATCTCCATGTCCAATTGATATTGCAAGCACTCATCAAGAAATATCAATTTATGGCTTTGGTTCTGATGGAATGGTAAGTGCTAGCAAGGATATACTAAAAATAATACATGAATCATTAGATAAATTTGTCCAAGGATATTTTGAATATGACTCTAAAAAAAGTGGCGGTGTAACAGTATCTCACTTACGTTATTCTGATAACGAAATAAATGAACCATATTATGTAACCAATCCAAGAATAACAGTTGTTACTAAAGATATTTACTTCCGTATGTTTGATATGATAAATAATATAAAAGATAATGGGATACTTTTAATTAATACAATTAAAAATAAAGAAGAATTACTTAAACTTTTACCTAATAAAGTAAAGAATATATTATTTAATAGAAATATAAAAGTGTATTTTATTAATGCAGAGGATATAGCCTTAAAAAACCATATACCTGGTAAAATAAGCAAGATAATGGAAGTTTTAATATTAAAATTACTAGATATTGAAAACTCTTTAGAAATTGTTGAAGAAAGCATCAAAAAAGCCTTTGCTACTAAAGGAGAAGATATTGTTAATAATAATATCTTAGCTATGCATGATGCCATAGATAAATTGGAAGAATTAAAAATAGATGAAAGTTATTCTGAAACTATTAAAGTGATTGAAGATGGGGTAATAGACTTAATGAATCATCGTTTAGGAAATACGATTCCTGTAAGTATGCTTACAGATTATGCTTATGGTCGCTTTCCAGGATCTTCTACCAGACTTGAAAAGCGTAATATTTCTAATGTTGTACCATCTTGGAATAAAGAAAATTGTATCCAATGTGGTATGTGTTCTTTAGTTTGTCCGCATGCAGTTATAAGAAGTGTAACCAGTTTTGATGAAGTTAAAGGTATTCCGTTTATTGGAACTGATGGTCTTCGTTATGTTATCGAAATAAGTGAAGAAGATTGCACCGGTTGTGGTCTTTGCGCAAGCGTTTGTCCTGGCAAAATGGGGAATAAAGCCTTAACTATGATTGAGAAAAAGATTAAAGAAAAAAGTGAACTTACAACTAGCGTTAAAAATCCCCTAAATAAATTTACTATTAAGGGTTCCCAATTAGAAAGACCATTATTTGAATTTAGTGGTGCTTGTGCTGGTTGTGGCGAAACCCCTTACATTAAATTATTAACACAACTTTTTGGTGAAAAATTAGTTGTTGCTAATGCAACAGGTTGTTCAAGTATCTATGGGGGCTCTGCTCCATCAACACCATATTCTATTCCTTGGGCTAATTCCTTATTTGAAGATAATGCTGAATTTGCTTTTGGTATGCATACATCTTACAAGCAAAAAAGAGACCGTATTGAACATATAATGCGTGAATCTCTTGATTCTGTTGAAAAAGACGAAAAAGAGTTATTTACTAAGTGGTTAGAAAATAAAGAAGACTTTGCTATAACCATGCAAATTAAAAAAGAATTGCAAAATAAAACAATTCCTAAAGAATTACATGATTTATTAGAGTTTATTCCAGCTCGTACTGTTTGGGCTATCGGTGGTGATGGTTGGGCTTACGACATCGGCTATGGTGGCCTAGATCATGTCCTACATTCTAATGAAAATATTAAAGTATTAGTTTTGGATACGGAAGTATATTCTAATACTGGAGGTCAAGCAAGTAAATCGACCAAACTTGGAGCAGTTGCAGAATTTGCTAACTTAGGTAAGAAAACTGCCAAAAAAGATTTGTTTAAAATAGCATCTTGTATACCTAATTGCTATGTTGCTAGCATTTCTCTTGGTGCTAATATGATGCAAGCAATTAATGCTTTTAAAGAAGCTGAAGAACACAACGGACCTGCGATAATAATTGCTTACTCGCCTTGTATTGAACACGGAATAAAAACTGGTATGGGTTGTAGTATTAACGAAGAAAAGTTAGCAGTAGAATGCGGCTATACATTGCTTATGCGCTATGATGGAAAGTATCACTTAGACTCTAAAGAACCAAACTTTACTAAGTATGAAGAATTTTTAAATAACGAAGTACGTTTCAACGCTTTAAAAATAAAAAATTCAGCATTAGCTGAAGAAATATTAGCAGAACAAAAAGAAAATGCTATTAAAAGATATAACTACTATAAAAATATAATTGATAATAATTAAAAAAATACGAAGCACTCTTGCGAGTGCTTCAAAAGAATAAAAAGGGGTTGACTAGTGTGATACTAGCACCAATTCGCCTTTAAGTGAATTGGTGATTACTATCCTAACCGATTTTGTTAAGTTT
>CALVUU010000119.1 GCA_944363655.1 uncultured Bacilli bacterium | reverse complement strand
TTACTGTAAATGGTGTTGATGTAAATGAATATATGCCATATGCAACATTAGTAATGGACTTAAAACAACCATTAGTGGCTACTGGGAATGAAAACAGATTTGATATTGATGTTAAAGTTACTGGTGGAGGATTTTCTGGTCAAACTGGTGCAATACGTTTAGGTATAACTAGAGCGTTATTAAAATTTGATGCTAATACTGATCAAACTAGAGAAGATAGTTATAGACATATTCTTAAAAATGCGGGATTTGTTACTAGAGATCCTAGAGTTAAAGAAAGAAAGAAATATGGTCTTAAGAAGGCTCGTCGGGCTCCACAATTTTCAAAAAGATAGGATACAGTTTTCTTTTATATCCCATAAACTCAGTGTTTATGGTTTTTTTCTTATTTTAAGATATTGGATAGTTTATTTTTACTTACTTTTAAGCAAATTTTTTTGTTAATAATTTTTTTTGTGATATAATTTGATTATCAGAGGTGTATGATGAAAGATAAGAGAATTTTAGTTTTATTGGGTATTATAGTTATTATTATTGTTTTTATGGGAACTTTTATTTATCAGAGAGTAATATTTAGCTATTCTTTAGAGGATTTAATGGATAAATTAAATGGTTATTGGGTAAATGTTGATGAATTTAGTGATTGTGAAGTAGTTATATTTGACGATGATAAATTTATAAGAGGTAATGTTAATACTGAGCCTAATGAATATGCATACGTTTTAGAAAAGAAAAAAATAAAATATAATAATTATGAATTAATTATTAATATTATTGATAAGAATGGTAATGAAACACAAGGAAAATTACTTATTGATTTAAGTAATTTTGAGGGAAAAGTAATATCTTTAAAACTAGATACTGTTGATGATGAATATATTTTATATGAGTATATTAGTGATAACGAGGATGAGGTTTTTGATTATTGTCAATCTAATTAATTATAAGAAGTTCTTTTAGTGTAGATAAGAGAACTTTTTTAGTGTATAATTTTTTTAGGTGATTTAAATGCGACTTAGTGATGAATGGATTGATTATGAATGTATTGATGCCGGCAATGGGGAGAAATTAGAGCGTTGGGGTAATGTTTTATTACGTCGACCGGAACCTCAAGCAATGTGGCCAATTGAAATGGGCGATTGGTGGAGTAATGTTAGTGGAACATACTATCGTTTTAAAGATGGCGGAGGGCACTGGGAATTTAAAGAAACATTACCGGATTATTGGACTATAAATTATAAAGATTTAAAATTTAAAGTTAGTCCTACTAATTTTAAACATACTGGTTTATTTCCAGAGCAAGCAACTAATTGGGATTTTATGATGGATAAAATAAGAAATGCTAAGCGACCTATAAAAGTTTTAAATTTATTTGCTTATACGGGAGCCGCAACAATGGCTTGTAGTAAAGCTGGAGCAGAAGTAGTAGTGCATGTTGATTCTGCCAAGGGAATGGTTTCTTGGGCTAAGGAAAATATGCATTTGTGTGGACTTGATGATAATTATATTCGCTTTATTGTTGATGATTGCTTAAAATTTGTTGAACGGGAAATAAGGCGCGGCAATAAATATGATGCAATTGTTATGGATCCACCAAGTTATGGAAGAGGACCTAATGGGGAAGTTTGGAAACTTGAGCATAATTTGGAATATTTAGTTAGAAGATGTACAGAATTACTGAGTGATAAACCATTATTTTTCTTAATTAATGCGTATACTACGGGTATATCTAGTACAGTATTATATAATATATTAAAATTAACCGTTGGAGCAAAATATAGAGGTAAAATTGATAATGGAGAGGTAGGACTACAAGTTAAAAATAATGGTTTAGTTTTACCATGTGGTATTTATGGTAGATGGCAAAGTTAATGTATTATATGAAGATAATCATATAATAGTTGTGGAAAAAATAAGAAATGTTTTAGTACAAGCCGATAATACTAATGATTTGGATATGCTTACAATTTTAAAATTTTATTTGAAAGAAAAATATAAAAAAACAGGAAATGTGTATTTAGGCTTGGTTCATCGATTAGATCGACCTGTTGGTGGTATTATGGTATTTGCTAAAACAAGTAAAGCAGCTGGAAGACTTACAAATAGTATTAAAAATCACAAGTTTGAGAAAACTTATTTAGCGGTTTTGTGTGGTAAATTAGAAAATAGTGGTATATTAGAAGATTATTTAAAAAAGAATGAAAAAACTAATACCACAATTGTTTCGCCGGATGGTAAATACGCTAAGTTGGAATATAAAGTAGTAGATTATAAAGATGCTAAAACATTAGTTGAAATTAATTTAATAACTGGTAGATCACATCAAATAAGAGTGCAATTTGCATCGCGTAATTTACCTTTATGGGGAGATCAAAAATATAATAAAAAAGCTGTTGTTGGAGAGCAAATTGCTTTGTGGGCTTATAAAGTTAGATTTGAACATCCTGTTACTAAGGAAGTATTAGAGTTTAAATTAAAACCAAAGGATGAATATCCTTGGAATCTTTTTGGAAGTGTGCTATGAGTGATTTAGAAATATTTAAAAAATATGTTAGTAAATATGATTTAAATAACCCTAATATTAAAGAGAAGTATTGGCATTCAGTTAGGGTAAGTAATAATGCTTTAGAAATTGCTGATGCAATAAATTTAAATGATAAAGACAAATGCTTAGCGTCATTTATTGGCTTAACTCATGATATTGGTCGGTTTTTACAATGGGATATTTATGAAACTTTTAAAGATACAGAAAATGTAGATCATGCATCTTTAAGTGTTCAAGTTTTATTCGGGAGTATTGCTAATACTGGTTTTGTTATAAATGATGCTGATGTTAAAATTATACGCACTGCTATAAGCAATCATAATAAATATAAAATTCAAGATAATATTACAGAAAGAGAATTATTATTTGCTAAAATAATTAGAGATGCAGATAAATTGGATTTACTTTATTTATTAGGAAGTGATGATACTTTAGTAGATGAGGATAATAGTGAAGTAACAAATGTTGTGCATGATGCTTTTTTTAAAGGTAAAGGAATTAATGCAAAATATTGTAATACATTAACTGATAAAATTCTTTTAAAAATGGCATTTATTTTTGATTTAAATTTTTTAAAATCTTTTAATATTATAAAGGAAAATAAATTATTAGATAAATTTTATAATAACTTAAAATATAAAGATAGATATAAAAAATATTATTTATATACTAAAAAATTTCTTGAAACCAAAAAGATATCGGATTGATATCTTAATTTTCCAAGAAATTTTTTAAATTAAAGTTATATATTATTAAATTATTATTAAAAATTGTTTCATCATTTGTTGTAATGTATTGTAATCCTTTTAATGGTAATTTAGCAAGTAATGTATATTCAGGCATTACTTGTACACCACTACCTTTTAATGCACTATCCTTATTAACATCAAAAAATATAAGAATGTTTTTTGATGTTAATAAAACACTACCTAAAAAATATTTATTATTATATTTTAGGCTTAAGTTTGTTTCTTCTTTAATTACTTTTTCATTTTCAAAATTATAGTCGTACATGTTATCACCTAAAATTATTGTACTAAATTTCTAACGAAAAGTCTACGAAAGAAAAATATTTCACTTCACAAAAAAGTACAAAGCGTGTAAAATATGTAACTATCTCACCTGAAACATATTTTCTTGCTTTGTACAGGTAATA
>CALVUU010000118.1 GCA_944363655.1 uncultured Bacilli bacterium | reverse complement strand
TTAAAATCTTTCTAACACAAGATGTACTTGAATGTACGCATTTTTTTAAAGTGAAATTTGACAATAAAAAGTCTTATAAAATAAGGGCTGGGAAGCGCTTTAAAAATTTAAAAGTGTTTAAGTTCCGCTATGTTAGAATATTTAGGATATGATGTAACACAAGTAGTAAAGTAATAAAAATGTAATAGTATTTTTATATACTTTGTACTATAATAAAAATAGTGATATTTATGGGAGAATTATTTAGTAATTTTTATAATTTTATAATGGATACAATTGATGCAATGGGAGTATATGGACCATTACTTGGTTCTTTGTTTATTGTTTTGGAATCAATTATTCCTCCGCTTCCTTTATTTGTATTTATTACAATAAATTTTATTGCGTTTGGTAATGTACTGGGATTTATAATATCTTGGGTATGTACAATAATAGGTTGTCTTATATCTTACTTTTTAGTTAGAAAATTTTTGCGTAATTTTGTTGTTAATAAAATTAAAAATATAGAATTATTAACTAAATGTATGAATTATATAGAAAATTTATCATTAACTAAAGTAACAGTTATATTATCAATTCCTTTTACTCCAGCTTTTATGATGAATATTGCAGCTGGATTAGTAAATATGAATTTTAAAAAATTTTTTATAGCTATTTTAATTAGTAAAATATTTTTAGTTTATTTTTGGGGATTTGTTGGTACAAGCTTAGTGGAAAGTTTTCAAAATCCAACTAGTTTAATAACAGTAGTTATGATGATGATTATAGCTTATGTTATAAGTTTAGTAATAAAAAAAGTATTTAAAGTTGATTAAATACTTTTTTTGGTTCTTCTTCTTTAGATATATTATAATTTATAAAATGATTTTCATATTCAAAGTCATAAGGGGTTATTTCGATTTTAGCTTTTTCATAAAATTTAATACAATTTAAATTAAATAGTATTAATGAATTTACAGAATAACTATTTATTTTATTTACTTCATCTTTAGATAATTCTCTTGTAAGATTATAAATATCTATATATAAACCATCATAATCATGACTTAATTTTTCAAAATCTATCCAATTATCTAAAGATTTATAATAAGTTTTTAAAAAATCTAGTTGATATTTAGTGCTTAGTTTAAATATTAAGGCATCATCTTGTAAGGAAATAACAACAGCAGGAATTAAAAAGGGATTAATATAATTTTCTTTGTAAAAAAGAATATATGGATGTCTTGCTAAGTAATCAACCCATTCATTATAAGTAGTGTAATTAGGATTGTATTGAGTCGCCCACAAGCCTCCACTTGGTTTGGGATTACCATTTTTAATGGATTTAAATTTATTTGGTTGTAGTTCATTAGTTCCAACACTTAAATATTGCATAATAAATCCCCTTTCGTAAATTAGGTCTTATTATAGCAATATTTATTTGTAAAGTCAAAATATTCTTGATATACTAATTATAAGGTGATAGAATTGGAAAAATATTTAGATAAAATTATAGCTGTTATAATTATATTAATTGTTGCTTTTATATTAAATAAAATAATTGATGGTGTTATTAGTAGAACAATTAGACATAAAAGAAAAAAGAATGTAACAACTCTTTTAATGTTTATTAAAAGAATTAAAAAAGTTGTTATTTATTCTTTAGCTATATTAGTTTGTTTAACGCAATTTGATGTATTTAATTCTTTTTCTGTAACTCTTTTATCAGGTTTAGGTATTGGGTCTGTTGTTGTTGGCTTGGCGGCGCAAGAAAGTTTAAAAAACTTTTTTGGAAGTGTTGCTGTTGTTATAGGTAATCCTTATGAAGTTGGAGATTTTATTGAATGTGTTGATAAGGGAGTAAGTGGAACAGTAGAAGATATAACGATGCGACATACAGTTATTAGAACAATTAATAATAGAAGAGTAATAATACCTAATAGTGAGATGAATACTTATACTATTGAAAATTTTAATTATAGTGAAAATGAAAATGTTAAATTGGTTACATTTGCTATTTCTTATGAATCTGATGTTGATAAAGCAATAAAGATATTAAAAGAAGAAATGAGTAAATTGTATCATCCTAATCCTAAGGGAAGAAATAAGGATGTAGAATTTCCTAAGGTAAGAGTATCTAATCTTGATGACTCTTCTGTTACTCTTACAGCTTGGGTTTGGGGAGATAATAATAGTGATGTATTTGAAAATATGTATAATCTTAATTATGCAATAAAGAAAAGATTTCCTAAAGAAGGTATTGAAATACCATATCCACATGTAGAAGTAGTAGAAAAAAAGACAAGGAGTAAGAAGTAATATGCAATTTACTAAAATGCATGGAAAAGGAATTGATTATATTTATATAGATTGTTTTAAATAAAAATATTAATCCTGATAAAATGATTGATAATATTGGAGTAAGGTGTGTTGGTAAATGTGTTTATGAATACGGAATATTAAAAATAATCCTTTAACTATTGAAACAGCATCAGGTATAAAAACACTAAATTTGGAAGTAGTAAAAGGAAATGTATCTGCTGTTACATTAGATATGGGAAGCCCTATTCTTGATCCTAAATTAATACCTGTTAATTTAGATATAGAACAAGTTATAAATTATTCCTTGTTGTTAACAATTAAGAAATTTAATTACTTGTGTATCAACGGGTAATCCGCACTGTGTTATATTTACTGAAGGGATAGATTATTTAAATTTAGAATATCGGTCCTTTATTTGAAAATAATTTTATATTTCCTGAGAAAACTAATACAGAATTTATTGAAATAATAGATGATGCTACAATGAAAATGCGAGTTTGGGAACGTGGTAGTGGGGAAAACCTTGCTTGTGGTACTGGAGCATGTGCTTCAGTTGTTGCAGCCATTTATAACAATATATTTAAGCGTGATCAAGAAATAAATGTTATTCTTAAAGGAAAGAATAATGTTTTTATGCGAGAAAGTGCAACGGAAGTGTTTGTTGGAGAATACAAGCTAACAAAAAACAAATAGTTATTTCACAGAAATGAAATAACTGTTTTTAATTGTCAAGTTATTTTGTTAAAGTGAAATAACTTGACAATTAATATTATTCAATATATAATTTATATAGGTGATATAAATGCTTAAAAGAGAAACTTATTTATCTAGAATTAGAGGTTTTTATGATAGTGATTTAATAAAAATATTAGTAGGAATAAGAAGATGTGGTAAATCAGTTATTTTAAAGCAGATTATCGATGAGTTAAAAGAAAATTGGTGTGATGATGACCATATTATATTTATTAATTTTGAATATATTGAATATGAAGAGTTAAGAGATTATAAGAAACTTAATGCTTTTATAAAAAGTAAATTAATTGATGATAAGAAATATTATATATTTTTAGATGAAATTCAAAAGGTTGAAAAGTTTGAAGATGTTATCAATTCTTTAAGAGCATCTACTGATAATACTAGTATATTTATAACTGGCTCAAATAGTAAATTATTATCACAAGAATTATCCACTGTTTTATCGGGTAGATATGTTTTATTTAATATTTATCCCTTATCATATAAAGAGTTTACACTTTTAACAAAAAAGAATCCTTTAGATGAAGATACTTTTTGGAATTATGTTAAATGGGGAGGACTTCCAAATAGATGTGAATTTAATGATGAGGATAATATAAAAGATTACTTATATAGTGTATTTGATTCAATTATATTAAGAGATGTTGTAGATAGATTAGGTTTGAAAGATACTTTATTATTTAATTTATTACTGCAATATGTCGTTGATACTACTGGTAGAGAATTTTCAGCAGAAAATGTCATTAATTTTTTGAAAAGTGAAGGTAGATCAATATCAACAGATACTTTATATACTTATTTAGATGCTTTGTGTAAGGCTTTAATAATTAATAAAATGTATAGATATGATATTCATGGTCAAACAATACTAAAAACGTTAAATAAATACTATATGACAGATTTAGGTATTGCTCAAATAAAAAATAATAATTTTGAAATTAATAAAAGTTTCGCTTTAGAAAATGTTATATATAATGAATTATTAAATCGAGGATATGATGTTTATATTGGAAAAACTAAGAAAGAGGAAATAGATTTTATTGCTATTAAAGGTAATATAAAAGAATATTATCAGGTTACTTATTTATTAGATTCTGATAAAGTTATTGATAAAGAATTTAAAGCATTTGACACAATTAAAGATAATTATCCGAAATATGTATTATCTCTTGATAAAACAGATTTTTCAAGAGATGGGATAATTCACAAAAATATAATTAGTTGGTTGTTAGAAGAATAAATAGATATCTTTATAAAAACGTCAAGTTGGTTATTATACTTGACGTTTTAGTTTGTAAATAATACTTTTTCAGACTTATATTGTTTTATTATGTAATAAATTACTAATATAATAATTAATATAGTTGATGTAAACATTAGTATTAAATTTAATATATTTAGATTACCGTTGGTAATATCTGTAAATATAATACTGAAGTTTAAGAATGGAATTATTGATAGTAACCAATTACTTGATATGTTTAGCATGAATGCTATCATACCAGGGAAAAATGCAATGAATGTAAGAGGGGTTAAAGCACTTTGAGCTTCTTTAAATGTTTTAGACATACTTGCTATTGCTATACATAAACCACTAATCATTATAGA
>CALVUU010000117.1 GCA_944363655.1 uncultured Bacilli bacterium | reverse complement strand
GTGATAGTGTAACTATAAATGTAACAGCGAGTGGAGGAAGTAATAGTATAAGTAGATATTATTATTCAAGTAATAATGGAAGTAGTTATGTAAGTAGTACAAGTAGTAGTTATACATTTACAGGATTAAGTGCAGGTACACAATACACATTTAGAGTATATGTAACAGATACAGCAGGACATCAATCAAGCCAAAAAAGTGTCAGCGCAACAACGGACAATCCATCAACATTAGCTGAAGTGTGTACAAGCGGAGAAAATTTAGCAAGTTGTATAAAAAAATTTAATTCTATTGTTGGAGATGGAGTAGATGGTATTTATTATCATGATGGAAGCGGAACATATGGTTCACTTGAAGCAGGAGATAATTCATACCGTTTTAGTGGAGCCAATCCCAATAATTATGTCTGTTTTGGCTCAACAGCAGCAACATGCTCAAGTGATAATTTGTACAGAATCATTGGCGTGTTTGGAAATCAAGTAAAACTAATAAAAAACACAAGAATAGGAGAGAATTATTGGAGTGGATCAAGCTCGAATCATAGTAATACATGGAGTGAAAGTACGTTAAATACAGGTGTATTAAATGGAACATATTTAAATGGATTAGGAAGTACATGGTCAAGTAAAATAGCAACAACAAACTGGCAAGTCGGAGGAAATACAAGCGATAGTATAACTAATGGAAACTCAAAACAAGTTTATCAAAATGAAATAGTAAGTCCAGCAGAGCCAACAACATATAGTGCCAAAATGGGCTTAATGTACGTTTCAGATTATGGCTATGCCACAAGTCCAAATTATTGGAAATATGGAGTAAGTTCAATTTTATATGAAAATGTAAGTTCTAATAATTGGTTATATACGGGATGGAAAGAATGGACTATACGTTCTTCGGATGATTGGATTGGTGCTTTCTTCATAACTAAGTTTGGTTATGTCGAATTGGTTGAGATTTATACAGTAGAAGCAGATATCAGACCAACATTCTACCTAAACTCCAATGTAACTCTCACCGGGGGATCCGGAACAGAATCTGATCCCTATCGCATTAATTAATAGTCATAACTAATTATGACTATTTTTTCAAGCCAAAATCATAGACAATATAATTAAATTTTGTTATTATAAAATGGAATTTATGATATATGGAGAGAGTAATTATGTATGCAAATGTAATAATAGAATATGGGGTTAAATCATTAAATAAAACATTTATATATAAAATTCCTGATGAGTTAAAAGATAAAATTAAAGTAGGAATGAAAGTATATGTACCATTTGGAAAAATGGAAGTATTTGGTTTTGTTATGGAAATAGTTAATAGTAATAATACTTCGTATGATACTAAAGAAATTATTAGAATAGATAATGAAGAATTAGTATTAAGTAAAGAATTAATAGATGTTGGTAAGTATTTATCTAGTATTACTTTGTGTACGTTAATAACTGCATATCAGACTATGTTACCATCTTCTTTAAAGATAAAAAAACAAGAACATAATTATAATAAATTTGATGAATATATTGTATTAATTGATAAATTAAAAGCTATGGAATATATTTGTAAATATCCAAGGAGAATAGCTCAAATTAAAGTAATAAATAGTATATTAGAATTAGGTAAAGTAAATAAAAAGGATATATCTAGTGATATAGTTAAAACTCTAGAAGAAAATAAAATTATTAAGATAGAAAAAGTAATTAAGTATAGAATTAATAATGGTAATAATGAAGTAATTAAAAAGAATCTTACTAAAGATCAAGAAAGTGTTTATGAAAGTGTTTTATTTAATAAACATGATACTTATTTATTATATGGAGTAACTGGTAGTGGTAAAACAGAAGTTTATATTAAATGGATTGAAAAATGTATTAGTGAAGGTAAAACTGCTATTATGCTTGTTCCAGAAATTGGTTTAACTACGCAAATTGCCAAAAGGTTTTATGAGGCATTTGGTAGTGATGTTGCAATATTTCACTCATCTTTATCTGAAGGAGAAAAGTATGATGAATATTTAAAAATATTACGTGGTGAAGTACATGTAGTAGTTGGTACGCGTAGTGCTATATTTGTTCCTTTAAAAAATTTAGGAATAATTATAATTGATGAAGAAGATAGTAGTAGTTATAAACAAGATAATAATCCAAGGTATCATGCTAGAGATATAGCAATATACCGAGGAAAATATAATAATATTCCTGTTATCCTTGGTAGTGCTACTCCAACACTTGAAAGTAAGGCTAGAGCTGATAAGGGAGTATATAAATTACTTAGATTAAGTAATAGAGTGGGTAATGCTAAATTACCTATAATACATGTAATTGATATGGAAGCAGAAATGAAAAAAAGAAATATGATATTTAGTGAATTTTTACAAGAAAAAATTAAAGAAAAATTAAGTAAAAAAGAACAAATAATATTACTTTTAAATAGAAGAGGTTTTTCAACATTTATTACTTGTAGTAATTGTGGTTATACTTATAAATGTCCAAGTTGTGATATAACATTAACATATCATAAATCGACGAATAATTTGATATGTCATTATTGTGGATATCAAAGAAAAAAAGATGATGTTTGTCCAAATTGTCATGATAAAAGTTTAAATTATTATGGACTTGGTACAGAAAAGTTAGAAGAAAAGATTAAAGAAATGTATCCAAATGCTAGAGTAGTAAGAATGGATCAAGATACAACAAGAAATAAAGGAAGTCATGAAAAAATTATAAATGATTTTAAAGATTATAAATATGATATATTATTAGGTACACAAATGATTAGTAAAGGACTAGACTTTCCTAAAGTAACGCTTGTGGGTGTAATAAATGCTGATGCATCTTTAAATATACCAGATTACCGAAGTAGTGAAGTAACATTTTCTTTGTTAAGTCAAGTTGCAGGTCGGTCAGGAAGAAGTGATATACTAGGAGAAGTAGTAATACAAACATTTAATCCGGATAATTATGTAATAGAATGTGTAAAAAATAATAATTATGATAAATTTTATTTACAGGAGATGAATTTTAGAAAGAAATTAAAGTATCCACCATATTATTATTTAGTAGGTATTAAAGTAATAGGAAAAGATTATGAAAATACTATTTTAAATGCTAAAAAAGTAAAAAAATATTTAGATGATAATTTAAATAAAGAAACGATTATTTTAGGACCAACTACAGCATCTGTATTTAAATTTAATAATGAATATCGGATGCAAATAATAATAAAATATAAGTATGATGATTTATTAGTTAGTACTTTAAAAGAAATAGATGATATATTTGCTAGTAATAAAGATAATTATTTAGAAATAGATTTTAATCCTTTAAGAATATAATGTAAAGAGGATAAAAAAAGTTTTATAATTTATTAAAATATGATAAAATATTTTTAGGAGGATATATTTTATGGGATGGATTATTTTAGGTATAATAGTAGTAATAGTTTTACTAATAATAGTTTGGGCTATTTCGACTTATAATAAATTAGTAGATTTACGAAATAGAGTAAAAGATCAATGGGCACAAATTGATGTGCAATTAAAAAGAAGATTTGATCTTATTCCTAATTTAGTTGAAACTGTTAAAGGTTATACAAAACATGAATCTGAAACTTTGGAATCAGTAATTAAAGCAAGAAATACTTATGTTTCTGCAACAACACCTGAGGCACAAATGAAGGCTGATGGGGAGTTAGAACAAGCTATTTCTAAGTTATTTGCTCTTGCGGAGTCTTATCCGGATTTAAAAGCAAATACTAACTTCCAACATTTGCAAGCAGAACTTACAGAAACGGAAAGTAAGATTGCTAGTGCTAGACAATTTTATAATGATACAGTACTTGTATATAATAATAAAATTGAAATGGTTCCAAGTAACATTATCGCGGGCATTTTCAAATTTAAACAAGAAACCTTCTTTGAGGCTAATGATGCTGAAAGAGAAAATGTTCAAGTTAAATTTTAAGACGTGCTAAACGTCTTTTTTTAAAAAAGAGAGAGTGTATATGAAAAAATTAATATTTAGTTTATTAGTATTTTTAATTATGCCAATTATTACTTTGGCAAGTGATGTTAATTATGATATTGAATCTTATTATATTGATGCTAAGATATTAGAAAATGGGAATGTAGATGTATCAGAACTATTTTTAATTGATGGAACACTTAATGGTTATGAAATGAATTTAGCATATTCTAGTATAAAAAGTTCTATGAAAGCTGATGATATTACCAATATAAAAGTATCAGGTTTAGATAGTAATAAAATATCTTTTGATACATTTAATGAAAATTTCATTCCTTTTCTATTAGTTACTTATGCTAGTGCAGGTGAAGATATAAAATATTCAGTTGATTCAATATTTAATGGTTACAGAATTAGAATGTATCATCCAATAAAACGAGATAAATATGTTTTTAGACTTGATTATACTATTGAAGGTATTGTTACTATGCATGATAATTTTGCAGAGTTTTATTGGAATTTTTTTAGCGGAGAACTTGCTGATGAAATAGGAAATTTAAATATACGAGTTACTTTACCAAAACTTGATAATAGTAATTATTTTCGTTTTTGGGCACATGGTCCACTAGCTGGTGAAGTATATGAAGAAAGTAGTAGTACTAATTCAGTTATTTATGCAACTATACCTATGCTTGAATCTTATGGAACAATGGATATAAGAATGACTTTTGATGATAATTTAGTTACAGGTGTAACTAAATATAGTGATGAGTCTTTTGATGAAATAATTGAAACAGAAACTGCAAGAGCAGACGAAGCTAATTTTTTAAGAAAAGAAATTAAAAGTAAAATGACAATAGCAATTGTAGGTACAATTATTTTCTATATTTCTTTAATTGGAGCATTTCTTTATATTTATTTAAAATATGATAAAGAAAGAAAAGCAATGTTTAATTTAAAATATAATAGAGAATTTATAGATGATTATAATGTTGAAGTTGTTGATTACTTGATGCATAAAACTATTACTGAAAATGCTTTAAGTGCATCTATAATGAATTTAGTTTATAAGAAAAATATTAAAGTAGAAAAAGTAACTGAGGTTAAAGATGAATATAAATTTACTTTAGTTACAAGAAATAAATTAAATGATACCGAAAATGCTTTAATAGATTTCTTATTTGAAAAAGTTGGTAAAAAAACAGGTAGCTTTACAACAACAAATTTAAAAAAGTATGCAAGTAGTACTAAAACTTGTCAAACTTTTATGAATAGTTATACTAATTGGAAGAATAAGGCTATTAAAGATGGGGAAGCCCAAGAATTTTTTGAAAAGAAGAAAAAATATATAATTATACCTTTTATATTATTAATTTATTCAATTTTATTAATAACTTATATTGCTCATAATAATATTGAATTTATTCCAGGAATTATTACTATATTATTTGCAATTGTTTTTATGATTTATACAACAGCTTTTAGTAAAAAAACTAAAAAAGGAATAGAACATTATGCAAGATGGCAAGCTTTTAAAAGATTTTTAAATGATTTTGGTAATTTTAGTATTAAAGAACTTCCTGAGATTGTTTTGTGGGAAAGATATTTAGTTTATGCAACGGTTTTTGGTCTTGCTGATCGTGTAGAAAAAGTAATGAATGTAAAGATAAGTGAGATAAATGTTGATGAATTAGGGGTTGATTATTTTACTTTAAATTATATAACTAATATTCATATAGCTAATTTAATAACTTCATCGATGAATCAAGCGATAAATACATCACAAATGACTATAAATAGAATGAATGCTAGTTCATCTATGAGTAGTGGCGGAGGATTCGGCGGAGGATTTTCATCTGGAGGTGGCTTCGGTGGTGGAGGCCGCAGTGGTGGAGGATTTTAGCTCAAGTATTGCATAATCTATAAAAGTTTGTTATATTATACATGTAAGCGTTACCCCTAGTGGATAATGCCTGCAATTGCTTGCGGACACTATACCTGAACAAGGCTAGTGTCTTTTTTCTATACTAACTGCAGTATAACTACAATCAATAAGATTATTATTACTAAAAGAGTACTTATGTTTTCTTCTTTGTTCATATCTTTGCCTCCTTGCATCCAAAACCCCCAATATTTGAGTAGTAATAGATTACTCAGATTTAAAGCAGGCACTACCACTAGCAGGTAACGGTTATTTATTCTAACGGGAAATAAATGCAATTGCAAGAAAAATTGTCCGACAAAGTTCGACATACAAACAAAAATAAAGTGCTAAACATAACACTTTATTTTTGTTTACTAAACTTTTTTATATATTCTATTAAATCTTTATCTTTTATTTCTAAAGCATTAACTAATTTAGATAAAGTTTCTAAACTAGGTATTTCTTCTTCATTTTCAATTCTTTGAATCGTTCTGGTATTTAAATCTGCTTTATCTGCTAATTGTTCTTGAGTTAATTTTAATTTCTTGCGATATTCTTTAAACATATCTAAAATCCTCTAGTTAATTATTTCATAATTGTAAACTTGTAACCACGGTGTTTGCACCGTGGAATACAAGTTGTCATGATGTTAGAATTTAAAATATAAAGAGGTATCAAAATGAAAAAAATCTTATACGTATTTAGTGGAATAATTATTGGTTTGATTGTAAGTGCTTTAATTATGAATAGTTATAATTTAGATAAAAAAATATATGAAAACGCTAAAGAAAGTAAACAAATGGTTAATTCTAATGCATTAACTATGATGTATGAAACATCATCGGGTAGTGGAGAATATGAAGTTAGTAGCGATACATCGTGGCCACAGGAGGGTTATATTTTTAATGAAGAATTATCTAGTTGTGAAAATGGCGGAAAGTTATCTTGGAATAAAGAAACAAAAAAAGTAGTAATGCAAAGTAATAGTAGTGATAAGTGTTATGTTT
>CALVUU010000116.1 GCA_944363655.1 uncultured Bacilli bacterium | reverse complement strand
GGTAACTGCAGCCCTAAAAGAATTCTTTGGTTCATCGCAACTTTCTAAGTTCATGGATCAAATTAACCCAATTGCTGAACTTACTGATAAAAGACGTTTATCAAGTCTAGGACCTGGAGGACTTTCGCGAGATCGTGCAGGAATGGATGTTCGTGACGTTAACGCTTCTCACTATGGACGTATTTGTCCAATAGAATCTCCGGAAGGTCAAAATATCGGACTTATTACTTCTCTTGCTGGTTATGCTAAAGTTAATGAATATGGTTTTATAATGACGCCGTATCGCAAAGTAGAAAATGGTATTGTAGCTGATAAAATTGTTTACATGACTGCTGATGAAGAAAAAGATTATTATATTTCGCAAGCAACTATTAAGTTAACCGATAAAAATGAAATTGTTGAAGATGAAGTTATTGCGCGTTTGAATGGAGATACTGTTTATGTAGATAAGATGCATGTCAATTTTGTTGACGTTGCTCCAAGTCAAGTTGTAGCAATTACTACTAGTTGTATACCATTCTTGGAATTCGATGATGCTAATCGTACTTTGATGGGTGCTAACATGCAACGTCAAGCAGTACCTTTGCTTGAAACTGAAGCACCAATTGTTGGGACTGGTGTTGAATATATTGCTGCAAGAGATTCAGGTTCAACTATTGTTTGTAAAGCTGATGGGGTAGTTGATTATGCTGATGGCTTAAAAATTGTTGTCAATGTTGCCAGTGGTAAAGATACTTATTACTTAGCTAATTTTGAAAGAAGTAATGCATCAAGTTGTATTAATCATCATCCACTAGTTAAAAAGGGAGATAAAGTTCATCGTGGTCAAGTTATTGCTGATGGACCATCAACAGATCAAGGAGAACTAGCATTAGGTAAGAATATGACTGTTGCTTTCATGACTTACAATGGTTATAACTATGAAGATGCTGTAATTTTAAATGAAAGATTGGTTAAAGACGATGTATATACATCTTTACATATTTCCCATTACGATATCGATTGTCGAGATACTAAATTAGGTCCTGAAGAAATTACAAGAGATATACCTAATGTTTCGGAAGAGGCTCGTAAGAATTTGGATACTGATGGTATTGTTAGAATTGGAACAGAAGTTAAAGAAGGCGATATTTTAGTTGGTAAAGTTACCCCAAAAGGGATGCAAGAGTTAACTAGTGAAGAAAAATTATTACATGCTATATTTGGGGAAAAGACTAGAGAAGTAAGAGATACATCTTTGCGTGTGGAACATGGTGCTGGTGGTATTGTTCATGATGTTAAAGTTTATACTAAAGAAAATTCTGATGAATTACCTGCTGGTGTATCTAAAGTAATAAGAGTATATATTATTCAAAAACGGAAGATTCAAGTTGGTGACAAAATGTCTGGGCGTCATGGTAATAAAGGGGTTATTTCCCTTATATTACCTGAGGAAGATATGCCTTATTTACCTGATGGTCGTCCTGTTGATATTATGCTTAATCCTCTAGGTGTTCCATCACGTATGAATATCGGACAAATCTTAGAAGTACACTTAGGTATGGCTGGTAAGAAGTTGGGTGTTCATTATGCTACTCCAGTATTTGATGGTGCAACTTGGGAAGATATCTTAGAAGAAATGAAAGAAGCGGGAATGGCGGAAGATGGTAAAGTAGAACTTCGCGATGGACGTACTGGAGAATTATTTGATCATCGTATCAATGTTGGGGTAATGTATATGGTAAAATTACACCACATGGTTGATGATAAACTTCATGCTCGGGCTACTGGACCATATTCTCTTGTTACTCAACAACCACTTGGTGGTAAAGCGCAATTCGGTGGTCAAAGATTTGGAGAAATGGAAGTTTGGGCACTATATGCTTATGGTGCAAGCCATGTTTTACAAGAAATATTAACAGTTAAAGCTGATGATATTGTAGGTCGGGTTAAAGTTTATGAATCTTTAGTTAAAGGTAAAGTAATCGATCAAGCAGGTGTTCCTGAATCATTTAGAGTTTTAGTTAAAGAATTCCAAGCCTTAGGTTTAGATGTTCAAATAATAAATGATAAAGATGAAGTTGTAGAATTTAAAGATATTGAAGAAGATGAAGATGAAAATGAGGCCTTTAGAATTGAAGAAATAGATGTTACAACTAATGATTTACAACCGGATGAGCCAACTGATGATTATGTTGAAGCTGAGGAAGAAGAAGATAATTTAGATGATTTAGAATTTCCAGGTATCGATGATACTATGGATGAAGGGGAGTAGGTGAGTATATGATAGATGTAAGTAAATTTAAAGGAATAAAGGTTAGTATTGCTTCACCCGAAAAGATTCGTTCTTGGTCATATGGGGAAGTAAAGAAACCTGAAACTATCAACTATCGGACCCTAAAGCCTGAAAGAGATGGTTTGTTCTGTGAAAAGATATTTGGACCAACTAAGGACTTTGAATGTAGTTGTGGAAAATATAAAAGACTAAGATATAAAAATATTATCTGTGATCGTTGTGGCGTTGAAGTAACTCGTTCTAAAGTAAGACGTGAGAGAATGGGGCATATAGAACTTGCTGCTCCTTGCTCTCACATCTGGTTCTTTAAAGGTGTTCCATCTAAGATGGGTTTAGTTTTAGATATGTCTCCGAGAGACTTAGAAGAAGTATTATACTTTGTTTCTTATGTGGTAATAGATCCAGGTTCTGCACCTTTAGAAGTAAAACAAACTTTATCTGATAAAGAATATCGGGTTTATTATGAAAAATATAGTAATACTTTTACAGTAGGTATGGGTGCAGAAGCCATTAAAGAATTACTTAAACGTGTTGATTTAGATAAAGAAATTGAAGATTTAAGAGCAGAACTAGAAAATACTACTGGTCAAAAGAGAATTCGTTTAGTAAAAAGACTTGATTGCCTAGTAGCATTCCAAGAAAGTGGTAATAAACCGGAATGGATGGTTCTAGATGTACTTCCTGTAATACCACCAGAACTTCGTCCGATGATTCAACTTGATGGTGGTCGTTTTGCTACGAGTGACTTAAATGATTTATACAGAAGAATTATAAATAGAAATAATCGTTTAAAGAAATTACTTGAACTTGGAGCACCAACAATCATTGTTCAAAATGAAAAACGTATGCTTCAAGAAGCTGTTGACTCATTATTTGATAATGGTCGTCGTGGTAGAAGCATTACTGCTGCAAGTAATCGTCCACTTAAGAGCTTATCTAGTATGCTTAAGGGTAAACAAGGAAGATTCCGTCAAAACTTGTTAGGTAAGAGAGTTGATTATTCTGGTCGTTCTGTTATCGTAGTTGGACCAAATCTTAAGATGTATCAATGTGGTTTACCTAAAGAAATGGCTATTGAGTTATTTAAACCTCATGTAATAAATGGTATAGTTGAACGGGGGCTTGCTCATAACATTAAGGGTGCTAAAAAGTTAATTGATGCTCGTGATGAAGCAGTATGGGATATTGTTGAAGATGTAATTACAGAATATCCTGTACTATTAAACCGTGCTCCAACACTTCATAGACTTGGTATTCAAGCGTTTGAACCGGTTTTAGTTGGTGGTAAAGCAATTAGATTACACCCACTTGTTTGTACAGCATTTAATGCCGATTTCGATGGAGACCAAATGGCTGTTCACGTACCTTTATCTGAAGAAGCAAAGGCTGAAGCAAGAATACTTATGCTTGGAGCCAATAACATATTAAATCCTAAAGATGGAAAACCAATTGTTACACCTAGCCAAGACATGGTATTAGGTAACTGTTATTTAACAATTGAATATGCGGGTTTACCTAATGAAGGGCATGTATATAAAGATTCTAATGAAGCATTAATGGCTTATGAAAGAAGAGAAATTACTCTTCATACAAGAATTGCTATTCCTGTTAGTTCATTTAAATATAAATTATTTACAGATGCGCAACAAGATAAATACTTGGTTACAACTGTCGGTAAGATTAAATTTAATGAAATATTACCTGATACTTATCCATTTGTTAATGAAGGAACTAAAGAAAATATTGAAGGAGTTACTCCGGATAAATATTTCTTACCAATGGGAGTTAATATTCCTGAAGAAATTGCTAAAATGCCATTAGTACAACCATTTATAAAGAAAACACTAGGAAGTTTAATTGCTCAAGTATTTAAAAGATATAAAACAACTGAAACATCAATTATGCTTGATAAATTAAAAGATTTAGGATTTAAATATTCAACTGTTGCTGGTGTAACTGTATCAATTGCTGATGTTGTTAGAAGTGATGATAAGCATGAAATTATTGAAAGAGCTAAGGCTAAAGTAGATAAAATTAATAAACAATATCAAAGAGGTTTAATTACTGAAGAAGAAAGATATGAAAATGTTATTGCTTCATGGAATAATGCAACTGATGAAATTAAAGATGAACTTGCTGAGTTAAGTAAGAATAATTATGATAATCCAATATTTATGATGATGAATAGTGGAGCTCGTGGATCTATTTCCAACTTTACACAGTTAGCAGGAATGCGGGGTCTTATGGCTAAACCGGATGGTTCAACTGTGGAAATTCCAATCACTTCATCATTTATCGAAGGCTTATCTGTATCTGAATTCTTCTTATCAACCCATGGTTCAAGAAAAGGTTCTGCCGATACTGCCCTTCGTACCGCCGACTCAGGATATTTAACTCGTCGTTTAGTTGATGTTGCCCAAGATATCATCGTTAAAGATTATGATTGTGGCTCTGTTCAAGGTTTAGTTGTCTATGACTTAGTCAATGATAAAGATGGCACAATTATTGAACCACTTGCTGAACGTATTTTAGGTCGTTTTGCATCTAAGAAAATCGTTAATCCTGAAACTAAAGAAGTAATAGTTGAAGCTGGAGAAATGATTACAGAAAATGCTGTTGCTAAAATTACGAAAGCTGGTATCAAAAAGATTGAAATTAGAAGCATTCTTACATGTAAATCAAATAATGGGGTATGTCAAAAATGTTATGGACGTAACCTTGCAACTGGTAATTTAGTTGAAAAGGGTGAAGCGGTAGGTATTATGGCTGCCCAATCAATTGGTGAACCAGGTACACAGTTAACCATGAGAACATTCCACTCTGGTGGGGTTGCCCATGGTGGAGATGCCGATATTACTCAAGGTTTACCAAGAGTTGAAGAATTATTTGAAGCACGTATTCCAAAAGGAAAGGCAACTATTGCTGAGGTTAGTGGTAAAGTAATAGGTATTGAAGAACAAAACGGAAAACACTTAATTACTATTGAAAACGAAGCGGGTGTAAGAGAACATGTAACTAACTATAACATGAAAGTTCGTGTTAATGTTGGAGATATGGTTGAGGCTGGTGATAAACTTACTGAAGGTGTTATTTCACCAAAAGAATTACTTGCTGTAACAGATCCACTTACTGCTCAAGAATACATATTAAAAGAAGTTCAAAAAGTATATAAACTTCAAGGTGTTGATATTTCTGATAAACATATTGAAATTATTGTTAGAAGAATGATTAATAAAGTAAGAATTACTGATGCTGGAGATACCGACTTTGTCGAAGGTTTATCAGTATCTTTAAGAGAATTTACGGAAGGAAATAAACCAGTAATTATGGCTGGTAAAGTTTCTGCGAAGGGTAATCCAATTATGCTTGGTATTACAAAGAGTTCTCTTGAAACGGATTCATTCTTATCGGCAGCTTCATTCCAAGAAACAACAAGAGTACTTACTGATGCAGCTATTCATGGTAAAGTTGATAATTTACAAGGATTAAAAGAAAATGTAATTATTGGAAAACTTATCCCAGCTGGTACTGGTTATAAACAATATAGCGACATTTCCATAGAACTTGAAAAAGATCTATTAAGTGATGATGCTAGTGAAGTTTTAGAAGAAAAATTAATGGATGATGCTGATATATCACTTGATGATATAGAAAATGCTGAAGAAGCTTAAAAGCGATTGCAAAAATGCAATCGCTTTTAAATTGGGGTTTAAAAAACTTTATAAATAGTTTATAATTAAAATATAAAATAAAAAGGGTGATTAAATGTGCAAGATAAAAAAAATTTAATAATGTATATTGTTTTAATAGTTTTATTAATAATATTATTTTGTTGTGTTGCAGTTGTAATATATAAAAGTGCTTTTAATAATAATGAAAAAGTTAATAATGAAAGTGATGATATTGATACTTTAGGAAGAAGATTATATACTTATGTAAGTCTTAGAGAAGGAAATTTAATTTTATTTGATACAGAAGATACTTTAACTTACAATGATTTAGAAGAAGATGAAAAATTAGTTTTAGTTCATGCTTTAATACCCTATACTAGAATAGAGGAAAATGAAGATTGTACTGATCCAACAACTGGTTGTATTAAAAAGAAGATTTCTCAAAATCTATTCCAAAGATATTATTATCGATTATTTGGTCGAGATAAAAATATTAATTATCAAAATTATTTTGAGTATATTGATTGTTTAGAGTGTTATTTTGAAAATGGATTTTATCATTGTAGGATGAGTGAGTGTTTAGAACGGGATGCAGAAACACAATTTGTCAATTATGATTCTGCCCGAGTAGAAAATGGCGATGTTATAATAACGGTTAAAAGTATGTTTTTAGCAAGTGATGGTTTATATAAAGATAAAAATTTAGAAGAAAAAATAGATGATTTAAATTATTATAATATAGTTCGTGGTAGAATTAGTGATGAAGAATATAATGATGGATTTAATAATCAATCTAGTCTTAATTATACAGTATTTTTAAAAAATTTATTTAGAGAATATGCAAGTAATACAGCAACTTATGAAGTAACATTTAAAGAATATGACGATAGTTATTATTGGTATTCTACAAAGTTAGTTGATTAATAAAAATAATTATGATAGAATAAATTTCATCAAAAAAGGGGGATTTTGATGGAAAAAGTATATGGTTTTACTAATGAAAATATAAAGGTTTTTTCTTCTATCTTTAATTTTGATAATGCTAGAGTCCTAACAGTTTTAGGAAGTGGAGATCAATATTTTGATGCGTTACTTAACGGCGCAATAGAAGTAGAAGTTTTTGATATAAATGTTTTAGCATGGTATCACTTTATATTAAAATATACAGCTATAAAAATATTATCTTATGAAGAATTTAAGCAAATGTTTGTTATAGATAACTTAGATAATTTAGATATTTATAAAAAAATTAGACCTTATTTACTAGATAAAGTAAGATGTTTTTTTGATAAACTTATTATTTTATGTAAAAAAATTTCTTCAATTAAAATAAATAATACCATATTTTCTAATGCTAAAATAGAAAATATTTCTTATTTAGATATTAATCTATATTATAAGTTACAAAGTATATTAACTAGTATAGATATTCCTTTGTTTTATAACTGTAATTTATTAGATATTCAAGATTATACTAATAAAGCTTATGATATTTCTTTATTTTCCAATGTATATCATTATTTAAGTTTAAATGCTAAAGAATATCATGAATTTTTAAGTAAAATTAATTCTTTAGAAATAATGGCATTATATACTTGGATTTTGAATAATAATGCAAAAAAGGAATTTTTAATAAACGGTTTTGATATATATCGAATACCTGGAGTATTAAATCATGATGATTATATAGTTACTTTAAGAAAAAAGCAATAATATTGCTTTTTTTTCCTTTAAATAATATAATTAATTAGGTGGTTTAAACATGTATGAAAATAAAAAAATATTAATTTTAGGTGCTGCTAAAAGTGGATTAGCAGTAGCTAAGGTGCTGGCTTCTAAAAATAATGATATTACTTTAAGTGATATTAAAAAGTTATCAAGTAATGATCAAAAAGAATTAGAAGAATTAGGTATAAAAGTGATAATAACTTCTAATCAATGTGATTTAATTGATGCAAGTTATGATTTAATTATAAAAAATCCTGCTATTATGGCTACAAGTGATATAGTAAAGAAAATAGAAAGTTTAAATTTAAGATGTGAAAACGAAATAGAAGTTGCTTATCATTTTTTACCTAAAGATGTAACTATTATTGGAGTAACAGGTTCTAATGGTAAAACAACTTCGACAACAATTATTTATGAATTATTAAAAAGACATGGTAAAAGTGTAGTTTTGGGGGGGAATATAGGTTATCCTTTATGTTCTCTATTAGACAAAGTAAAAGCGGGAGATATTTTATTATTAGAAATAAGTGATCATCAATTATGTGATATTCATGATTTTAAAACAAATATTAGTGTTTTAACTAATATTTGTCCAACGCACTTAGATTATCATGGAACTTATGAACATTACAAGAATACTAAGAAAAAGATATTTAATTTACATACTAATAATGATATAGCAATAATAAATAAAAGTAATAAAGATAGTATGGAAGTAAGTAAAGATATTTTATCTAAAAAAGTTTATTTTAATGATAATGATAATGATACTTATTATAAAGATAACTATATATATATTCATGGAGAAAAGTATTTAAATACATCAGATATAGTTTTAAAAGGGGTACATAATTATGAAAATATTATGGCTGCAATATTAGTTTTAGAAAATTTTGGATTAGATAAAGATATTTTAATAGATTTTTTAAAAACTTTTGGGGGAGTTGCTCATCGATTAGAATATGTAGCAAATAAAAATGGAGTAGATTATTATAACGATTCTAAATCGACGAATCCTACTTCTACTATAACAGCTTTAAAAACTTTTAATAGACCTATTCATCTAATTTTAGGAGGATTAGAACGTAATCAAGACTTTAATGAATTAAATGATTATCTAAAATATGTTAAAAAAATTTATGCTGTCGGAGAAGTTACTGATCGGATTTTGGAATATGCTTTAAGTATTAATATTCCATGTGAGAAATGTTATACATTAGCATCAGCAATGGACTCTATTAAAAAAAATGTGGTAAAGGGCGATGTTGTTTTACTTTCTCCAGGTAGTGCATCACAAGATCACTATGTTAAATTTGAAGATCGAGGAGATGAATTTAAAAATATAGTTGAAAAAATTTAAATAAAAATGTATAATTTAATTATATGATGATAAGGGGCTGATTAAAATGAATGGACAAAATCCAAATAATCAATTAAACCAAGGGGGACAAAATGGAATTAGTGGAGTTAATCCTAGTGTTTTAGGTAGTGTAAGTCCTATGGCTGCCAATAATCCAGCACAAACGCAAGCACCGCTCCCATCTAATACTAGTATGCCAAATCAAAATATTAATGTCTCAGTGCAAAGTAGTGAGATGCCGGAGACTTTAGGAAGTATAAATCCTAACTTAGGTGCAAGCACGCAACCAGTTAATAATGGTAGTGGACAAACACCAAATCCAGTTGGAGCCGCTCCAGCAGAAAATTTAGATGCTTCCCCAGTTGCCCAACCAATTCCAGGAACATCAGGAACACCATACCAAGCTAGTAGTCTTACAGGTAATACTGTTGGAGGTGGAAGGCCTAGTGCGGGACAAGACAATATAAATTCTAATGGGTTTGTTGAGGCAAATAAAGCTGAAGATATCGGAATTGTACCACCTTCTAATAATGCTACACCAACCAATAAGAATAAAAAGTCAATGAATAAAGGATTATTTGTACTTATAATAGTGGTCTTAATTGCCATTGTGGCTGTTGGAGTTTATTATTTTTTGAGTATTAGTAATAAAACGGAAGTTAGATTAAAAGAAGTAGCAATTGGTGTTGGAGAAACCTTACCAGATGAAACTGATGCTTATGCTACTATTACAGGTCCAGATGCTGATAGTTGTGTGGTTGATAAAACAGGTATTGATACTTTAACTGTTGGAGAATATAATTTTACGGTAACTTGTGGAGAAGATACTTATACAGGTAAAGTAGTTGTTAGTGATAATACCTTACCGGAGGTAGTTGTTAATGCCGTTTATAGAGTAGCAAATAGTACAGTAGTAATTGATGATTTTATTGAAAGTTGTATGGATACATCAAATTGTGATTTAACATTTGCTGATGAAAGTCTTTTAGATGGTTATTTAGCTACACCGGGGTCGTATACAGTAGAAATAAATGCAACTGATGATGCTGGTAATGAAAGAGTAGTAAATGCTCCATTATATGTAACCCCATATGCTATACAATTTTTTAGAAGTTGTGAATCTAGTAGTACAGAAGTAAATGGTTATCAAGCAACAAGAACAGTAACAGATTTTTTACCAATGGGTAGTAATGGAACTGAACAAGTTTATCTAGGTGTTTCCCAAAGATTATATACATTTGTATTTACTAATGAAGATGAATATAACGAAGTAATTAAAGATAAACCAACAGAATTAAATTTTGATGGTGTTACAGGTAATACAATTTATAATGATGAAGAATTAACTTTTCAAATTCAAACAGATTTAAGTTTAGAAACCCTAAATTCAGAAGCAAATGGAGCTTTTCCAACGACGTATGTCGGAATGGGACCATATTACACTAATTTAGGATATACTTGTAGTAATTCTTTACCTAATTAATTTTAAGAGATGTTTTTAAAAACATCTCTTAAAATTTATGTTTAAAAATATATGTAAATAGTTTATAATAAATATATAATCTATTATGTAAAGGATGATATTATGCAAATAAAAAAGATAATTATGTATATTATAGTAATTTTACTTGTTATAGGAATTTGTGTGTTATTTGTAAATCTTTTTAATTTTAATGATAAGGTAGAAAATGATATACCGGAGGTTACGGAAGAGTTAGTAGATAAATTGTATAGTTATATACCTGAAAATGAAATTGGATATCAAGCAATGTATATGGGATATTTTAATACTTTTGTTAATATTGGTAGTGATACAATTCAAAGTATGATTTATGATTATATATTAAATTATGAAAAAGATTTAATAGAAAATGTAACTAATGAAGAAATACAAGTAAATAGTATTACTATAAATGGAGTTGGTTATAATCCTTCATCTAAAATAAAAGTAAGTGTTTTTGAAGATATTTTTCCTTTAATATTTGGTAAAGAAAATACATATAGTGTTAATGATTTTCAATATAGTTATGAAGTTAGAGGAAAATTAAATGAAACTAAGGATTATTTTTATATATTTGATAGTATTCAAACTAATAATACAAATGATTTAATCTTTAGAGATATTACAAGATATGCAGTAACTAATAATAGAGAAACGATAGAAATATATGATTATTATTTAAAATGCGATTTAAATACTAATAATTGTTATAATGATGAAAGAAAAAATAATCTTAATTATCAAATTAAATATAGTGATAATATGAATATACTTGATTATAAAGATTACTTAGTTAGTTATAAGCATATTTTTAAATATGAAGATGGTTATTATTATTGGTATTCGTCAGAATTAGTTTAATATTTGGAGGGGGGTAGTAATATGGTTAGTTTATATGATGTTGCAGGGTGTATTTTAAAAGATATAATAATTGTCAATAATTGGCATTATGAAGATATAGTTGAATATTTGAATTGTGAAAATAATAAATTTGATAATATTTTTAATACTTATAGTATTGCAAGAGAAATTGATTACGATGTACTTAAAAGAATTATGATGTTTAATATATTTATGTATGCTTATTTAGTTAATTTATATAATGTAAAAATAGGTTTAGATACTAGTAATTCTCAAAATTTTGTAAATTATATAGAGGCTCTTAATTATAAAGAAATAGTTGCATTATTTGCTTGTCATAGCCCCGAGATAAAAATAATTTTTGAAGATTGTTTGTGTTATATAAGTGGTAGTTATATTTTCCGTTATTGTTGTTGGATGAATGCTTATGCTCAAGGAAGGCAATCTTCCATTTTAAAGTTAAATCCATTTGCTTTATTAGAGATGCAAGATGCCGATTTAGGAGATGGATTTGTTGAATCAGAAGTATATATTCAATTGTTTGAAGATTTATATAATAAAGCTTTGGAAGAAGCCGCAGTTAACGCAGAATATGAAGAAGATGATGAAGAATTTTCAAAGCTTTTAGTTCATTGTTTACAAAATAAAATAAAAGATCATTTTAATGATGATATTGGTAAAATTAATGATTTTTGTGCTTTTTTACTTAGTAGTGTTTATGAAAATATAACGATAAATTTAAAAAATAGTAAAATGTTAAAGAAAAAATATGAAGCAATATTAAGTAAATATGGGGAATATGAACTTTTAGAATTAATAAATTTATTTATGGATAGTTATCATTTTGCTTATGATATTATTAATGTTTTTTTGACTTATAATGATGGATTAGAAAAAGAAGAATTAATAAATAGAAGAATTATATTTATGAAAAAAGGGAATATGAAAAAATTAGCAGAAATAAATCCTTTTTATAAAAATGATGTTGAAGTTTTAAAAAGACATAATAAAAGAAGTTCCAATATGTAAATGGAACTTCTTTTATTAAATTAAAACTGCATGAACTACATATCTATTATAATCATCAGCACATGTTGATAAAGTTATTATTTTATCACTACCATTAAGTTCAATTCCAAAATCATAAATACTACGTTCTTTTAACATATTATAAAACTCAAGACGTGATATATCATTAGCAAATGATTCTTTCATATAGTCGGTAGTTACAGATATTTTATAGATAGAAAATATTTGGTATTCTAAATCTTCATATAAAGATCTAAATTTAATTATTTGATTATCAGGATTAGTATACCAACTATATCTTAAAGTGTTTTGCAATGTTCCAAACATAACTCCACTATGATAACGATTATGAGCATAGATAATTAAATTATCACTTAAATTATTCGTATCATTACGGTAGTCCATAAATACCCAACCATTATTATCTTCTTCCATATAATAATTATGATTTAAATAATAATTATTATTGCCAGCTTGAACAACGGGATAATTAATATTAGTATTATTTACTTGTAACCAACCAACGGTTTCGGGATTTTCTTGAATTAAACTAACTATATCTTCATTTACTATTAATTTATCAGTTTCTTCTTTATTTTCATTTAATTCTGCCATAATATCTTCAGAATTATTTATTTCAATTACTTGGGTTATTTTTTCTTGAATATTTTCAACTTTTTTCATAGAAGTATAATTATCATAAAATACATAACCGAATGAAAAGAAAACTATTAATAAAATTATATAACTACAAGTTTTTAAAATATTGATATTAGCTTGTTTAAATATATTATCTTTTAAATATTCATTACTATAAGCTAGTTTAAAACTTATTTTATATTTTTTACTTTTTCTTTTATTAAATTTTCTTAAGTATTCAATAGTTTCAATATTATTAATATTTTCATGAATTACTATTTTTATATTTTTTTTATTATTTTTTCTTAAAGTAGTAATTAAAAATTCTATATCATGTTTATTTACAGTATTAATATCTATTGTTTTTAAATATTTGTTTATTTTACAAAAAGCCGTAAAGTCTTCTTCATCTTGTTCCGTCATAGGAAATTCTATTTTTAAAGATATTTTATAAAATAAAGAAGAAAATTGATTTAAATTATTTTCAATCATGAAATTAGATAAAAAAAGAATTTCATTACGGGATTCCACTAAAATATTGTATTTATCTAAATATTCAATCATAAACGGTTGTAAAGTATAACAATTTACATTTTTAATAAAAGATTTCATGATTGCTTCACACATTGGAAATGTTAAGGGACTATCTTCTTTAAGTATTAAATTTATTATTTGTTTATTATTTTTAAATAATTCTAAAAACATTAAAGTAAAAGAATTATTAGTTATAATAACTGTATCTATATTATAGTTTTTAGTAAGTTCATTTATAAATGTTTCAACTATTTTTTTATTATTTAAGATATAATCATCGGAAAAAACTAATTCATTACAACTGATTACATTAGTATTTAAAATGTTTTTATATTCAGATGATAATTTTATTTTTTCTTTTATGATTAAGGTATTATCTTTGATTTTTATTAGTATCTTCTTCATAATTTCACCTATGTTACTTTAATATGATAACACAAATTTACACATTTTAATATAATTTTTGAAAAAATATGTTGTTTTTTGTATTTTTATGATATAATTTAGACATAATAAAGATAGGAGAGATGTGTGTGAAAAAATTA
>CALVUU010000115.1 GCA_944363655.1 uncultured Bacilli bacterium | reverse complement strand
TTATTTTAAAGGCATAATTAAAAAAATTTTTTTAAAGCGTCAATTTATAAAAAATGTACGCATTTTTTTCATGCCATAAACCTAGATAAAATAAGGCTTTTTTTAAAAAAAGTGTTTAAGATGAGATATTATTTTGTAAATAGCAAATTATTATAAATGTGATATAATGTTATAAGAAAGTAGTAGTGATAAAATGATTTTATATTTGGTAAGTAATAATATGGTTTTAGATAATATTATTTATGAAACAGATGAAACAGTAGAAGAAAAAAGAATAAATAGACCTCTTTCAATTGAAGGAGAAAAAGCATCAGTTAAGTTAGTAAAGAAAATCGATGCAAATGTTATATATTCATCTGATTATGCATCTGCTCTTGCTACTGCTAAATACTATGCTAGTTATAAAAATATTCCTATAAATATTAATTCATTTTTAAGAGATGCTAAAATTGGTAAACTTGGCAATAGAAATATAAAAATGCTTAGATTTATGCAAGAGAGAGATTTTGATTTTAAATTTAATGGGGGAGAATCATTAAATGAAACATGTAGTAGAATGAATATAGCAATTGATAGAATAATTAAGAAGAATATTAATAAAGATATTGTAATATTTACTCATAAAAGAGCAATTATGGGATATTTACTTAAGTATTTAGAAAAAGGATTTAATTTAGATGATAGATTGATACTTACATATAACGATAAGGTAATTGTAGATGATATTGAAAAAGATATCGATATAATTAAAATTGAGCTAAATAAAGGGAAAATTTTAGGAGTAGACATAGTAGAATGAATGTGGTATAATACCTATTGCATTTTTTGCGAAAGGGGTATTTTAAAATGAAATTATTAACAGAAAAATTAGATTATCAATTATATGAAGAAATGTTTATAAAAAAGGATTTAGATGAAGTTAGCAAGTTGTGGAAGGCAATTTGTGAAAATCCAGTGTTTTTAAGTGAAGCAATAAAATTAGATAATATGGCTAATTCAACAGTTTTATCTTTTAGAGCACCGATGATTTGTTTTATGATTCTTCATTTACCAAATAGTGTACCTGAATACATTTATAGTAATTTAGTAGATTTGGTTATTAGAAGGGAAGATATAGCTTCTTTTATAGATATTCATGGAATAAGTATAGATTTTATGTCTTTAATACTTAATAACAATTTGAATTTGAATGATTATCAAAAGAATAAAATAATGGATTTGATTAGTAATGATTATGGAGTTTTTGCAAGTAAACTTAGTGTAACTTATAATGAATTATTAGCAATGGAAAGTCCTGTGGTGGCTAGAATGCACACTAAAGATTTGGATGTATCTGTAAATGAATATGAGTATGAAGCATTTTTAAGTGGCGAAGTTAAAAATGTTAGTGTTGTTAAAAGATACAAGAATTCTATTGATTATCGATATTTTGCTTTAAAAAATAGTAATTTTTCTCAAAATGATTTAGATTTGATATTAACAAGAATAAATCAAGATGAATTTGAATTTTATCAATTTATAAATTATCTTTTAAAACAGTTAATATATAAAGAAAATATTGATTTAAGCTTAGAATATATAATTTTAAGTTCTAAGAAAGATTTACAAGTTCAATTTGCTGATAAAGATATTTTAGATGAAGTATTATATATAAAAGAATTAGTAGATAAACATTATCAAGAAGAAAATGTTTTGTTAAAAAGAGTAAATTAAGCAGGAAACTGCTTTTTTCTTTTTCTTTTTTGTGATATTATTAATTTGGTGAAGATAAATGGAAGAAAAAGTTAGTATGAATATAAGTGCAAGACATGTGCATTTAACACGGGAAGCTCATGCTAAGTTGTTTGATCATGATTTGACAGTAAGAAATCCCTTAAATCAAATTGGTCAATTTGCGGCGAATGAAACAGTAACTGTTAAAACGGATAAAGGCGTATTTGAAAATGTTAGAATTATTGGTCCACTTAGAAGTTATAATCAAGTGGAAATGTCGATGACAGATGCTAGAAAATTGGGAGTTAAACCTCCGGTTCGGAAAAGCGGACATCTTGATGGAGCACAAGTGGTTACGATTTCAACTCCAAAAGGGGAAGTTACTGATGCTTGTTTAATTATAGCAGATCGTCATGTGCATATGAATCCTGAAAAAGCACAAGAACTTGGTGTAGTAGATGATGAGGTATTAAAACTACATATTGGAGGAGAAAAGCCAGGTATAATAGATGTTCATGCTAAAGTATCAGATGATGGATACTATGAAGTGCATTTAGATACTGATGATGCTAATGCTTTTTTAATTAATCCAGGTGATATAGGAATACTTAGTAAAGATTGAAACAAAATATAGTTTGTTTTCAATCTTTTTCTTTGCATAATAATATAAAAAGTATGGAAAACAAAAAATTAGAAACTATAATAAAGTTATTTGAAGGTTTTCAAATAAGAAGTGTTTGGGATGATGAGAAAGAAGAATATTATTTTAGTGTGGTTGATGTGATTAGAGCATTGACAGATAGTTCTAATCCTAGGGATTATTGGTACAAGTTAAAAATAAGAATGAGTGAAGAAGAAAAAAGTGAGTTGTCGACAAAATGTCGACAACTGAAAATGAAGTCAATAAAAGATGGTAAGTTGTATTTAACCGATGTTTTAGATACCAAAGGTATATTAAGTCTTATTGAATCGGTTCCATCACAATCTTCAGACTCATTTAAATTGTGGTTAGCATAATTACAAAGATGTTTATTTTGCTGCCTTTTTTCTTAGTTATAATTTCAAGAAAAATCTTTGCGTTTTTAATTTTTTTCTTTGCATATTTTAGGCTTAATGATATAATTTAGGTAGATATTAAGGCCTGCCGAGATTTTAGTTTTTTATTTATATTTATGTTAGGGCGAAATACTTAGAGGAAGGAGAAGAACTTTGGAA
>CALVUU010000114.1 GCA_944363655.1 uncultured Bacilli bacterium | reverse complement strand
ATTTCACTAGTTGGAACATCATAAATTTCAGCACACATTTTAAGTAGTTCATAAGGAGATATTGTTCCATAGATTTTAGTGTTGCCTGATAGATAAGCAATCATTTTTTTGATATCAGTTTCATTTTTTTCATAAGTTAAATCATCAATGGTAATTGCCCCAGTGTTGGGTGTCATAATACCTGCAATCATGCGAAGTAACGTTGTTTTGCCGGCGCCATTTGGACCAAGGATACCTAATATTTCTCCTTCTAAAACATCAAATGACAAATTATTTACGGCCGTAAATTCATGGCGTTCTTTTTTCTTGTTTGTTTTAATAAATTTTTTGGTTACATTTTTTATTGTAATCATGTTATTTCCTCCTTTACAATTATATAATGAATGACAATATTATGTAAATAAAAATTTAGTTATTATATTGTTTATTTTTAGTTGTGATATAATTAATATGATAAGGAGGTAGTTAAGTTGAAGGCTGTAGCTATCAAAGGGGCAAAACAATTTGAGGTAAAAGATATTCCAGAACCAAAAGCAGATGGAGAAAAAGTAATAATTGAAGTAAGTAAAACGGGTATATGTGGATCTGATATTCATTATTGGGTGAATGGTGAACCTAAAGGTTTAGTAATGGGACATGAATTTGCTGGGGTTGTAGTAGATCCTGGAGACCGTTTGGATTTAGTCAAAGGCGATAGAGTAACGGCACTTCCAATTTCGCCATGTGGTAAATGTGAAGCATGTCGAAATGGTGATGTGCAATTTTGTCCAGAAACTTGGAGTCATGCAGTTGGATTATCAATAGATAATCCCGGAGGACTAACTAGTAAAATTGCTGTTCGAAGTGATATGGTAATAAAGGTGCCTGATAATATAACTGATGAAGAAGTAGCGATGGTAGAACCACTTGCTGTTGGGCTTCATGCGGCACATTTGGGAAGAATTGCCGTTGGGGATGATGTTTTAGTAATTGGGGCTGGAATTATTGGCCTAGCATCAGCAGAATTTGCCAAAAAAGAAGGGGCAAGTTATGTTGCAATTACTGAAACAAACAAAGCAAGAGGCCAAAAGGCTGTCGATTTAAAAGTTGCTGATGAGTATTATGATGCGACTGATAAGGATTTAGTTAGTAAATTGATGGCTAAAACTAATGGTGGATTTGATGTAGTTATTGAATGTGTTGGTAATGGAGCTGCCGTTAATAGTGCAATATCAATGGTTAAACCTGGTGGTATTGTTGTGTTAGTTGGTGTTGCAACTGATGCCGTACCAACATATACGGTAATGGCTGTTATGAAAGAGTTAGTTGTTCAAGGGGCAATTGCTTATACTTATAATGAATTTAAGTCTTGTATTGATTTAATATCTCGTAAGCAGGTAGATGTGCTAAAATTTGTCGATGATATTGTGCCTTTGGAAAGAGTACAAGAAGCGTACGAAAGACTAACTAGTGGAACTGATGCGGCGGTTAAGATTTTAGTTGACCCAAAGAAATAAAGATGTGGTTTAAAACATGTCTTTTTTTGTTATAATTTAGGCAAGGAGGACTTATGAGGAAAAGAGTTATTGTTATATGTGGAGTACTTATTGTTTTTATTATTGGAGTTATAGTAATGGCACTATTAAAAACTAATGAAGCAGAATTTAATCCGGCGGATAATGTTACTATGGAAATTGTCGAAGGAACACTTACATACGGGAGCAACAATTGTTATCACCGATTTATCTGGAGAAGATAATACTTATGGGGAAAGTTATAGAATAGATAAATTAGAAGATGGTAAGTGGTATGAACTAGAAGATATTTTAGATGGTAATGTCGGTTGGAACATGATGGGCTATAAAATAAATGATGATAATGAGTTGCGAATGGAAATCGATTGGGAGTGGCTTTACGGTTCATTAGAAAAAGGCAAATACAGAATAGTTAAGGGTTTTTCAAATGAAAAAAATCCACACGTAGATAAACATGTGGCAGCAAAATTTACAATAGAATAAATTAGTTATTTTGTGATATACTTATTATGGTGATATAAATGATTGAAGAATTAGAAAATAAGTATGCCCATTTATTAATTGATAGATGTTTAAGTTTTAAGAAAAGTAAAATATTATTTATTAATTATTATAGTGACAATGATGATTTTGTGGAAAAGTTAGTAAATGTGGCAAAATCTAGAGGAATAGAAGATATTTATTTAGATAGGAATGATAAAGAGGAAAGACATAAGAAGTTATTGCAAAGAGTAGAAGAAATTAATAATGATGATTACTTTGATGATGCTATTTGGGATGAGTATGCGAAAAAGAATGCGGCTTTCTTGATGTTATCAACAGAATTTCCCGGTTATTTTGCAGATATTCCATCGGAAAATATGACTGCAGCATCTTTAAAATCTAGAACTAGTAAACCGGTATATAAGTTAAAACAATTAACTAATGAAATATCTTGGTGTATTGCAGTAATACCTAATAAGATATGGGCAAAAGAAAAATTTTCGGATTTAAGTGAAGAAGATGCTTATAATGAATATTTTAAGTTGATGTGCCACTGCACAATGGTTGATAAAGAAAACCCAATTGAAGAATGGAATAAATTTTTAGATAAGCAAAGAATGTTAGTAAGTAGATTAAATGAATTACAAATTATGAAGATGCATTATACAAATTCTTTAGGAACAGATTTAGTTATTGGTTTATCAAAAGATGCATTATGGCAATGTGCAGGATATGAGGGTAGTGATGTAATAGTTAACATGCCAACTTATGAAGTATTTACTTCACCGGATTATAGATTAACTGAGGGAGTAGTTTATGCATCTAAACCTCTTATGTATGGAGGTGCTTTGGTTGATAAATTTTGGGTTAAATTTAAAGATGGTAAAGTAGTTGATTATGATGCGAACGTTGGTAAAGATATACTAAAAGGAATTATTGAAAGTGATGAATACTCATGTTTCTTGGGAGAATGTGCCTTAGTTGATAAGAATACGGCGATAGCCCAAACGAATTTTGTTTATGGCGAAACTTGTTTAGATGAAAATGCTTCTTGCCATATAGCACTCGGGGATGCATTTCCAGAATGTTTGAAAGGAGCTGATGTAGAAAGTATTGAAGAAAGAAGAGAAAGAGGATTAAATCACTCGCAAAATCATGTCGATTTCATGATTGGAACAGATGATTTAAATATAATGGCAGAAACTAAAGATGGAGAAATGTTAATATTTAAGAATGGCGAATTTAATTTATGAATGAGTTATCAATAGATGCTTTAGTTGATAAAGATAACTTACTTCCAAGTGATTATTATCCAAAATATTTAGTTATAACTGATCAAAATGAAAATAATTTTCATGAATTTCAAGATCCTAGATTGAAACCAATGATAAGAAGAGATATTTATCCATTTGTCCAAAAAATGATTGATGATGCTAAAAAAGCAGGATTTATACTTGCTGTAGATAGTGAATATAGGTCATATGATTATCAACAAAAAATCTTAGATAAGCTAATTGAAGAAGTTGGATATGCTGCATATCAAAAAGTGACATTACCTGGTGTTGGTGAACACCAAACTGGCCTTGCTTTTGATTATGGATATTATCGTGATGGTAAATTTTATTCATCAGATTATGTGCGTGAAGAAGATCCTGAAGCGATATGGATGAAAGAAAATTCTTATAAATATGGATTTATTTTAAGATATCCGAAAGGGAAAGAAGATATTACAGGATTTCAATTTGAACCATGGCATTTTAGATTTGTTGGTTTAGAGCTTGCTTGTAAGTTATATGAAGAGGGTATTACTCTAGATGAATATTATACAAGAAAAGAAAATAAAAGTTTAAGAAGGTGGCAAAAGTTTTTCTAATACAATGGAAAAACTTTTTAAAATGTAAAATTTTTCTGATTTATCAAAAAAACTTTTAATTTTGCGTTTTGCGTGCTATACTATAAATGAGGTGAAAAACCATGTTAAAAAGAAAACATTATTTAGATAAAATAAGAGATT
Source organism: uncultured Bacilli bacterium (assembly GCA_944363655.1). Next base: position 6,795 of record CALVUU010000114.1, on the reverse strand, counting down.
TTTATAATGTCAATTCATTAATAAAGATTTTGTGTGGTTTAAGAAGAAGTGGTAAATCAGTTATTTTAGAACAGATTATGGAAGAAATAAAGATGAGTGGTATAAGTGATGATCATATTATTTATATTAATTTTGAGTCTTTAGATTATTCTAATATAACAAACGCTTTAGAATTAAATGCCTTTTTAAAAAGTTTTGTAAAAGATAGAGACACTTATTATGTATTTTTGGATGAAGTACAAAAAGTAAGTGATTTTGAAAAGGCTATTAATTCTCTTAGAATTACCAATCAATTTAGTATATTTATAACAGGTTCTAATAGTAAGATGACATTTTTAGAATTATCTACAGATTTGTCAGGGAGATATGTAAGTTTTAGAGTTAATCCGTTATCATTTAGAGAAGTAGTAGAATTAACTAATACGAAAAAAGAAGATTATAAGAAATTACTTTTAGATATTTTTGAATGGGGAACTTTACCACAAAGATTCGTGTTTGATAATATTACCTCAAGAGAAAATTATATTTTAGATGTGTATGATTCTATTTTACTTAAAGATGTTGTGGATAGATTGGGTATAACTGATGTAACTTCTTTTAATAAAGTTTTACAATATGTTTTAGAAACTGAAACTAGAGAGTTTTCTTTTAATAATGTGCTTAAGTATTTAGAAGAAAATAATAATAAAATTGCTACTGATACATTATATAGATATTTAGAAGCATTGTGTTCAACTTTTATTGTAAATCGGGTTTATAGGTATGATATAAAAGGCAAAAATGTTTTAAAATCATTAAACAAATTTTATGCAACTGATTTAGGAGTAAAGAAAATTAAGACTAATAGCAAGGAAATTAATTATTCTCAGGCTTTTGAAAATGTTGTATATAATGAACTCATAAATAAAGGATATGAGGTTTTTGTTGGTAAAACTACAAAAGGAGAGATAGATTTTATTGCTTCAAAAAGCAAAACAATAAAGTATATTCAAGTTTGTTACGATTTATCTAATGAAGAAACTAGAAATAGAGAGTTTAGTGCTTTTGATAGCATAGATGATAATTATCCTAAATATGTAATTTCAATGGATGAAGAAGATTATTCTCAAAAGGGAATTAAGCATTTAAATATTTTTGAATTTTTATTAAACGAAGATTTTTAATACATGACAAGTTGACAAGCAAAATTAAGATGCCGCCAAAATTGCGATTTTTGACGATATTCTTTCAATACATGACAAAATGTCATGTTTATTTACTTTTATTATATAATTTTTCAATCATTTTATCTATTATTTCTTTATCTTCATTAGACAGATGGGCATATTTTGCAAATATGCTATTTTCATCTATTAAACCTTCAACACATGTATTTAGTACTTTAGCAATTTTTATGGCAACTGGTAGTGATGGGGTTCTAGTATTAGTTTCATAATAAGTTATGCTTTGTTGTGATACACCAACCATCATACTTAATTTTACTTGTGTTATTTTTTTCTTTCTCTTAAATTTTGCATGTTTTTAAAATCTAATTTTTCCATAAATACAACCACCAGTTTTATTATCTCGTGCAACATATGCATTTTTTCAAAATCAAGGTGGTGGATCAGATTATATTGATGTTAATGCAAATACTTCAACAACTGATAATTTATCATTTCAAGTAGGATATGCTATAAATATATATGCAAATGAAAGTAATTTTGGAAGTGGTGATGGTAATATAACAGATAGTACCATTGCAACAGCAATCTTGACTGCTAATAATGCAACAAATACAGCAACAAGAAACTATTATATATATTTAGATATAAATACTAATGAGTTTGTATATACAACAGAAGACAATCAAGCAGAATTATTATTAAAAGTAATAGATCCAACAGGAATAGAAGTAACACATTAGAAAATTTAGAAAGAAAGACAAGTGGAGGAGTAACAGAATTTGATATAACTACTTATAATGGATTAATCACCATAGCAGATAATTATGAAATAATAGCAAGTCCAAGTAAAACAGATACATGGCAAGTAGAAGTAATATTTGTTAATTTAGATAGTGATCAAGTTGAAAATACAGGTAAGATATTTAATGCTAGTTTAATAGTTCAAGAAGAAACATATTCTTATAATTTAGCTGATTATATTATAAATAATGTTTATACAGAGGATGGGGTTAATGGCTTGTATTATCATGATGGACAAGGAACGTATACTAATGCTAGCCAAGAAGCGGGAGATAATTCATATCGCTTTAGTGGAGCAAATCCAAATAATTATGTGTGTTTTGGTAGTGATGCAGCAACATGTCCAAATGATAACTTGTACCGGATAATAGGAGTATTTGATGGAGAAGTAAAATTAATAAAGAACGATTATTCAATGGCATCAGAATTAGGGGATGTGGTGATTATGCTGGAAAAATGAGTGATTTCGTTAGTGATGAAGATTTAACTTCATTAGAAAGTCTTTATAAGGGAAATAATATTTTTGAAGAAATTCCAATATATTATTGGAATAACAGTTCACAAACAAATACGTGGAGTGAAAGTTCATTAAATAGGGTTAATATAAATACAAATTATTTGAATACGTTAAGTAGTGAGTGGCAATAAAAAATAATTGAGCATATATGGTATGTCAGAGTTTTTAAATGTATATGGCAGTCAAGTAAAAACGGCTTATGATTATGAAGTAGGACCTAATAAAAAAAATACAACATATAATGCAAAAATTGGCTTAATATATGCATCAGATTATGGCTATGCTGCAAGCCCTGAAAATTGGATTACAGATTTAGGAAGTTATAATATTTCAGCGAATACAGATAATAACTGGATGTTTATGGGTTTTACCGATTGGACTATTTCTCGTGATTCTTCGCGTATGAACTATGCTTTTCGCATAAATGACATAGGCAATGTGACCTATAACAGTGTGAGTGCGAATTCCTATGGACGTACGTCCGTCTTTTTATTTAGAATCTAGCGTAAAATTTTCATTTGGTGATGGTTCACAAAATTCACCATTTAGAATTGTAATTTAATTTTATTTATTATATTCTTTCATTATTCTATATTCCTTTATTAAATCATTTAACTTAAATGTTGCATTAGCACTTGATGGACTTGGAAGACAGAATATAGGTATAGTTGTTTTGTAATTTTTAATTAAATTGTTGTAAGCGGTTTTTCCAGTACAAAATATGGCTCTTATATTTGCAGTATTTGTAATCATATTGATATCATTTAATTTATAGTTTTTAATTGTGGCATCACTTGATGCATGAATATCACAAGATTTAAAGACGTCCCATAATGCTATATGGTTTTGATGTAAAAATTGTATTTTTTCTTCCTTAGTAGATAGTTTGGTATTAAATAATTTTTCCAATATTTTCCAAAATCTATTAGAGGGATGAGCATAATAAAAACCAATTTCTCTAGATTTTACACTGGGAATAGATCCTAGAATTAAAATTTTAGAATTTTTATCATATATTGGGGATAATTCATGAGTTACTAACATTTTCTTCACCACTTTTAAGTATTATAACAGAAATTTAAAATAGTAGTAGATAATATTTCTTAATTAGGATATAATGTTATTACATGAGAGTGAAGTTGATGAAAAAAATTGTGTTTAGTTTATTGTTGGCATTTATTTGTCCTTTAGTAGTTAATGCTACTAATGTAGATGTTCCAAGTGCGGATTTATCTTTAGATCTTCCTGATAGTTGGTATGTATTTACAAGAGATAATCTTGATAATAATACTGATTTAGATGATTTAGAAATTGATGATTTGGAAATGTTAGAGTATTTAGAAGAATATAATTTATATCTTAATGCTTTTAATGAAGATTATGATTTCTTTATTTATAAAATGGCTACTGAAGATGTCGGAAGTCTACCGGATTATTATGATTTTGAATTAGAAGAATTTGCAACAGAAATAATGAATTCTTATGGAGCAGATAGTTATGATATATATGATGATAACTACAAATTTGTTAGAATTGAATATGTTGAATCGGATTATTATATAATTGATTATTATACGATAATTGATGATCAAGGTTATATAATAAGTTTACAGAAGTTATCTGAATTTAATGATGATGAAAGATTGATGATGGAAGATATTGTTAAATCAATTCATTTTGATAATTATAAAGCAGAAGATAATAAAGAAATGTTGGTTGTAGCAATTGGAGTAGGTTTGGTCGTTGTTTTAGGAGTTGTGGCATTAGTTATTGCCAAGGTAAAAGATAAAAACGAAAGTAAAGAAAATGTCTAGATATTCTAGATGTTTTTATTTTAATAAAAAATTGTGGTATTATTACTATGGTGAAGTAAATGATTATTAATAATATGCCCAAAATTGTTCTTCATTTGCATTTAGATGGTTCAATTGATATAGAAGATGCTTATCTTTGGGCAAGAGAAGATGGATTGAAAATTACTAAAAAAGAATTAGAGGAAGAATTAAAGGTAAATGATGAGTGTCATAATTTAAATGATTATTTAAAAAAGTTTGATTTACCTTGTAAATTATTACAAACTTGTGAACGATTAGAAATTACTAGTTATCATCTTTTTTTAAAACTATCTAAAATGAATGTAAAATATGCCGAAGTAAGATTTGCTCCGCAGAAACATTTGACTAAAAATTTAACTTTGGATGATGTAGTAATATCTGTTATTAATGGGATGAATAAAGCAAATGTTGCAACAGGTATAAAAGGTGGTATTATTTTATCGATGATGCGCGAAAGTACAATTAATGATAATATAAGTGTTATAGATATAGCCAAAAAATATTTAGATAAAGGAGTTGTTGCTGTTGATCTAGCAGGAGCAGAAGCAATATATCCTACTAAAAAATATGAAGAATTATTTCAGTATGCCAAGAGTTTACAAATTCCTTTTACTATTCATGCAGGTGAGGCAGATGGTATAGATAGTATTAAGGCAGCAATTGATTTTGGGACTAAGAGAATAGGACATGGTATTAGAGCAATTGATGATGAAAATATTCAAAAAGAAATTGCTGATAAAGGTATATTATTAGAAATATGTGTTACTAGTAATTATCAAACGGAAGCAGTAAAAGAAAAGCATCCAATTACTGAGTTTTATAAAAGAGGAATAAAAATAAATATTAGTACGGATAATGATACGGTATCAAACATTGATATTAATAAGGAATATACTAAAATATTAAATGAAACTGATTTAACAATAGATGATTTATATACATGTAATAAGGAATCAATTAATTATATATTTGCAGACCAAAATGTAAAAGATAAATTGAAAAAAGAATTCGGGATAAATTAATACTCGAATTCTTTTTTCTTAATTACTATTATATGCTCATCTAAAAGTATTTGACTAATTCCTGTGTCGGGTATGTTTATAGATACTTGAGAATCATCAACAGTATAGTCAGGTTTTTCTTCTTTATCGGGAGGTTTGGAAATTATTTCGTTTTGATATTCGATAAAGTACAATAAACCATTTGTTGAATCATTAATGTAGTTATCTTGATTATTTAAATTGTAAGTAACTTTTAAATCATTACTATAAATATCATAATACCCATTTAATAAAGGAGGATCAAAAATATAGATATCATTTTTTAGGGAGAAATAAAAGCAGTTATTATCACGACAAACTTTAGTAATAGGCATATCAGTTTTAATCCCATTAATATTATAGTGATTAAAATTAACTTCTTGAATATTTTCATTAATAATTAATATTTTTTCTTCTCTAGTTTGAGCATCAACAAATTTATATTGTTGTTCTTTTAATCTTATAGGCTTTGTATCTGTTACGTTTTTTACTAAATTACCTTTAATATCATAAATTAAAATATTATTATCTATTAATTTATTATCATAATAAGTATTTATGTTTATATCGTGATAATTATCAACATTTACCGTTATTTTAAAAGGATCACTAAAAAATTCATGTCCATAAATGATGCCATCTTTAATATCTAACTCTTTATTTGTAAATTCAATAGTATAAGTTCCTTTTAATTCATAATTTAATCTAATAGTGAAATTATCTAATAGAATATCACTATTAATATTGTAAGTATTTAAATTACTAGGACTAGTTAATAGTAATTCTTCATTAGGATTTAATTCATATGTTGCATTCATAAAATTGCTATTTAAATTAAAGGATTTTAAATTTTGCTTAATACGAGTTATTTGTTCTTTGTTATCAAACTTTTCGTAATTGGAATCAACAACATAGAAATTATATTCTGGGTGAATATTTTCCCAAATAAGAGTTTGAATGGTTACTTGATATTCTTCAAGAGAATCAAAATAACTTAAATAAGCTAAATTATTGATGTAATTAGGAGCAGTTATTTCATAGTTATCAAAAGGACTTAATTCAAAACTATAAACCCAATCTTCAAATCTTGAAGTAAAGGGATAATAAGTTATGTCGGCATCATCTTGAATGGCTATGTAGTAATTAGTATTAGCCTTAACACTTATAGGGATGAGCATAAGTAATAAAAACAATATTTTTTTCATATATTTCCTCCTTGGTTAAGTATCCTAGCATAACTTTTCTATCTAGTCCATAGGATATTTTGTCATAAAAAATCTAGTTTTGTCGTTATTTGTCGAAATAGAATAATATTGACACGATTTAATTCGAGTTACGTAGTTTCGCAGAATTAAATCCTGGGTACAAGCCCCGCTGCTTGCGGCGGGATATATAAATTGATATAATAAGAACCGTGATGTGAAATGAGTAAACTA
>CALVUU010000113.1 GCA_944363655.1 uncultured Bacilli bacterium | reverse complement strand
GTATACAACTTTATTATACTAAACTTTGGAGTGTTTTACCTTATTTTTCAATCAAAAATCAGAAAAAGTTATCAACATTTTCTGATTTTTTCTTGTCAACTATTTTTTTCACCGAAACTCAAATAAAAAACATTGCTAATTAGCAATGTTAATATGCATCTATGTTTACTTTAACTTTATTCATATTATTGGCTAAAGCAAATGCTTGAATAACTGTTCTAAGAGCACTAGCATTTTTACCATTCTTACCTATTATATTTTTCATTTCTGATGCTGGTACAATAATTTCAATAATCTTTGTATCTTCATCAGAATCAAAACATTCTACTTTAACTAAGTCCGGTTCTTTAACTAATGCTTTAACTAAAAAATCCGTATACTCAACAATATCCATAATTACTTACCTTTTTTTGTTTCACTAAATTCTTTTAAAATACCTTCTTTTTTAAGAAGTATTTTAACAGTATCAGTTGGTTCCGCTCCATTATTTAACCATTTTAATGCTATTTCTTTATCAATTTTTACTTCTGCAGGATTAGCAACTGGATTATATGTTCCAACGGTTTCAATAAAACGTCCATCTCTTGGACTTCTAGAATCTGCAGCAACTATACGATAAAATGGTTTTTGTTTAGCTCCCATTCTTTTTAATCTTAATTTTACAGCCATATTCTCTCCTCCTTCATTTAAACTATAAATAATTTATCATAATAAACAATATGTGTCAACCATTTTTTGTTGACACATATAAAAAGCATCAATTTGATGCTTCATTTAAATAATCCTCATTTATTTCATCAAATACATTTTCATCTGCTTCATCAAAAATTTCTTCATAATCATCCTCATCATCTTCGACGCTAACCTTTACTTTAGTATCTCCCACTATTTCAACACCTAATTCTTTTTCAATATCAAGTTTAACACTAGTACCCTCTACACTTACATTAGCAACCGTCGGCTGACGAAGACATCTTACGATTATTTCTGATGCATCTGCCAAATTATGATCTTCCTTAAGGGGAATATTCATCGTATCACTATAAGTAAAGTTTTTAGTTGTTACTGCTGTACTCTTATCACCATTATATGAATACCAAACGTTTACATCAAATGAACCACTAACTATAACTTTACCGTTAGAGCTTTTAGTTCCACTAAATTTATGATTGATTACCCAACAACCTAAAACCGTATTTGGTATTTGTTCTGGTTCCAAAGAAAAAGTATTACTACTCGTTTTTTTAGCCTTACCAATTACTGCTTTGGTAACAATTTCTTTAAAACTAGCCATAAAATCACCTTCCTAATTAAATATATGCAATATATAGACATTTGTGCACTTTACATTTATAATATAAATAAAAAGGAGAAACTATGAAAATATTTATTTTACTTATAACTTTACTTACTTTACTAAGTGGCTGTGCTAAAGATGAAAGTGTTCTTAAGCCTCAAGAAGAACCAAATTTAACAGAAGAAGAACAAAGAAATATCGAAGTTATCAATTATTTATATGATTTAATTAATAAAACCAACATCAATAGGTCATTTGTTTACAATATTATTATTGATAATAATATTTATACTTACACTGGAGATATATTTGAAGATGTAACTAAAGGAACTTATGAGAACAATAATAAAACTATCAACTATCAAATTGAAAATTCAAAAATATATGATTCTAAAACAAAAGAAGAAATCGATATATATAGTAATATCAATAAAGAGTTAATAAATATAAAACATTATCAAATTAATAGTAACTCTTATACTTGTACAATGAATAATAATACAGTGTTATGTAACGCCAAGGGACCTAATCATAGTATAACTTTTACATTTAATGATAATTATATAACTAATATAAAATATAACGAAGGAGAAAATATTACTTATAATTTAACATATAATAATTTTAATAATATTAAGTTAATTCCTAAAATTTCCTATAATAAATTAAATCTAACTTATAATAAAACAAATAATATAAAAAAAGAAACATTATTAAATGACTACAATAAACCATATAATATTTATTATTACTATGTAAATAATATAAATATTGAAATTGATAATAAAAAAATCCCTATCACTGACACTATCGAAATTTTTAGCACACCTATGTATATCCTAGATTATAGCAATTATATTATTGATACTGATAATATTAGTAAAGTTGAATTATATATTTATGAAAATGATTTTATAATCATAATTATTAATAATAAGAAAGAAGGTTATTCATATTATTTATCTACTTATGATTACACTAAAGAAATTTTACAAGACTTTATTGCTATTAACTAAGTTAAATGATAAAATAAACTTGGTGATTAATTATGAAAGATGATTGTTTATTTTGTAAAATTGCAAGAAAAGAAGTAGATGCAAAAATACTATATGAAGATGATGATTTAATGGTAATACTAGATGCTTATCCTGACACAGATGGTCATGCTTTAGTAATACCTAAAAAACATTATGAAGATATTTATAGTATAGATTCTGATGTATTTTTAAAAGTGTTTACTATTGGTAAAGAAAAAGCACAAATGCTAATGCATAAATTAAATAAAAATTCTTTAACTTTCTTAGTAAATTATGGTGATGCTCAAGCTATCAAACATTTTCATCTACATTTATTGCCTAACTTTTTAAATAAAGAACACAAATATAGCAAAGAAGAAATATATGATAAATTAATGAAGGATTAATAATGACAAGAAGAAAAAAGAAGTTAAAAAAGAAAGTAATATTTAGTTTAATTACTTTATTATTCATAATTGTTGGGAGTTGTATTGGCTATAACTACTTATTTAGTGATACTAATTCATCAACCAATCAAACAAATAATGACAATAATAATGCTAACAATAACAAAATAGAAAAACCTAAAGAAAATGAAGTATATACTTTAAGTCTTTTAGCAACTGGTGATGCATTAATTCATAATGCCGTATATTGGGAATACTCTTTAGGAGGCAAAGAAACTGGTCCTTATAATTTTGATGGAGCATTGGACTATATAAGAGATATAGTAAGTAAATATGACATTGCTTACTATAATCAAGAAACTCCTTTTGCGGGAGGAAATCCTTCAGGATATCCAAGATTTTCAACCCCTAAAGAGTTTGGTGATGCCATGATAAAAGCTGGATTTAATATGGTTTCTCTAGCCACTAATCATACAATGGATAGAGGAGAAAATGGTGTAATTAATTTTTATAATTATTTTAAAGATAAAGATGATATAGTTTATAATGGTATAGCTGATAGTGAAGAATCTCGTAACAATTTTATAATTGGTGAAAAAAACAATATAACTTATACTATGTTATCCTACACTACTTCAACTAATGGTCTACCTGTTCCTAGTGGTAAAGATTACTTAGTAAATGTTTATGATGAAGAAAAAGTTAAAGAAGATATTGAAGCCTTAAGAGATAAAGTTGATGTTTTAATTGTTGCTATGCACTGGGGTGTAGAATATGCTAGCACTCCTAATGACAATCAAAAAGAAATAGCTAAATATCTAGCAGATCTTGGAGTTGACATAGTAATTGGTGCTCATCCTCATGTTTTACAACCAATAACTTGGATTGATGATACATTAGTAATGTATTCTTTAGGTAATTTTATATCTAATCAATATGGAACGGATGATTATAATAAATTAGTAGGTTTTATGGCAACTCTTGACATAACAAAAACAGTTACTCCAGAAGGTGAAGTAACCATAGATATAGGTAACCTAGGTGGAGAATTAATATTCACCAAATATAATGGTAACCCTATTACAACTCCTAATCATGATGGTCATGTTGTAATACCTTTTAGTAAAATGATTGATGATAAATATCTAAGTGATTATAAAAGAATATATGAAAAATACTCAGGAATTCTTGAAAATATGGGAACTGATTTAAACATAGTTCCCCTACCACAATAAAACAAGTGCAGCATTGCACTTGTTTTATTGTATGTCGATTTTTGTCGCCCTCTATGTCTTGAATTTATAGTTATTTATTTGTAAAATAAATAATTGTTACCCATTGTGGGAGCGTCTACTTTTCTTTGTGAGTAATTCACTTTCAGGGGGTTAATCTTTTGGGAGATCAGGGTGAAAGCGAGGCGAGGTTATGAACGACAAAATATTTTGTCAACTACAACCCGCCGCAAGCAACGGGGCTTGATAAGGTATCTGCAAAATTTTTCGATACCTTATACATCATCTTTTGTGTATGCAGTTAAATATTTTTTATTCCCCTGATTCTTTACATA
>CALVUU010000112.1 GCA_944363655.1 uncultured Bacilli bacterium | reverse complement strand
TTTCCCGGTCCTAACTGCTCCGACGACTCCTAAATATATTTCCCCATTACCACGTTTTGCTATAGAAGATATAATTTTTTCTTTTTCCATAACCCACCCATCTTTCGTTAATCTACTTAATGGTATGTATTATATTGAAATATTATGACAAACTCCATTAAAAAAAGAGTGTCGAGGAATAGTATAACAAATTGGTTTATATTGTTCCTCACGATCTATACATTGTTTTCCTTTCATGGCTTCCCTCTCCTTCCTTTTATTATAAGGTTACCTTATAATCTATAGCCAGCAACAATAATCTAACACTCTTCGCTCATGATAAAATTGATAATGGCGTTAAATTATCTTATTTAAAAATTATTTTTAGCAAAGTTTTGCTTTTTATTTTCTAAATTTCTAATCTAACAAAATGTTTTCCTATGACGCCAAATTAATTGAAACGCCAGCCATTCTGTCATAATAAGGTTCCACACTAGTTGCAAAATTCAAGACATCACCTAACCCATTATGACTTATGGTGTAACCTTGTGATTGCGCTAAAGAGACATCAGTAACAGCATGTTGATAAGTACCGTACGCTACTGCATTTTGAGAAGTTGAAATTACATCTGCACTAATGTCTGTTTCAAAGTAAGATGCGCCATCAACTAAGTTCATAGATATTCCAAAGCCATTATCTGTTTTTCTGATGTTTGTTCCATTCCAAGAATAATTTACAATGTCATATGAACCATTTTTCCAATACATTTGTGTTCCATCCTGAGTACCATCAACGACATGACCACCTTCAATTCGCATTGCTGTAACATCAAATGATTTTGTTGCTGGGGTAACTAGCCATTGGGTATATACCATTACTCGATGAATTGAACTATTATTTGTAGTGTTATCTATTATTTGTATTCTTTTATATGATGTTTCGTGATATGCGTCATACGTTGCTACTCCATTTTGATAATTATCCATCAAAGTATCATATAAATCAGGATTAAGTTCAGAATAGGTATAAGTATCATTAATTGTTTTCGTAACTTCATATAATTTACTAGTAACATTTAAATCACCATTTACTAATTCTTCTTTTTCTTCTTCACTCATAACTGATAATCTTGCTTCAGAAAATATTTCTCTTAGTTCAGCATATTCTTCTTCACTAATTTCTGCTTTAGCATTATTAACAAAACACAAAGTTCCAATAATTATGAAAGTGAAACACACTTTCATAATCTTCAATCCTTTTTAAATCTGTCCTCCTTTCCTATCCAAGGCTAGCATAGCAAATAATGTATTATTTTGGCAATAGAAAATCGTGAGAGTTGGAACTCCACGATTAGAGAATGGCTGAAATTGCCCGATATTCAGCCAAAATATAATCAATATCTTTTTGATAATTTTTGCAATTTCCTAATGTACAAAAAATATTTTTATTTGAAACTAAATATTTATATTTTTCTATAATTATTTTATTCAAATCTCTAGCTTCATAATCTATTCTATCTTTGGCAATATAATAATATAAACTTTTTTCAATTCCATCTACAACTTCTTTGCTGATTAATAAATCCATATTAACGGAAAAAATAATTTCTTTTCCATTATCATTTTTAGTATAAATATTATTTTTCTCATCATATGTATAACCTAAATCTTTAAGTTTATTTAAATCATCATTAAAATCTTCATCTTCAATATCAATATTTTGAGTAATAGTATATAAAGAATTTATAGAACTATTATTAAAGTTTTTATAAACAGGTTTAATTCTGTTAATATCAGGATTTAAAAATATCTGATAATCAATATTGTAATCATTATTAATAATGTAATTAGCATAAGTTATTTTATTATTACTAAAATTCTTTTTAAAACTTATAGTACAATCATAAGTATTTTTTTCATTAAACTCATTATAAGTTGTAATAGTTAAATAAACATTTTTAGTAATTGCTTTTAAAACATCATTATGTAATACATCAGGATATCCTGTTAATTCTTCGATAAATATATCATCTAAATCATTACTTTCATATAGTACTACTTTATCACTGTTAACTAATGTATAAAGTTCTACTTGCAATGAAGATATATCTTCATTGTTAATAAGTTCAATATTATCTATTACTAAAATATTTAATGATTTACTTCTTATAAAATAACCATTACTTATTTTAATATCATCACTATCATAATTTAATATATAAATATTTAAAGCATTATAATTATTGATGAAATAGATTAACAATAAAATGAAAATTATTAATAATATTAATTTAATTATATTATTAAAAATATATTTTCTAATTTTAAATAAGAATCTAAAGAAGTTTCTAATGTGATCTCCAAGAGTACTTTTTTCTAAAACTACAGAATTAGCTGATACACCTAATTCTTTACAAATAGCTCTAATATTATGTAAGTCAGGTACTGTTAAACCATTTTCCCATTTAGAAATAGTTCTATCAGATACTTGAATCTTTTCTGCTAGAGCTTTTTGAGTTAAATTTCTCTTTACTCTTAAATCACTAATATACTTAGCGAAACTGTATTCTTTTACATTATTTTGATTTTCTTTTTCGGTTTTTATGTCTTCCATATTTTTCACCCTAACCATAATACCATAATTTCAAAAAATTTGCAAAAATTTTTTGGTATTTTTTGGTAATTTTATTGTTGTTGACAGTTTTATAACATTTTTTTATAATATAGCATATATTTTCAAAAAGGAGTATGCAAAATGAATCTAATTAAAACACATCAAATATATAATGAATATATAAATACATTATTAAAAAATCAAAATATAACATCTTCACCAGTTTTACAAGATATATTTAAAAGAAAAGATTATGAAGAGTTATTAAAAGTTGTTTTAAAAGTTATAAAAAAGAATCCTCATGCTAAATTAACTACTTTAAGACTTTTATTATTTGAAAAAAGTGGTTTAAAGGAAATAATTGATGAATTTGTTAATAATACTAAAATAACTCCTGGAGTTATTTTAGATTTTGGGACTTTTAAAACAAGAGATACAGTTATGTGCGGCAGATCACAAGAATATGTCATGGATAATGGTATATTAGTTCCATGTCAAAAACCAGTTGAACAAGATACAATATTTGATTTAGCATCAACATCTAAATTATTTACAGCAATAAGTATATTAAAATTAAATGAATATGGGTTAATAGATGTATTTGATCCTATCACCAAATATGTACCGGAATTTAAAAATTTAGATGATGTAACTATATATGATTTACTTAAATTTAGAATAATGATAGTAACCGATAAAAGAGTTGATAGTGCTAAATCTAAAGAAGAAGCCGAACAAATATTATTTACTGTTCATAAGAGAGATGATCAAAACTTTAATAATGCTTATACTGATATGGGAGCTATGGTATTAAGATATGTTGTTGAAAGAGTTAGTAAAATATCTTTTAAAGAATTTGTAAATGAAGAAATATTTAAAACGGTTGGTATGAAAGATACTTATTTAAATGTTCCTTTAGAAAAAATTAATAGAGTAGCTAATGAAAATTATTCAACAATTATAAGAAGTGATGGAACTAGTATAACTAGATATGATAACGTACCAGGTACTCCGCACGATGCTAAAGCATTAGCAATTGGAGAATTATCTGGGATTGCTCCAGGTCATGCTGGTTTTTTCTCAACTAAAGATGATATGATAAAATTAGGGAATTCATTAATTAAAGGAGAAGTTTTAAGTAAAGAATCTGTTTTATCAATAAGTGATACTGCAACAGGATTTAAAGATGAAGATAAATATACTTACTTTTATGGTTCTTTAGTTTTTCTTAAACAACCTAATCCTAAATTTTTAAGTGTTTATCCTCCCCTTTCAGGGAAAGCATTTATGTCACCAGGATTTGCTGGAACAACACTTTGTGTTGATCCAATTAATGAAATAACTTTATTTATTGGATCAAGTAGACTTCATAATAGAATATATCAAATACATCCTAATCAAGTTAAAAATATAAAAGTTAATGAGCATAACAAAAAAACTTTTACTTTACCTAATGGTGAAGAAAAAGTTTTATGTGTTGATTATACTAAAGAAAAAGAAGTTATGGTTAAACTTGCTCTAGACTTATCACTACAATATCAATTATTAGAAAAATTAATGCCTGTTGATAAAGAAATGCATTTAGTAAGAGAATTAAATTAAAAGAACTTCGTTTTGAAATCAACGGAGTTCTTTTAATATTATTTAAAAAGTTGCTATGGGTAACAATTACATTTATAATTTTTGAATTTCTTGTTTAGATAATCCAGTAATGTCTTGGATATCTTTGATACTAAAACCTTTTTCTTTCATCTTTCTTGCATTATCTAATAAAATGTACCCTTTGTCAAGGACAAATTTTAATTTTTAAGAAGAAGGGATTTATTTTTTTTGCTTTTTCCAATTTTTATTGGATATTCTCCAGTTGTTATATATTTATAAAATTCTGATGGTGATA
>CALVUU010000111.1 GCA_944363655.1 uncultured Bacilli bacterium | reverse complement strand
GAAAACATATAATCATCACCCTTAATATAGTTTATTATGTAATAATTATTTTAGAATTTTTTAATATATACTTAAATATTAATTTCATTTAACTTTTGGTTATTATTTTTATTCATCTTTAAATTTTTTAACAATTAATGGCTTTAATAGTTCTATTATTATAAAAGATAAAATATTTACTATTATTACAAATATTAGTTGAGATACTGTTATTGCAGATAAGCCAAATATTTTGCCAATTGGGGTGAAGAAGACTAGTAATTGAACTAACATTAATATTAGTATTCCCATGTTTAGATATTTATTGCTAAATAGTCCTCTTTTATGAATTTGTTCTTTTAGAGAACGACAATTATATGCAAAGACAAATTCATTGATTACTACACTTAACAATGTTAAAGTTTGTGCTGTTGATTGTCCT
The DNA here is from genome assembly GCA_944363655.1 of uncultured Bacilli bacterium. The sequence goes on along the minus strand of CALVUU010000111.1, from coordinate 2,128 downwards.
AAATCTATAAAGTAATAATACACAAATAAGCTTATTGCTGTTTCTAGTATTACGGAAATAATTAAGAAAGAACTAAAGTAATTAGTAAAAATTTTTTTGTTTAGTCCATTGGGTTTTCTATTCATTATATCTTTAGATGCACCTTCAAAAGCTAAAGTTATTGAAGGTATGGTATCTGCAGCTAAATCAATATATAAGACATGAATGGCTGAGATAATTGTATTGCCTGTTAGCATACCAAATAGTATGATGCATATTTCAGTAAAATTACTTGATAGGTTATATAGAATATTTGTTATAACATTGTCATATATTCTTCTTCCTTCTGATACAGCAGTTGTAATAGTATTAAAACTGTCGTCTAAAAGTAGTATATCTGATACATCTTTTGTTACATCTGTACCATTTTTTCCCATTCCTATACCTACATTAGCTAATTTTATAGCTTGGGCGTCGTTTACACCATCACCTCTCATTGCTACTACTTTTCCTTGTTTTTGGCATGCTTTAACTATTTGAAGTTTATTTTCTGGGCTTACTCTTGCAAATACTGAATATTGATTTATATATTTAATTAAGTCTTTTTCACTTAAACCATTTAATTCTGTTGCGTTTATACATTCATCATCTGTTTTACATATGCCAACTTCTTTAGCAATTGATGAGGCTGTTGGTAAGTTATCTCCTGTTAACATTATTGGTCTTATATGAGCATTTTGGCAAACTTTAATAGATTCTTTAATATTTTTTCTTACTGGGTCTTTTAAGCCTATTAAACCAACTAATATTAGATCACTTTCTTCTTTAAAATAATCTTGTTCGTCTTTAATATTTTTATCTATTTCTTTATAAGCAAAGGCTAGTACTTTTAAAGCTTCTTGTGACATTAAATTTTCTATTTCATTGTATTCTTTAATTTTTTCTTTGGATAGATTAATTAGTTCGCCATTTATTAGAGCTTTTGTGCTTCTTTGTAATATAGATTCGAGACTTCCTTTAGTATATAATATATTTTTTTCGTCTACTTCATATACTGAACTCATCATTTTTCTATCTGAATCAAAAGGTAATTCAATTACTTCTTTATTTTGCTTTATTTTTATATTATGGTCTTTTAAATATTCTTTTAATGCAACATCAACAGCATCTCCACTATAATTTCCATTTTCATTTAATACAGCTGTATTGCAATAATTAATTATTTCTATAAATCTTTTGTATTCTTTTATATGACTTAATTCTATTTCTTTATCTGCTACGAATATTTTAGTTACTGCCATTTTGTTTTCTGTTAGGGTTCCTGTTTTATCTGTACAAATTATTTCTGTTGCTCCTAATGTTTCTATTGCTGCTAAATTTCTTACTATTGATTTTTTCTTGGCCATTTGGCTAACGCCTATAGATAGAGTTGCAGTGATGGCTATTGGTAGGCATTCTGGTACACTTGCAACTATCATTGATATACATAGCATTATAAGGTTTAGAAAATCATAATTGTTTATTATTCCAAAAATTAATACAAAAGTAATTAAAATACAGGCCACTAAAGTTATAAATTTACTTATTTTTTGAACCTTCATTTGTAATGGGGTAATTGGTTCTTCTTTAGTATCCATTACTGAGGCTATTTTTCCCAATTCTGTATCCATACCTATTGCTACTACTATTGCTTCTATTTTACCTGCTACTAATACTGTTCCAGAATAAATCATGTTTTTTCTTTCAGATATAGTAACATCTTCAATTATAGTTTCTTCATTTTTATCAACACTAAGACTTTCTCCTGTTAGTATTGATTCATTTACTTTAGCAAAATAACTTTCTACTACTCTAGCATCAGCCGGTATTTTGTCCCCTGCCTCTAAAACGAGATAGTCACCTACAACTAAATTCTTTGAATCTATATCTTTATATTTTCCATTTCTTTTTACTGTAATATAGTTTGCTTCATATTTTTTTAATTTACCAAGAGCATCTTCTGCCTTAGATTCTTGTAAAAAGCCCATAACACAATTTATTATAGTTGTCCCAAGTATTACTATAGGTTCTAAAAAGTCACTTTTACTAATTATGGAATATATAAGTGATAATATTCCTACTATTAATAAAAGTATAATCATGACATTTT
>CALVUU010000110.1 GCA_944363655.1 uncultured Bacilli bacterium | reverse complement strand
CTTCTACTTCATAACTAGATCCTGCTACATCTCCTATAATTGCACCTAACATATTATCACCTCTTTTTTATATAATACATACTTCTATTTTAACAAAATTTTCTTTCCAAATCCACTTGTTACTTTATTGTCTGATGTATATACTAACTGTGTAGTATATGGACAATCTACATCTTTTACCATTCTAGCATAATATTCTACTAATTTATTATTTTTACTTAAATAAATACCATCTATACATTCACAATAATCTTTACTATAAAAATGATGAGCAGAAAAGAAATCTTTATCTAAATTATTAAAAATATTATTAAAATTAATAAACTGTTCTTTAGCATAAGAATTACATTTCATCAGTGAGACAAAACCATTTTTATAAACACCAATGTCTCCAACATAATCTAACATCTTTTTAATTTCTTCAAGAGAGTTTATTCCTTCTTTCATTATTATAGTGTTAATATTAATAATTTTTTTATCTTTTAATTTTTCCTGTAAATACATAATATCTTTAGTTGTTGCAATATTATTAGTTTTAAATATTTCTTCATTTTTACTTTCTAAATAATGGTGTCTTGAAATGTGAATACTCTCTAATTTATTAACATTATCATAGTTAGCAAGTTCTTTACATTGATATCCATTAGTAGATATAGATATTTCTATGTTCTTATCAATCCTTAAAATTAAATCTAAGACTTCAAATAATTTTTCTTTGTTCATCAGTGGTTCTCCTCCAGTAATACTTATACCATGGAGTATGTCTTTTTCTTTTAGATAGCTGATAACGAAAGATAGTTTTTCTAAATCTAGTTCTCCAAAATCTTTACTGTTTTCATTAGAACAAAACTTACAATTTGCTAAACAACAATCTGTTAGTTTTATATATAACCTTAATGAAGGATTACTTTTTATAATCTTTTTAGGATGACTAGTACAAAAAGAATCTTTTACTATTATATCTTGGTTAAAAATTTTTATTTTTTTCATATTAACAACTACTACTATAGCCTCCATAACTACTTCCACAACTACTAGAATAATAACTTGGTTCATAATCATTATGATAATGTCTATAGTGAATATTTTCTTCTTTTTTTATTTTTGTTTTAGTTTTATTTTTCTCTTTTTCTTTAGTTTCTAATAAATTTATAATATTACATTTACCAAATTTTTCTTTAATTATTAATAATTCTTCTATACAACTGATAATATTTTCTAATTCTTGTAATGTTTCTTCATCAGCCATTTTTGTTAATTTTAAATATTCTATAAATTTTATTAAATTATTTTTTATTTCTTCTTTTTGATTACTTTTATTAATAACACTATTTACAAATTCTATTAAATCATCTCTTTTAAACATAATTATTCTCCTTTAAATAATTTATTTACATACTCTTTTGCCTTTAGAAAGCGTTCTTGGTAATTACCTGTAATTGTTTCATATTTAATGTTATTTTCTTTTAATATTTCTTTAAGTAGTTGATTGTTCTTTTCTCTTACTTCATCACTTCCATAAGTTCTTGTTCCATCTTGTATCCAGGCTACATCTGGTTCTAGAAATAGATATAAATCGTAATTATTTAAATTAGAAATACTAGTTGCTATTCTTTCAAAATCTTTTTCACTTTGTTCTTTAAAACCTAGTTTGTAATAATATAGAGTAATTAAGGAATCGGTGTCGATAAATAGAACTTTATTGGCATGTTCTAAAGCAAGTTTTTCATCTTGTTTATGTTTAAAAAGAATTTCAAAGTAATGATATTTTTGCATGTTATCAATACCACCAGCTTCATCACAAATATGTCTTCCTGCTTCTTCTACGTGAGTAGTATTATATGCTTTTGCAAGGTTTCTAACTAGTGTTGTTTTGCCACAACTTTCTGTACCAATAATACATACCTTTTTCGTATAATATTTCTTTACACAATTTGGTAAATAATCGAAATATTTATATGGGTTATCTCTAATTTTTGTCGATGATATATTAATTTCTGCTCTATCAAAATAGATAACTTTACTTTCTTTATAAAGTTTTTCCCATAGATTTTGTCCTTTATAATCACTTCCAACGAATACAACATCTATATTTTTACCAATATATTTTTTTACATCTTCTACACCTTTATTCCAATCATAAGTATCTTTTGAATTATTATTTGAATATATTGGAAATACTTCTACATTTTCCATTTCTTCAGTAATATTTTTTAACCACATTATACGTGTTTTAGCATCTATTTCTTTAGAATCATTACTAATACTTACAGGGATATATAGTTTTTCACATTGATTTTTTGCCATAATAATATCATTTACATGTCCTAAGTGGAGAGGATTAAATGTTCCTCCATACATTCCTATTTTATACATTTTATATCCTCCTTTGAAATTTTTGACCAGTTATAGTAACCATAGAAAGCATTTACTAAATATACAGACCACATTGTTACCATGATATAATCTTCTACATACCACCACATAATTACTGTAATAATATCTATTACTATCCATAATAACCATTGTTCTCTATATCTTAATACCATTAGTAGATTGGCACTAATAGATATTACTGTGGATGCACTATCTAATAAAGGATGTGTTCCTCCTAAGTGATTTAGTAAGTGTTGATATAGAATAATACCTATACCTGTAATTACTAATAAAATAATAGAATGTTTTATATTTAATTTTTTTCCTTGTACTTCACCGTCTTCTTCATTTGTATTTTTACTCCATAAATAATAGCCAACAAACTGTAATGGTAAATAATATATGGCATTTAACATAACTTCTCCATAATATTTATTAAGCCAAGCGATGATGATGTAACCTAAGATATTAAAGAATCCAAAGAAATATTGACTTCTTTTACCTTTAGCACAAAGTACTACACAAAATATTCCAGAAATAGCAGCGATAGCATCAATAATTAAATAAGTTATGCTAGCTTCTTTATTTATAATGGCAAAATAGATAGTAAAACCTATGACTGCTAGAATCATACTCCATTCAAAAATAGAAAACTTTTTAATAATCTTTAATAACATAATGACACTTCCTTTCTTTATATAAATCATTTTCTTTTATATATTTATATACATTTTTATCTAAATACTTTTTTATCTTAAGAATATTTCCTTTATTTATTTCATTTCTAATATAAGTAGAAGATAGTTTATCTGCATTTATATTTGTAACAA
>CALVUU010000109.1 GCA_944363655.1 uncultured Bacilli bacterium | reverse complement strand
TTACTTCAATTGTTTTCTCTTTACTTTGTTTTGTAAAAATTAAAAATTCTGCTGTTGAATTTCTTATTTGTAACGTTTGCATTTTTTCTCCTTCTAAATAATTTTCTGTCTAATTAAATTATAACTTCAGAACAAAAGCCAAACAAGTTTGGCATCCTTGCATCACTACAAGGTATTTCTACTTCACTGGACTCTTTGAGTCCTTCATAGACCAACTTCGGATGGTCGCCGCCCTACTATTTTGTTCCATTGTTTATAATTTTTTTATCAAGTTAACAATTATTACTTAGGCTATTAAGTATCTCAACGATATTATCTTCACCCCCTTTTAGTTGATAAATCAATTATATCAAACAAATGTATGTATGCCAATTATTTTTTTAATCCTCGAATAAAATTGAAAGTTACCGTAAAAATTTATAAGTTAGTTCTTATTTTATCAAAAGTACCTTTAATATTTATTCTAAACATATTCATCATCTTTAAATGTAAACATGTAATCTAAAATTTGTACTTCGTCTCCTGGTTTAGCCCCTAATTTTTCTAATTCATCTTCAATACCCATGCCTTTAAACTTACGAGCAAACCTAAGAGCTCCCTCATCTTCTTCAAACTTAGTCATCTTAAGTAACGTTTCTATTTCTTTGCCACTAACTATCCAGATATTACCATCTCTTTTAATTTGGTATGGTTTTGTATCTTCAAATTTATATAACTTAAAATCACTATTATCATATAATTTTACTTCGGGAATACTTTCTAATTCACTAGCCAAAGTTTCTATTAAATTATCTATTCCTGTATTAGCCATACAACTTATTTCAATTACTTGAACATTTTTATATTTATTTTTAAATTTATTTAAATTATCTTTAGCATTAGGTAAATCCATTTTATTAGCAACGATTATTTCTTTTTTATTTTTAAGTATATCATTATATTTTTCTATTTCTTCCCTAATTACTTGATAATCATCAATTGGATCTCTTCCTTCACTTGATCCCATATCTACTACATGAGCCAAAATTTTAGTCCGCATGGCATGGCGCAAGAATTCATGACCTAAGCCTACACCGACGCTTGCTCCTTCAATAAGGCCTGGCAAATCTGCCATGACAAATGAAGATCCATCTTTAAGTTTTACAACTCCAAGGTTGGGAGAAAGCGTTGTAAAGTGATATGCGGCGATTTTAGGTTTAGCACTAGATATTATGGATAAAAGAGTTGATTTACCAACACTTGGCATGCCTATAAGCCCAACATCTGCTAGAACTTTTAATTCAAGTCTTACGGTTACTTCTTCTCCCGGTTCACCTTTTTCACTAAATTTTGGGGCAGGCATATCATGGGTTGCAAAAGATTTATTACCTTTACCTCCTCGGCCACCTCGGGCAACTACCACTCTTTCATTTTCTTCAGTTAAATCTGCAATAACCTCATTGGTTGTAGCATTATAAATAGTTGTCCCCGCGGGAACTTTTATAATTATATCTTCCGCATTTTTTCCATATTTATTTGATCCTTTACCATTTTCTCCTTTTTGGGCTTTAATGATTTTTCTGTAACTAAGATCAATTAATGTTTTTAAACTTTTATCCACTTGAAAAACAATGCTAGCTCCTCGACCACCATTTCCGCCATCAGGTCCTCCCATTGGCACGTATTTTTCTCTTCTAAAAGAAGTACAACCATCTCCTCCAGGACCAGCCATAAGTTTTATCTTAAGCTCATCAACAAACATCACAATCACCTGTTTAATATATTAACATAATCCCTTTTAAAAAACAATTACTCATGTTATAATCATGATGGATGTGAGAAAATGGAATATAATGTAGTAAAAAATGCTAGTAGTATTTTAAATAACTGTAAATATTATGTAAGTAATTCTACTAAATATAAGGGAAAATGGAATGATTTTTTTGGTAACCATAATCCAATTTACTTAGAACTTGGAACAGGTCGCGGAGAATTTATCATTCAAATGGCAAAAAAATATCCAAACATTAATTTTATTGGTCTAGAGTTAAACGAATCGCAAATTGCTACTGCCGCCAAGAAGTTGGAAAAAGAAAACATTAAAAATTTAAAATTAATTAAAGATGATGCTCGAAATATTACTAATATTTTTAGCAAAGAAATTGATACAATTTATTTGACATTTTCTGAGCCGTGGCCAAAGAAACGCGATGAAAAAAATAGATTTACTCATGAATCATATTTAAAACTATATGATAGAATATTTAAAAAAGATAAACATATAATTTTAAAAACTGATAATAAAGGGTTATTTGCCTACTCTTTAGAGACTTTATCAAACTATTGGTATGTATTTGATACTGTTAGCCTAGATTTACATAATGATGAGCGTAATATTCCAAACCTAATGACAGATTTTGAAATACAATATTATAAAGAAAAAAGACCAATTTACTACTTAGATGCTAGTTTTAAAAACTAATATTTCAAATAATTTTTACAGTATGCTTATAAGCATACTGTTTTTTTATATTTTTTTAAAAAAATTGCTAGAAAAAAAAGGAAATAGAGTACTTAGTGCAATATATAATAAGTGAAGGGATAAATTTTTTCCTAGAAAGGAGATGCTAGATATGAACAACAAAATACTAAAAAATAAGGGAGATGATGTTACGAAAAATGAAATAGTATTATTTGAAAATCAAAATGTAAAGTTGGAAGTTAATGTTAAAGACGAAACTGTGTGGTTGTCATTAGAACAAATGGCAAAACTATATAGTCGAGACAGAACTGTTATCACTAAACATATTAACAATATTTTTAAAGACCAAGAATTAGACAAAAGTGAGGTATGTGCAAAAATTGCACATACCACTGAACATGGTGCAATTAAAGGGAAAACTCAAACCCGCGAACTAAATTATTATAATCTAGACATGATTATAAGCGTTGGGTTTAGGGTTAAATCACGAAATGGTATAATATTTAGAAAATGGGCAAATAAAATATTAAAAGATTATTTGTTAAAAGGATATGCTATTGACAAGAAAAGATTAGAATATTTAGAAAAAACAGTTAAACTGATAGATATTGCTGGTAGAATTGATGATGAGGTATCTGCCGATGAAGCCAAAGAAATAATTAAAGTAATAAATAATTATTCTAATGCTTTAAACTTGCTTGATGATTACGATCATCGCACAGTAATTAAGCCAAAAGGAACTATCAATAATAATATAATAACTTATGAAGAGTGTATTGATGTAATAAGTAAACTTAAATTTAGTAGTGGTAGTAATTTATTTGGTTTGGAAAGAAATGAAGGCTTAAAAGAAATTATCGGAGCGATTTATCAATCCTTTGATGGAGATGATGTTTATCCTACAATAGAAGAAAAAGGCGCTAATTTTCTTTATATGATAATTAAAAATCATGTATTTATTGATGGCAATAAAAGGATTGCTGCTACCCTATTTATCTATTTCTTGGATTATTATAAAATTTTATATAATAATGGTATCTTAACTATTGGTAATAATACTTTAGTTGCTTTAACACTACTAATTGCAGAATCTAATCCTAAAGAAAAAGAAATATTAGTTGATTTAGTAAGAAATTTTTTAACTCAATAAAATTAAGGAGGCCTTATGGTTGAAGAAAAATTAGAAATAGACTTTACATTAGATTCAGCATTTAAAAAATTATTTAAAAGTTCGGATTTTCGATTCTATCAAATAGCAGTACTTGCTGATTTACTAAAGTTAGATTATAAATACGTTCAAGATAATATGGAATATCTAGATACAGAATTTGTTCCCAATAATAATTTAGAAATAAAACGTAGTGATTGTATTATTGAAATCGGTAAATACGTGGTAATTTTAGAAATGAACCGACAAAATTATCGTAGTTTAAAGGCATCCAAATTAAGATATTTAGCAGAAGTTTATAATAATGTATACTTTAATAAAGATGGGGCTGAAAGTAAAAAGGAAGTAATACTCGTAAATATTAATGCGTTTGGTGCTAATAGGAAAAGTAAAGATGAATTCATATTACAAAATGAAGATTATCAAGAATACTGTCCAGGCATCAAAGTCCTTGAAATAAATATTGCAAGTAGTATGAAAAAATGGTACAATAAAGTTACATTAAGTAAACTAGAAAAAAGATTAACTTATATAATTATGAGTAAAGAAAATCAAAAAATAATCAATGAATTTGTAAAAGGAGATGATATATTAATGCAAGCAGAAAAGGTAAAAACAAAATTAAAACAACCACTAGTATTAAACTTGGATCCTGAAAAAGAAAGAGAATATGAATTAAACTGTATTAAAGAAGATGCAAGAATTGATGGACGAGCGGAAGGGAGAGCTGAGGGAAGAGCTGAGGGAAGAGCTGAAGCAAATAAAGAAAATGCCAAAAAAATGAAAGAAAATGGAATCACTATTGATTTAATTTCTAAAATAACTGGATTGACTAAAAAGCAAATTTCATTATTATAAAAGAGTAAAAATTGATACTCTTTTTTTATAAAATTATTTATAAAAAAAGTGCTTACGCTTCGTAAACACTTACTTTCTTTCTATTTTTACCAGATCTTTCATATTTTACCACACCAGCAATTTTGGCAAATAAAGTGTGATCTTTACCCATTCCAACATTTGTACCAGGATAAATTTTTGTTCCTCTTTGGCGATAAATAATAGACCCAGCACTTACAGTTTGTCCATCACTAGCCTTGGCTCCAAGTCTACGACCTGCTGAATCACGACCGTTTTTAGTAGAACCTTGAGCTTTAACGTGCGCAAATAATTGGATGTTTAACTTCATGAAATTCATCTGTCTTCCTCCTTTACTATTTTAATATTTTTATTATAAGTTTTTGCTAATTCTTCTAGCATACAAATCATATTTTTAATTATTAACTTAATATTTTTATCATCACTTTTAATATCGATGGTAAGTTTATCTCTTTTTTCTTTATATTCTAAAGATTTATTATCAAATCTAAGACAAGCATTAATGCTAGTAATAATAATACTTGATGCACTTGCACAAACGATATCTTTACCATAACGAGCAAAATTAGCATGACCAGTAACAACAATATGATTTTTTTTAATATTAACTTTTATCATTAACCAATCTTCTTTACTACTAACTTAGTGTATGGTTGACGATGACCTTGAGTATGACGATATTTTTTCTTTGGTCTGTACTTAAATACTTTAATTTTCTTATTTTTTCCTTGTTTTTCAACAGTACAAACAACATGCATCTTATCTACATAAGGATTTCCTGCAACACCACCCGCAAATAAAACTTTATCAAAAGTTACTTCACTACCAACTTCAGCATCTAATTTTTCCACATAGATAACATCGCCCTCAGCAACATAATATTGCTTTCCACCTGTTTCAAATATAGCTTTCATTTCATACCTCCTTTTATGTGAAGTCGCGCCCTTAAGGTACACACTTGTTTATAACCTTTTCAGTGCGGTTTTTTAAGAAATTACTTAAAAACATATCAATTATATCCAAAAATTTATTACTTGTCAAATCTTTCCTTTAGTTTTTTTGCCTCACCCACTATTTTTTCTTTTTCTTTAAAATATTGATAAGTATCAAGTTTTAATATATCTAAATTACCTTCTTTAGTACTAAGATATTTAAATTCATACTTATTTAAATATCTTTCAAGTAAAAACTTATTAAAAATATAATTATAATTCTTATAAGTATAATAAGTTTTAACAACAAATAAAGTTATAATTAAATAATTATTTAACGAAAACCAAATATTACTTAATAAATAAAAAAATATACATAAAATAGATACTAAAAAATAAAGATGATAAGATACTTTAAAAGAAAAAAATTTATTTAAAAAAGTATTTAAAATAATACTACAATATAAAGGAATTATTGGAAAAATATTAAATATAATAATACTTAAATTATATTTATAAAATATTGTTTTAGTAATAATACTAAGGGGTAAAAAATAAATAATGATAAATAATAATGCTTGAAATATAATTCCTCCGATAGCAATAAGTATCTCTTTATTTACGGGAGTATTTATATCTTTACATACTTTAGTTATACCTCCGAAAGGATAAATGGTAATATTTAATATCTTATATTTAAATAACTTAATAAAAAAGACATGACCAAGTTCATGTAGTATTACTATAAAGAAAATAATAAGTCCTATTTTTAAATAACCACATAAAAATAAAATAAGTAAAAAATAGATAGTTAAAAAATTAATTTTGATAATCTTCATATTTAATATATTCGTTATCTTTCTTAATTACTAAATATAAATATTCATCTACTGTATTACCTATTACAGTACCTACTTCAATATAATCATATAAGTTTATTGAAACATTTTCTAAATTTCCATACCAAATATCTGCGCCATCAATTCCTTGAATAATAACTGTATTTCCGTACCCTTCTTTATCCCCGGAATAAACTACAACTCCACTAGATAAACTATTAACTAATGATTTACTACTAATTGTAAGTTTTTCACCATTTTCATAATCACTAATCTCCTTATAAACAAGCTTACCATCAAAAACCGTTTGGGTATTATCATTTTTAGGTAAAACATCACCAAATAAATCTTCATACCAACTTTTAATCTTAGTAAATGGTAATGATTCTGTTAAAACATATTCTTTATATAATAAAAGATTTTTATCACTTACATTTGTAAATATAATACTTATTAAAAAGAAAATTATTGCTAACATAAATTTAGTTAAATATTTACTTAATATTTTCTTTTTACTTACTTCATTAGTACTTTTAAATCCTTTTTTCTTACTTTTATGCATTCTTAGATATTCATCCATAGGATCACCTGAAATATTTTATGTTCAAAATATCCTTTTTATAACTTATAGCAATAAATATACCATTAATAATTAAAACTTTTACAATTTTCCAAATATTAATATAACTAAATATAATTGTACTAATTAAATAATATATTAAAACTAGAAGTAAATTAACTAAAAAATAAACATTAAAATTATGATAATTAAATTTTAAAACATATTTTTTTAATAAGAAAAGAAGAGTTATAAATATTATATTATAAAAATAAGTATGTAATATATAATCAATAATTATGGCTATACTTAAATTATATATATAACTTTTATTATTTAAATTTAGAATAAAAAAATAGGATAAATACGGTGTAAAATTATATATCAATATATCTAAAACTAAATAAAACATTTTAAACTACCACCATTACATAATTAATAGTAGATAAATCCACTACCGGAGATACTTCTAATATTTTTTCAATTTCTGTATTATTTGCTTTTATATCTATTACATTTCCAATATAAATATCTCCAGGAAGATTACCAATCCCCGATGTATAAACTTCTTCCCCAATAAATACATCATCATACATCGATAAATCACTTACAATTAAAGAATTATCTTGCATATTTAAAATACCATAAGAAGAACCAATTCTAACCGAAATATTACTACTTTTATTAGTAATTAATTCTACTACACTACTTTCCTTATTAACTTTACTTATAACTCCAATTAATCCTTTATCAGTAATAACAGCATTACCTTCTTTAATACCATCATTAGATCCTTTATAAATAGTTAAATTATTACTAAATTCATAAATATCTCTTAGCATTACTTTACTTACCACCAAATTAAGTTCGCTAGTAATTTTAAAATCATTTATTTTAAGTAGTTCATTATAATCATTTTCTAGTGAAGTACAGTAATTATTATTGATATTATTGCTATTTAAATTGTTATCAAAAGCCCGCAGAAAAGCATTTATATTAGATCCAAATATAATAAGCAAAAAAACAATTAATAATATTATGTAATCCTTATATTTTTTTATCATATTTTTATTATGTTTAAAATTAGTCTAAATATGTTAAGAATAGTTCCAACATTGAATTATTTATATTATCAATTACTTCTTCTTTATCAGTTTTTATCATGATTGTCTCATAATTTGTAAGCATATCTGTAAAATCTTCAGTGACTTTAATTTTTTTAATATAATACTCATAATTTTTATTAGTGAAATATGCTTCTAACTTGACAACATTTTCTTCGTGATAGGCAATACCTCCGATTACTCGAAAATATCCTTCATTATCTTCATATATAATTGTTGATCCAAAATTATTTTGATAATTTATGGCATTATCATAATCTTTAAACACTCCGAGTTGAAATAAACTAATTTCATATTCTTTATTAGTTAATGCTACCACTGAATCATTAATATCTCGATAAAAAAGATAAGCAAATAAACTACCAATGAGAATAGCTCCAATAATTATTTTTAAATATGATTTCATAATATCACCGGTATCAATATAACACAATATTATTGCAAATGTTGTCAAACTGAGGGGAATTTGTTATAATATAGTACCAAGGAGGGGATTATTTTGGAAAATAGTAAATTAAAAGTAGATGTTAATACATTAAAAAATAATACAAAAATGGTATCTATTAGTTATCAAAATGAAAATGGGGAAACGGTTACTACTAAACATTGTTATGAAGAAAATCCGATTATTGTTGAATTAGATAAAAATGCAGTTATGATTTATGGAGCTCATGCTATTAATGAATCAGGAAATGCTCCGCATTTAGGATTGCCATCAATTAGGATATTTACTAAATTACCTGTGGGACATGCCGATAATGCTTATACGGCATGGAGTGATGAAATTACTTTTTCAGATGAATTAAACAAAATAAAGAAAATTATTATTAAAAGTTTTTCACGTACTTTTGTCTATTCTTATGAATTTGGTAGTATTACATCAGCTTTATATAATAGAATTTATTACAATGAAGAAGATAAAACTTTTTTTGTAGAATATGATGTAGCAACAGCAAAAGGTATTTTAAATTTAGTAGGTACACTTGATAGTGAAGGACATTTAATAGATGATACTTTATATGCTCCACTTATAAAGAAAGCATATTTAGTAGATGAACACAATTTAGATTTATCCATTGCTAAATATATACCAAGTATGGAAAAAGAAAAAGTAAGAATAGAAACACAAAAAAATTATAATGAATTAGAATATCAAGCATATTTAGCTCGCACAAAAAAATAGTTTGGAAAATACCAAGCTATTTTTTAATTCATTTTTTTAGCAATCATAGCCTCTGCTCCATCCATAGCTTTAACCATTTTTTTGCCAACTTGTGTGCGAGCTTTTTGATTATTCATTACGTAAACTGAAGTTCCAACCAAGGCTAGAGCGGCAGCTACACCCGCTACTTTAAAAGCGTTTTTCATGTGTTCACCTCTAACTTTATTATGAGACGTTTTGTTCATTATATACTTCTATAATTTTAGTTTTTAAACTAGTTTTGCGATTAGAGGAATAATTATTAGCAACTGCTTTAGCAAAGGCATAAGGATCTCCTACAATTGTTAAAGTTTTTTTGGCTCTACTTACTCCCGTATAAACAAGTTTATTATAAAGCATTTTATAATAACTTGTACTTATGGGCATTATAACATGTTCAAATTCACTACCTTGCGATTTATGAATAGTTATTGCATAAGCATGCTTTATTTGTTTTAAATTTTTCTTTTCATATTCTACTGTATTTCCTTCAAAATCTATTTCAATTTTATTACCATTAATACTTTCAATATAACCAATATCACCATTAAATACATTATTATCTAAATCATTTACTAATTGTAATACTTTATCCCCTTCTCTATAAGTTACATCTAAATAATTTATTTCATTTTTAGTAATACTTTTAGGATTATATATATTTTGTAAAATATTATTTAAATTATCTATACCATTTTCTCCTTTGTACATCGGAGCAAGTACTTGCATGCTTCTTTCATCTATTTTTTTATTTAAAGATATTTTAATAATTTGTTCAATAGCATCTTTTATTTGATTAGATTTTGTTTGAAAGAAAGAGTAATCATCTTTTTTGGTTAAAAATTCTTCACTTAATTCATTATTTTTGATTTCTTTAGCTAAATATGGAATATATGAATTATCACTCTGACGATATATTTGATTTAGGGGAATATAATTAAAATAATCACTACTAATTAAATCATCTAAAACGAGTCCTGGTCCAACACTTGGAAGTTGGAAAGTATCTCCAACTAAAATGAGTTTAACTCCTGGAGAAATGCCATTAAGTAAGGCATTAAATAAGTCGATATCAATCATACTAACTTCATCGACGATGATAAGACGGTGATGTGTCTTATTATATTCATTATAGAAAAAATCATTAGAATCCTTATACCATTTCAAATATCTATGTATTGTATAGGCCGGCAAATTAGTTGATGATGCCATCTTTTTACTTGCTCTACCCGTCGGAGCTAAAAGGGCAATTTCTTCCATAATATCAGCTGGTCCTAACATTTTATCTTCAATATATAACTTAGTAATTGCATTAATAATAGTTGTTTTACCAGTTCCAGGTCCACCGGAGATAATGGTTATATTATTATTTAAAGCACTCATAATGGCTTTTTCTTGGGTTTCATTATAATTTATACCTAATCTTTTCTCTAAATCTTTTAATTTTTCTTCTAAAGCACTTATTTTATTAACTTTTTTACTATCAATTATTTTTAAATTCTTAGCAATATTTTCTTCTTCTTCATAATATTTCTTTAAATATATTTTTCGATCTACTAAATAAATATCCTTATTACTAGCAAGTTTACTAAGTATTTCTTCAAATACTTCTTCCGTTAAAATAATATTAAATTCTTTATTTAAAATAGTAGTAATTTCTTCTTGATAATAATAAGTATCGCCATTATAATTACTTAGAATTTGCATAGTTTCAAGAATACAAGCATAAATTCTTGTACTAGTATCACTACCAAAATTATTAATATAAATACTATCTAATTTTTTAAAATCAATTATTTCTTTTAAATCATAGAAAGCATCAGACAAAACTTCATCAATACGATCTTTAAATTTATTGTAAATTTTTGAGCACTCTTCAATAGTAAATCCTAAATTTTGAAATTTTAAAATAGCATCACTACTTTTATTGTAATTTTGAAAGGAATTATAAATTTTAGCAGCACGAATAGAAGTTATACCTTCAATTTCCATTAAGTTATCTCGATTTTCTTTAATTTTTTCTAAAGTTTTTTCTCCGAAATGATCAACTATTTTTTTAGCAGTTCTCTCACCACAACCATCGATAAAAGAACTGGATAAAAACTCAATGATTGCATCTTTAGTTGTTGGAGTATCTATTTCATATGAGTGAACAACATATTGCATACCAAATCTTTCGTTATTAGTATAATTACCATATAAAGTCATGCTTATATCAATAAAAACATCTGTAAATACTCCAGTTACGGTAATACTTTTATTTACTTTTTCACGCATTAAGGTATCGTTTGTTTCTTTCACGCGAAACAAGGCTACTACGTAGCCTGATTCATTATTGTGAAATATTATTTTTTTTAATTTACCTTTGATATAATTCATAATTCTCTTTCTATTATTTTTCCTATTTCTAAATTTTCATTTAATTTAACATACAAGTAATTACTTGTGTGTCCAAAACTAATACCATTATCGCACTCTTCAATTAAAACATCAACTATTTTTCCGCGAAATTTATCATAATATTTTCTTTCTAGTTCATTAGATAAAGTAATTAATCTTTTAACTCGATCTTTTTTGATATTTTCAGGAACTTGTTCAGGCATTTGGCTTGCTTTAGTACCTTCCCTTAAGGAATAAGGAAATACATGAATTTTACTAAATTCTATTTTTTTAGCAAATTCTAAACATTCTAAAAAATTTTCTTCCGTTTCATAAGGATGACCCACAATTATATCCGTTGTAATAGAAATATCTGGTCTTATACTTCTTATTTCTTTTATCTTTTTTTCAAAATATGCTAAATCATATTTTCTATTCATTTTTTTTAATATCGCATCAGATCCTGATTGTAATGGGATATGTAAGTGATTACATACCTTAGGTTTATTCTTTAATACTTGTAAAAATTTATCTCCTAGTTCAGTTATTTCAATACTAGATATTCTAATTCTTTCTAATTTATCTATTTTACATAATTCTTCAATTAAATCAGCAAGATCATGTCCGTTATCAATATATCTACCAGTATGAATTCCGGTTAAGACTATCTCTTTGTGATTACTATTAGCAAGATTTTGGGCTTCTTTAATTACAGTATCAAAATTTTTACATCTAACACTACCTCTAACATAAGGAATAATACAATAAGAGCAAAAGTTATCACAACCATCTTCAATTTTGATGAATGCCCTTACATGATTAAAAGAATTAATCATCATATCTTCAAATTCTAAGTTTCTTTCATTATAAAACTTTATATAAGGCTTTTTAGTAATTATAAATTTTTCAATTAACTCATCAATATGACTTTTATCCTTATTTCCTAGTAATATATCTAATCCTAAAGATTTATATAAATCTTGTTTATTTTGCGAACTACAACCAGTTACTGCTAAAATACATGAAGGATTTTCTTTTTTTAAGTGTCTAATCATCTTTAGACACTTTTTATCAGCAACATTAGTAACTGTACAAGTATTAACTATTAAAATATCACATTTACTTAAATCTTCCTCATAAGAAAAATTATGATGAAGCATACTTTCCTTCATCATATTTGATTCATATTGATTAACTTTACAACCAAAAGTAATAATATTAAATTTCATAACCTTACCCCAATTCTTTTTGTAATTGTTTTAGCGCTTGTAAAAACGCTTCTTCTTTAGCAAAACTGATAACCCTGACATCAACCTTTGGTGCTTCTTCAGCACTTTTTTTTACTAAATCATCTAAATTAACTTTCTTTACCCACAAATCATCTTTTACTTCTTCATTTTCATAATTAAGTCCATAATTATTACTACTTTTATTTAATAGTTCATCATAACTAATTATGGCTTTATCTTCCTGGTCCCGTTCATATTCAGTAAAGTTTATTGTAGGTTCTTCTTTTTTTAAATTTTCTTGTATTTCTCTTACTATCTTCATTTCTGCCGTTTCTTCCTGCTCCTCTTTTTGCTCTTCTTCATTATTAATCTTTATAAAATATATAAGGGTTACAACCAATACCATTAATATCAATACTGCAAAGAAAAAAACAATATCGACAAAATTTAAAGTTTTTAAAAAATCCCATATATCAGAAAATATTTTCATTCTTACCACCACAATACTATTTTATCATGAACATATTTACTTATTAAGTATTTATCACCCATTTGACATAACTAGATGTCAAATGTTGACATTTATTATATCACTAACTTATTTTTCTGTAAAGAAAAAAGAGCAAAATAAATGCTCTAATTCATTATAATTTTGTATGGATTATCTAAAGTTCCAATACCTGTTACTTTAGCAGACTTCGTAATATTAATAACAGGTCTTACACCCCGAAGTAAAGTACCATCGACATTATCATCTAATGCCCCATCAACAGTAACTATAAATGGATAATAACTACTATTTTGGTTTATAGCACTAGTCATCGTGTAATAAGCGGTTTTTATCTCACTATTATATAAATAATAACTTGAATTATTACTTGTAGAACCACCCGCCATAACTATTTCATCAGCAGTAAGCAAACCTATTTTACCACTTTCAGAATATCCTAAACATACATACGTAGGTATTTTATTAGTTACAATCCTACTATAAGCAGTATAAGTTGTACCATCTGTTTCTAATGTAGTATCATTACAAAATTTATAATAAGCAATATAACTACTATAATCTGTTAAATTAGCATCATACCATTTTTCTAATACATCAACTATATTTGATTCAACAAAGGCATATGACCCTTCATAATAACTACTTATTTCTTCTAAAATACCATCTAAAACTAATTTAACTGAACGATCTCCATTAATTTTAACAATTTTCCAATTAAATCCTCCGAAAGATACATTATTATTGGTAACTGCCCCTCTAAAGTAGTAGGCAGTTCCTAAATCATCTTCAGTTTTTAATAAACCTTCATCAAGGGTTGCTGGTTCTCCATAATTAGTTAACATGGTATCACTTACATTATTATTAGTTAAAATAACATCAGCAAATGTATTTTCTTCATTACTTTTAAGTCCAATCTTAATTGTTCCGGAATAGGACTCATTACCATTACTTTTAAAATCAAGGGTATAGTTAATAGTTTCATTACTATTAATAGATACTTGATTATATATTATATCTGATTTTAATGTATTACTTATATCCAAGTTATTTGATGATGTAAGTTCATAATCAACTCCATTAGCATAAACATCTGATAGTTGAATATAGTAATATTTTTCTTCATCACTATTATTAGTAACAGAAAAGGCTATTGTTGCATCTCCAGTTAAATTGAATTTATCTCCATTAATATAGTTAATTGTAAGATCACCATCAACAACGACATTAGATCTTTCTATTACTTCATTATAAAATAAATATCCAACTCCAACAGAAGCACAAGCAATAATTAAAATAAATATGAAAACTAAAACTGACTTAAATCTCCAACGCATAAAATCAATCCTTTATTTCTTATAATAATTATACTTTAATAATTTAATTATTGTCAATAAATTTGCCAAATATCAAAAAAATTTCACTTTTATTTCAGGCAATTCGGTAAGGGTCGGTTTGGGTTCCGGATCCCCCGGTGAGAGTTACATTAGAGTTTAGGTAAAATGCTGGTCTAACAGCCTCCGCTGAATGTAATATTCCATTAATTCGACCACAATCAATATTACCAGTATCAGATACAATAAAAATATTTGATTCGTCCTTATTTTTAGTTATTGTCCATTCAGGAGCTCCCATAAATAACCAATTATTATTTCTTACAGTTGTACTATCATAATTACCTAAATTTGTATTCCAATTACTTGGATCTGCTGCATATCCATAATCACTAATATACATTAACCCTATTTTTGCTCTATAATTTGCATTTGCGTGATCCAATACCTCAGACATAAACACTTCTTTCACCGGTGAAAGAAGACCATCTCCCTCCCAAAGTCCTTCAACACTCCATTCATAGTTAGATATTTTACTGTTCCAATCACTACCCAAATTATTTAAATATGTTCCATTTAGTGTATTGTTATTTAATTGACTACTCCCCCAACTACTGCTTGTACATATTTCATCTCCACACCAAGCATAATATGATACTTCATTTAAATACCCTTTATAATTTAATAAATAATTTGAACTAGAATTAAATTCACTAGCTGTTCCCAATATAATTTCTGTAGCATAATCATACTTTATCAATTTTACTTGATTTCCAAATACTCCAATTATCCTGTATAAATTATCATTTGGACATGTCTCTGCGGATGCTCCAAAACAGACATAATTATTTGGATTGGCTCCAGCATATCTATATGAGTTATCCCACGCTTCTTGATCGGCATTAGTATAACTTCCTTGCCCATCATGATAATATAATCCATTTGTTCCATCACTTGTATATATATTCTCCTTAATACAACTTGCAAAAGTCTTTCCATCACATATCTCTGCCAACGTTGGCTCATTTGTTGTTGCGCTTACACTACTTTGACTTGAAGAGTGTCCTGCTGTATCCATTACATATACTCTAAATGTATATTGTGTACCTGGTGATAATCCCGTAAATGTATAACTACTACTTGTACTATTAACCCAAGTATTTCCATTATTACTTGAATAATAATATCTACTTATACTATTACTTCCACCACTTGCACTTACATTTATGGTTACACTATCACTTGTTATATTACTTGCTGTTACTCTACTTACACTAGGATTTACATATGTTGTTGCTTGCGTTCTTGATGTTACTGCTGATGTTCTTCCATTACTATCTGTTACATATACTCTTAAATAATATGTTGTACCTGATGTAAGTCCACTAAAGGTATGTGTATTACTACTTGTTGCTGTATAATTACTTCCATCATCTCTTGAATAATGATAACTTACTATACTACCATCTCCAGGAGTAGCATTAACACTTACTGTGATACTATTTGTTGTTGCTGATGAATTTATACTTATCGTTGGTAAAGTATATGTATCTGTTCTTACTTGTAATGTATATACATTTGATTCTCTACCTATACTATCAATGGCTTTGACATTGATAGTATAATTAGTATTTTCTGATAAATTACTAAATACATTATTTGCTTGATATGCGCCATTATTTATGGAA
>CALVUU010000108.1 GCA_944363655.1 uncultured Bacilli bacterium | reverse complement strand
AGGTTATACAACTACAAGTAGTTATAATAATGCAACAACATATTGGACAATGACACCATATACAAGTAGTTCTTCTGCTTGGTACGTGAACGACAATGGTGGTGCCAACTACTCTGCTGTGTCCAACGCGTATGGGCTTCGTGCAGTTATAGTTGTTAACTCTGATGTCACCATTACCAGAGGTAATGGTACTTGGAGTAATCCATATCAGATTTAAAAATATAATATTTTACTAACAAATATATAATAAGTTGTTTTAAAATAAGCAAAAATAATTTACTTTTTTGCTTATTTTTGATATTATTATTAAGGTGATTATTATGTTATATAGTTCTATTGATAATAACAAAATTAAAGATTTAAAAAAATTACATAATAAAAAATATCGTGATAAAAAAAATATGTTTTTGGTTGAAGGAAAGCATTTGGTTTTAGAAGCATATAAAACAGGATATTTAAAAGAAATGTTATTAGAAGAAAATGAATTACTACCATTAGATGTAATGACATACTATATGACGAATAATGTTAAAAACTATTTAAGTGAATTAGAAACTCCTACTAATGTAATAGGAATTTGTAATAAAAAAGAAGGAGTTATTAAGGGAGAACGAATAGTTTATTTAGATTGTATTCAAGATCCAGGTAATTTAGGTACAATTATTAGAAGTTGTGTTGCTTTTAATATTGATACGTTAATTTTAAGTAGAGATTGTGTTGATTTATATAATTCTAAAGTTATTAGAGCAACTCAAGGATTGATATTTCATTTGAATATAGTTATATCTGATATTAATGAATTTGGTCCAAAATTAAAAAGTGATGGATATAAGATATATGGAACAAAAGTAACTCATGGGAAAAGTTTAAAAACTCTTGAAAAAGTTTCTAAATTTGTTATAATAATGGGCAATGAAGGAAATGGCATCAGTGAATTAAGTAGTGAATTTTGTGATGAATTTATATATATTGATATGAATGATAAATGTGAAAGTTTAAATGTAGGTGTAGCGAATAGTATTATTTTATATGAATTAGATAAGTAGGGATTTTTATGGTTTATGTTGGTGAAATAGTAAATACACATGGAATTAAGGGTGAATTAAGAATTGTATCTGATTTTAAGTATAAAGATAAAGTTTTTTTTGAAGGTAATAAACTTTATTTAGGTAAAAGAAAGCAAAAAGTTATAATAGATAGCTATCGAAAACATAAAAATTATGATATGGTTAAATTTAATGGCATTGATAATATAAACGATGCAATTATTTTTAAAGGTGATGAAGTCTTTGTTAAAAGAGAAGAATTAGTTATTGATGGATATGTTGATGAAGATATAATAGGATTGAAAGTTTATGATGATGATAAATTAATTGGAAAAGTAACTAGTATAATTAAAAATAAGCAGGAAATATTAGTAGTTAAAAATAGAAGTAAAAATTATTTAATACCTTTTGTAGATGAATTTATTAAAAATATTGATTTAGATAAAAAAATATTAAGCATTAATGTAATAGAAGGATTATTAGATGAAAATTGATATTTTAACATTGTTTCCTAAAATGTTTGATAATTTTTTAACTGAATCAATTATTAAAAGGGCTATTACTGATAATAAAGTTATAATAAACATTCATAATATAAGAGATTATTCAAAAGATACTCATAAAAAAGTTGATGATTATCCTTTTGGTGGTGGCGAAGGTATGGTTTTAATGCCACAACCAATATTTGATGCTGTTAATGATTTAAAAACCGATGATTCATATGTGATATTGATGACACCACAAGGAATTAAATACAATCAAAAAAAAGCTTATGAATTAAGTTATAAAAAACATTTAATTATTATATGTGGTCATTATGAAGGATTTGATGAAAGAATAAGATCATTATGTGATTTAGAACTTTCAATCGGTGATTTTATTTTAACAGGTGGCGAATTAGCTAGTATGGTAATAACTGATAGTGTAGTAAGATTAATTGATGGTGTAATAGATACTAATTCTCATTTAAATGACTCGTTTAATAATAACTTATTAGATTATCCTGTTTATACTAGACCAGCAGATTATAATGGTATGAAGGTACCAGATGTCTTATTATCAGGACATCATGAAAATATTAGAAAATGGCGCTATGAACAAAGTTTAAAGAGAACTAAAGAACGTAGACCAGATTTGTTGGGGGATGATTAATATGAAACAATATTTTATATCTAAAAAAAATTATAATGGAGAAGTTGTTTTTGTTAATTGTGATAAAGCAAATGGTTATAAATTTAGTCCTAAAAATAATTATCCTTATGAGGGTGTTAGAGTAAATGAAATGATTATTATTAAACCATCCTTAATAGAAAAAATAATCAAAAGAAAAATAAAAAATAGATTAGATTTTTATTTAAAAATAATTATAGATAATTTAGATGATTCCTCAGATGATGATACTAGAATTGCTTTAGATGATTTAGCTAGATATAAAAAAGTAATTAAAGAAAAGTATTCTATTTATTTAGATGAAAAATATATGGCTTTATTAAATAAAAAAATAAATGTTATTGAAAGAGAATTAAAAAATAATCTTTTAGATGAAAAAGAAGAAGTTTACGAAAGTACTAGAAGAAGATAGTACTTTTTTATTTACTTTTTTTAAAAAATACTGTATAATTAATTTAATGATAGGTGATGATTTATGAAGAAAATAGTATTAATAATTTCAATTATATTATGTTTATTTATACCAATAGTCTATGTTTATAGTGAAGATCCACCTGAAGATGCTGTATATTCTACAGGAAAAGATGCTAATACTGGTATTGGTGTTCACACGTCAAAGCCTGCTCCTGCTAATGCTACAACCAAATATTTAAATAATATATTAGGGATAAGAATAGGATTTGTTAAGGCTAATGGGGAAAATGTTTATACCAATGATTATATGATTGTAGATAATTTAACTGATGCATGGAGTGTAAGCGATAGTAAAACATATATTGCAAGTAATTCTAGTTATATTTGTGGTAATAAAGTGTCTTATATGAGCGGGAATTGTAAGCTATCATGGCAAAATGGATTAGCTATACGATCTAATATAGCTTTGCTAGAAGATTATTCTACTGTTGAATATAATGGAAAAACTTATAATTTTAATATTAACTATAGAAGTGCCATTCAAAATAAAAAATTAGGTAGTTTATTTGATAATTTAAATTCAAAACCAAGTTCTTCATTAAGTGATGAAGAATATTCAAAAGTTCTTGCGAAATTTTTTAATACAATTTTAGAAAATGTACATGTAACATTGGGAAATTATTACATAAAATCTGATACTGTAGATGAAAATTTATATAATTTATTTATAACTTGGGAACCAATAACTAATGTTTTAATTAATGGAGATACATATATTGGAACTCCATATGAATTAGCACAAATTGCTAGCCAAAAAGATGGAGGAGGATTTACTTCTGGCTGTAATGGAAAAACTGCGTTGTGTGATTTAAATTCGATAACTAATTTTACTTTACCTTGTTCTGTTTATTTATCTGGTGTTTTTCCACAACAAATGGAACAATTAGGTGCAACAAAAATTAAAGGATATTTTAGTTCTACTAGTTATTTTGGAGGCGCCATTAGTATAAATAGTGGTCGTTTTAATTCTGTTTGTAATACCAATGAAGCATCTTTTAATAATGATGAAGTAACCAGCAATGCTGGTATTGGAATTGGGGTATTATGGATAAGTGGTATACCATTAGGTGATAATACACCAACTCAACCTACGCCAGGTGGTAAATATAATTGTACACCAAAATATAATGTTGGAACTTGTATTAATGGTGATAGTATAGAATATCTTGACTCAGCTCAAGGAGAGATAAGTGAAGAATATTGGAATAATTGTGTGTTTAATGATAAAGGTTATTATTTTAATGATCCTCACAAAGAATCTAATAAAAATTCAGCCTTAACATATTATGAACCTAGTTTAGGAAGTCAGTATTGTGAAGTTTATTGTATTGAAACACTTACTACTAATTTTGCAAGCGGTGATATTACAGTTGAAGCTGGTAGTAGGTTTATGTGGGGATATAGTGAAGCTACAGGTGGCCGAACATGTAAAACTAAATCTGTTAATTGGAGTAAATTTACAAGTGATTTAAAAACAGCTAATAACAATATAATAAAATCTTATGCTAATTGGCGAATTGAAGAAAATAGGGAATATGCACTGGCCAATAATGTAAAACAAATTGGTGATTGCGGTTGTGTTAATAATACTACGAACGTAACGTGTTGTACAGCTGAAAGACCAGTTTACTCTACTTGTTATGGACTTAAAGGCGAGGAGCTTAAAACATGTAAAGAAAATCCTCCAATTGTTAGATATGAATGTGTACCAGGGGCTGCTGATGATACAAAAATACCTAAATATTCGGTTAGTTGGTCTGGATATACTGTTAATGGAAAGTATTATAGTGGAAATTCTGAAAACTGGTGTGGAAATAATAAACCTACTGCAAATGTCGCAGGAGCACTAGCTCAATATAATAGTGCAATATCTTATGCTGAAGGGTTAGTTCAAGCTATGAAAAAATGTTATACTTGGGATGAAAACTCTATTTACAATACTAGTCCAGAAGCTACTATTACATACAGTGATGGTAAAAATTATACATATTCTGGTAAATTGGATACATCTACTAATTATTCAATGACTGATAGTTCTAATTGTATTCATCAAGAAGTTAATCAAATAAAAGGTTGTAGTGGTACATCTTGTCCTTCTACGCCTGTCAGTATGCTTAATTGTTCAGGAACTGATGCAAATGGTAACAAAAGATTTGTAGAGAAGACTAGAACTGCTATAACTGTTTTTTCATTAAATGCTGATATTTTTAGATATGTTTTAAAATCAAATAATTTATCAATTCATAGATTTGAGTTACCTAATTATACTAATTCAAACTTTACGACAAATTATTATGACGTTGGAGAATCTAATTTTCCAGTTTCATATTCTATTCCTGATGGATTATATGGCTCTATGCATGGAAGAGGTAATTTAGATTTGACTTATTCTAATCTTGGACATTTAAAAGCTGGTCAAACAACAACAGATATTGATACTATTTTAAGTACTGCTGAAAGTGGTAAATATGGAAAATGGCAATGTGAATTTACAGTTTATTCAGATTTAATTCCAGATCCAAATAATCCAAATAATCCGAATAATCCGAATAATCCGAATGGAGGACCTGGAGATATACGAGTTGTTTATAGAACTATTGATTTAATTGATCCATTTCCTGATATTGATGGAAGTAAAAGGAATACAGGATCTAATTGGTGTAGTTTTGATGGAAATTGTAGTTATAATAATAATACTGTAAAATTATATATTAATAACAATCGTGGTGTTAGTGATTATGAAATATATTCAGGAGATCCTATGTATACATTTATATTAACACCTTCAATTATAAAAGAAATAAGAAGATATAATAGTGTTAATAGTTATGCAGATTATACAGGAAGCTTAGATGGTAAAAACTATGATTACAAATGTAATAATGGAAGTGAAACTGGTAGATATTGTATAAGTGATTATTTATCTTATATTATTAATATAACAGGGGCTAAAAATGAACCTGGATCATGTGTTGCTGATAAATATCGTAATTATAATGATACAGCTAATTTTGATGCTTGTAGATATTAAAAAAATATTGATTAATTTCAATATTTTTTTTAGTTATATAATAAAAAAATACCTATTTAGGTATTATGCTGCTTTATTTAATGTTCTTAATTCTCTAGCGCTCATTCTTACTGTTTGACCATTA
>CALVUU010000107.1 GCA_944363655.1 uncultured Bacilli bacterium | reverse complement strand
TAATTATAGAATCTTTAAGAAGAGTTATTGCTACAATGATAATTAAAACACTTATAAGCATAGAATAAATATATTCAGCTTTACCATGACCTAAATGATGATCATCATCACGAGGTTTACTAGCAATTTTATTACCAACAAATGTAAGAAATGATGATATTATGTCACTCGCGGAATTAATACTATCAGCAATCATAGCTTGACTACGGGTAATAAGTCCTAAAAACCCTTTAATAATAAGTAAAAAAAGATTGCCAAGTATACCTAATATACTAGCAAGTCTAGTTGATTTGTATCTATTCATAATTTTCACTCTCTAAAAAAGACAAGAACTTAATATTTAATTTGCACAGTAATTAAATAATAAATCCTTGCATATATAATATTATTATCTAAACTTGAGTTTGTCAACTAAAAATTAAATATGAATGATCAAGGTACTCAATATATTTTATTAAATCTTTATAATTTATTGCTAATGTTTTAGTATTAACTTCTGGGTGCATTAGTAAAACTTTATTTACAAGATTAGCATCAAGTATTATTGTAACTTTATTATCTAAATCATTAATTATTCCGAGTGGAGTTACACCACCTTTTGGTAAGTCTAATATTTGCATTAATTCGTTGCTACTAGCAAAATGAATTTTTTTGATATTTAAAAATTCTTCTAACTTTTTTAAGTTGGCTTGCTTATTATCCTCTAGCATATATAAATAATAATTTTTAGTCTCACTTTTTAAAAATAAATTTTTACACCCTACTCCTTTAATACGTTTCTTTAGCACCTGAGCTTCGTGAGCAGTAAAAACTGCTTCATGCTCAATTTTATTATATGAGATATTTAATTTTTTTAAAACATCATAAATACTCATGAACATTCTCCATTATATTGCATATCTTTGTTACCAACATAAATATCTTTACTATTTTTACAAGTAAATAAGATAAATTCATCATCCTGATAAATAGTGGCATCTTCTAAAAACTCAACTATTTTAAAATATTTATTTAAGTTGTTTAAATCGATTTTATTTTGTTTCAAGGCTTCTTCTAAAGTAAAGTAATAATCTTCTTCGTCAGTAAAAGAAATATCGACACAGTCTACATATAAATTATAATTATTTATTTTTACTTTTCTTAAACCATGACAATTATTAATTTCATTACTGGAAAAATAATCATGTTCTTGCAAGGTATTTTTATTAGCATTTAAATCAATAATAAATAAAATATCCATAATAATTATTGCAATAGTTATTAGTATTAGCAAAATATATTTAGTATGATTAGGTATATTTAAATCGCTATTAAATAAATGTTTAATTGAATTAATTAATTTTGTTTTCTTTAATATAGTAAAAAACAATAAAGCTCCACCAATATTTAAAATAAAATCATCTATATCCAAGCGACCTGCCGACAAAAAGAATTGTAATAATTCGATACCTAATACTGTTATAAATAATATTTTTAGTTGACTTTTATATGATTCATACTTTTTATCTATTAAAACTAGTAAAAAAGATAAAGGCATTAAAGCAAATAAATTACCTAAAAGATTATATAATTTAATTCCTATATTAATATTACCTGTTAGAAAATGAATAATAGTTTTAAAAGGAATTAAATTTATTTCATCTAAATAGGTTTGAAGAAATAAAGAATCAAATAAGGCAAATGATGGACGATTAATAAATATTGTTAAACTTATTAGTAAAATTATATAAAGTATTAAATATAATTTTATATTTTGCTTATATACTTTTTCTTTATTACAAGTTATTCCTATTACAAAAACATGTAAAGCAAGTAAGATAAAGAAAAGCAAAAATAGAATATATGATGCTTTAAGTGATGCATAATTTAATAAATATTCTCCAAATATTATTATCGAAAATAAAAGTAAAATGTAATTAAATATAACTAGTTTTTTATTCATAATGGTTTCTCCTTTAGTTAATTATAACAAAAGAAAAGCAAACTCTAAAGAGTTTACCAAAAATAGAAGTAAATATAATGACAAGAGTTTAATAAAAGTTGCAAAAAGCAACTTTTATTAAATGTTATTATTGATTGTTTTTTCTAATATCTTTTTGACATCTCTTTCATTAAATGGTTTAAGTAAAATATCGACGATAGGATATTTATAAGCTTTTTCAATGGATTCTTTATCATCTACTCCTGTAATAATTGAAATAGGGTATTTTTTAAATAAGTCATTACTTTTAAAATAATCTAAGACTTCAAAACCATTCACATTAGGCATGTTTAAATCGAGTAATACAGCTTTAATTTTATTATTTTGCGCTTCATCATTGATTATATTTAATGCGTCTTTACCGTCGCTAGCTACTATTACTTCAAAATCATCTTTAAATATTTTTAGAATAAAGTTTCTAATCAAATTAGAATCATCTACTACTAATATGGCTTTATCATGATTTTTTTCAGGTTTTTTATATTCGCTTTCTGAAATATTACCTACTCCTAAATATTTTTTTACTAAATTAATGATGCGATTAGTTTCTTCCATAAGTTCATCAAAATGTTCAGTAACATAGTATAAATTATTTTTCTTACTTTCCATTTCATGATTATAAGCAAGTTCTCCAAGAGTTTCAAAACCAAAATATCTAGCATCACTCTTTAGTGAATGAACTTGAATCGCATAATTAGCCATATCCCCTATTTCTTTATAATTTTTTAGCAATTGTACTTTGCTTGGAACTTCACTTAGGAATACTTCCAAAGTTTGATCATAAGTTTCCATATCTCCAAATAATTCTAAAGCTTTTTTGACATTAGCTCCATTTTCAATCAAAATATTAACATCTTTCATCCCAAATTCACTCCTTAATCATTATTTAAATATTTGTTAATAACTTTATTTAACTCATCTTTATTGATAGGTTTAGCAAGATAATCATCAAAGCCGTCGCTCAGATATTTTTCACGCATGCCAGTTAAAGCATTGGCAGTAAGGGCAATAACTTTCATATTAAAACCTTTGATTCCTTTTAGTTTTTTAAGAGTTTCTACCCCACTCATCTTAGGCATCATATCATCAAGCATGATAAGATCATATTCCTCGCCCTTCTTGATTTTATCAAGACAAGCAAAGCCACTTTCAACGCTGTCGGTTTTGATACCATAAGATTCTAACAAGCGCTCGGCAACTTTTAGATTTATCTTATTGTCATCAACAAGTAATACTTTTTTATTATTAACAATTATTTCTTCGTTAGTGATTTTTTCTGAATCTAATTTAATCGTTGGATTTTCTACTATCCGTTGATCAATACTTACTGTAAATTTTGATCCTTTACCAAAGACGCTTTGAACCACTATCTTACCATGCATCAAATCAACTAATTTTTTAGTAATAGCAAGACCTAGTCCCGTACCTTCAATAGTAACATTGTCTTCTAAATCTAGACGTTCAAATTTATTAAATAGTTTATCAATATTTTTTTCTTTGATACCAATACCTGTATCTTCAACTGATATTATAAGACGACATATATTATCTTTAATAACTGAACTTACTTTAAATTCTATCCAGCCTTCTTTAGTATATTTAATAGCATTAGTTAAGATATTGACACATATTTGTTTGATTCGACCAGCATCGCCATATAATATAGGTGGTAAAGTAGCATCAATATTGGTTTTAAATTCAATTGGTTTTTCTCCAAGACGACCTTTAGATAAAGAAACTAGTTCATCAATTACTTTTTTAGTACTATATTCGGTATCAATTATTTCTAATTTACCCGCTTCGATTTTGGATATATCTAAAATACCATTAACAATTTCCAGTAAATTATCTGATGCCATTACTATATCTCGGACTTCATCTTTAGCTTTTTCGGGAAGCAACTCATCATCAAGTAATAAATTACTAAAACCGACAATAGCATTTAATGGCGTTCTTATTTCGTGAGACATATTTGATAAAAAGTCCGTCTTGGCGGCGTTAGCCTTCTCCGCAGTATCCCTAGCAATATTAAGTTGTTCAATCATTTTAATATCAGGATTTTCAATGGTAAAATACATTACCATTAAAGTTATAACCCAAGAAGGATTTACTAGATAATTAAGCTCTGGATATAAGGCTTGAATAATAATCATTATTATGGCTTCAACAATTAATAAAATTACTGGTATAAACTTTTTATTTTTTAAATTTTTTATATCTGATAAAACTAAAAACATTAAAAAGATATAAACTAAACCAAAAACAAATAAAGTATAATTCATAGCCATACCACTAGTCATAGATGAATTATTTATTACTTCAACTTTTAAAGGTAAAAAGGCTACCATTAAAGAATTAAGAACCCCAAAAAAGACAAAAAGCCCATTAACTTTATTGCTATTATGTTTGTAATACCGTGATATACAATAGGTATAATAGGCAAAAAGAGTCAATGAGACTATTAATAAAATTAAATAAGCTTTATTTAAACAAATGATAATAAAATCTTTATAGATGTAATGAATATCTAAACTTAAACCTAAAACTAAGCCAATTAAATTGGTCACAAAAATCAAGACCAATAAATTGCCGTAGATATTGTCCTCAGTATGGTGGACTCTTTCTTTGCTAAAAAATACGACGATTAAAATTAGAGCAATTATTAAAGAAAAAGTATTTAACATTATAAAACCAGAATTCATATTACAACACCCTCAATTATATTCATTTTATCACATTTTTGATTTAAATTAAATTATTTTGCTTTATTTCTTGTTAAAGTTGACGATTTTTGTGGAGGAATTATTTCGATATTACCAACCGATAAATTTGTTTCTTCTAATACAACAGTTATTTCATCACCACTTAATTCTTCTTGAGCTAATGAGTTAAAATCAATTTTACCATTTTTTGTTTGAGGAAGAGTTTCTCTAATCACAAATTTTGATGGTAATTGTCTTGATGAAACATCAGGATTTTTGACAAAATATTTATCTACTAAGTCTTTGACAAATTCTAGTTGTTCATCTTTAGATAATACAAAGTCATCTTCTAAAACAATTGTTGCTTTTATCATAAAACCATATTTTTCACCATCTAAATATGGCGATATTATGCATGATTTTATTCTTGCATCTTGTTTTAAAACACTTTCTATTTCATATGGTTTAACTTTAAAACCATCATATCTTGTAAATGAACGATCTATTCTACTTAAGAATTTTAATTTACCTGATCGATCCATTGTTGCTAAGTCTCTTGTGTAGATAAAATCTAGACCATCATATTTGCCGTGAGGAACAATTACTTCCCCGTTTAAAACACCTTTAGTTATGGCTGGTGAAGAAATTATTAATTCACCTTCTAGATAGTCTACTCCATCTTCAAATTTTAATAATTCTTTAGTTTCAGGATTTACAACAGCATAAATCGTATTAGGCATAGGTATTCCCATTATGCCAATATCATTATAATCATTGGTAGCATAAGATGCACAACCACTAGTTTCACTCATGCCATGACCTTTAGTTACAACAATGGAACTATTATGACTTTGCAAGAATTTATTAAGATTTATTTCATCTTCCGCTTCCATAGAATCTCCACCATAGGTTACCATTTTTAAACATGATAAATCAGCGTTCTTTAACATAGGATCATTCATCATATTTATAAACCATGTAGGTGTCCCAATAATTATTTGGGGTTGATGTTCTATTATTAATTTTCCTAAATTGGCTGGAGAAAATTCAGGTATTTCTATAAGTTCCCAACCTCTACATAAACCGGCATGTAAGACATTGGCAAGACCAAATGCCGCAAAGTAAGGGAGGATATGTAGTCCTTTATCTTTTTGTTCCATATTCATATTTGCGCCATATGTTTGATGAACATATTTATTTAAATTATCATTAGTAAGAGGTATTGGTTTAGGAATAGGACTACTAGTACCTGATGTATGCGTAATAGCATCTATTTTATCAGGTACGTATGGTATTTTAGTTAATTGCGTATACTTAGTATCCATTAGTAATTTTTGGTAATCCATGACATTTAAAACAGAATTTGCCCGAGCCATCTTTAGTACTTCTTCCATTTGTTTCGTTTTTATAGCTCTTTGTTTTAACGCAGCAAGTTCTTCAAAACTCATAAGTGCAGGATTTAATTTCATCGAATCTTTGGCAGAAACGATAACTACATTTTCTATTCCTAACTCTTTTAATTCTTTTTCTATTGGTTTAATCATTGCTAAATAACATTGATCTAGGGCAACAATCATTTTAATTTTTTCCCTAATAACTAATTTTAATAACTTTTGAGCGCTAATATTAAGATCAACGCTATCAGGTCGTGGATCGACATAATCAGAAATTCCTCCGATTTGTGATGTTCCATAAAACAAGTAAGCAGTCTCGGGAATATTTGGCATTAAATACATTACTTTATCATCATAACCAACACCTAAAGAACTTAAAACTTTAGAGGCTTTATCAATATTTTCAAATAATTCACCATATGATATTTTATTACCATAATAGTTTAATGCCGTATAGTCATCAAAACCTTTAGTTTGATTTTTCAAATAACCATTTAAAGTATTTTCAGGTAATGGTTGTTTTAAAAATTCAGCATCATAATATTTTTGCCACATTTTATCGATATGTGGATAACCAGTCAATTTCCTTTTTTCTTTTGCATCAAATTGTTCCATATAAAAATCTCCTTTTATGGCGATACTTCCGCATCATCCTTAGTTTAACTATAAAATAAATCGATATTTATTGCAAGATTTTTTTGATTTATTGTATCAAAAATGATACAATAAATTTAGGTGATACTTATGGACTATGATAAAAACTATATTGAAACTATATTTGATGCTACTCAACTACATGAAATATTTATTAAAGAATTTGTGCAATTTCGTAAGGAAAATAATTTAACTCAAGAATTATTTTCCAAGTATTCTAATGTAACGCGAGAAAAAATAGCCAGGATTGAATCTGGCTATTGTTCTCCAACTTTATTAAGTTTACTCAAAATTTTAGCACCTATTGGGTATACCATAACTATTACAAAAATTAAAAAGAAATAATACTTATTCTATACAGAAGGCTGCATATAAAGGAATTGATTTTATATTATTTTCAAAACCAAAATTTCTAGTAGAAAATCTTATTGCATACTTAGGATTATATTTTTTGACATATAAATTTAAACTTTTTGATTTTATATTATTACCACTTTTTACTTCAATGGGAATTATACCATCACTTCCCGAAAGTAAGAAATCTACTTCTGCTTCTCTATCAGAAGTCCAATAATAAAGTTTTTTATTTTTACAAGTTAATTCTTCAGCAATATAATTTTCGGTTAATACACCCTTAAATATAAAATCATTATCTAGCATAATGTCCGAAAAAGGTAGTTCACTTAAATTAGTTAAAATGCCTAAATCACTTAAATACAATTTAAATTGAGCATCATCAACATATACTTTTAGAGGAGACTCAATTCTTTTAACATTAAAACATATTGACACCATTTTAGAAGCCACTAGCCATTCTAAAGCACTTTCGTATTTTCTTTTTCTAGCTCCACTTTCAATTAAGCTATATTGAAAATCATTTTTTTCTTTAGCAAGTTGTTGCGGTATACTATTATAAACTTTTTCTATTTTAATAGCTTCATTATTACCTTTAACATATTTTTTCATATCCCCTATATATAGTTCTTTTATATCAGATAAAATATGAGAATCAAATTTTAAAACATCACAATTATTAGAAACATAATTATTTACAGCCTCAGGCATTCCTCCGATACAAAGATAACTACGATATAGTTTTAAAGCTTCTTCATGAGCAAAATCAGGCATAGGGCTCATAGATTTATAACATTCTTTAATCTTATCCCTTAACATCGTTTTTCCTGTGGCTAACAAAAATTCTTCAAAATTAAGAGGATACATATATTCCATTTGTATTTTACCAACAGGAAGGGAACTTGAAAAACGATTTAGTTTTACCCCTAGTAAAGAACCAGCACAAATAATTTTATAAGGTTTAGATGATTCATTAAAATATTTTAATGATGTAATAAAACGCTCACTAACTTGAACTTCATCAAAGAAAAATAATGTTTTATCCAAATCAATTTTTCTTCCTAAAAACAGTTCTAATTTTTCCAATATTTTTTCATCATCAATAGTTTCCTCAAAAATATTTCTGACAAATTCATTTTTTTCAATATCAAAACTTAAAAATTCTTCAAAATTTTCTTTTCCAAATTTATTTATTATATATGTTTTGCCAGTTTGTCTAACTCCAATAACCATAAGGGGTTTTTTCATTCCATTATTTTTCCAATCTTGTAACTTTTTTTCAAATAATCGTTCCATGTTTTTACCTCCACGTTACCAATTTTACCATAAATATAATGAATTTTCAACCAAATTGCCACTTTTTGCGGGATAAATTTTGTGAAAATTGCCACTTTTTACGGGATAATTTTTGTGAAAATTGCCACTTTTTACGGGATAAAAATGATGTTACGTAATCGTAACATCATTTATTTTCTAAAATTCCTTTTATTCTTCTTACCCCTGCTGATGATGATTCTTCTTTAGTTATTTTAAATGTTCCTAGTTCACTTGTATTATTTACGTGTGGTCCACCACATATTTCTTTAGAGAAATTGCCAATTGTATATACTTTAACAACACTTCCATATTTGTCTTCAAAAGTACCATGAGCACCTTTACTTTTAGCTTCTTCATAAGGCATTTCTTCCAAGGTTACAGGAATGCTTTCATTAATTTTTTCATTAACGATACGAGTAAGTTCTTCTTTTTCTTCATCAGTCATTTTATGATCTAAATTAAAATCAAAGCGAATTCGTTCACTAGTTATATTACAACCTTTTTGAATTACATTAGGTCCATACATCTGTTGTAATGCTGCTAGCATTAGGTGAGCTAAAGTATGATACTTAGTTGATTCATAAGAACTATCAGCAAGACCTCCTTTAAATGAACCAGCATCGATAGTTCTTGATTTTTCTTGGTGTTCTTTAAATTTTTCTTCAAAACCTTTGATATCTACTTGTAAATTATTTTCTTTAGCAAGTTCTTCAGTCATTTCTAAAGGAAAACCAAAAGTATCAAATAATTTAAAAGCATCTTCTCCACTTATTGTATCACCATCTAAATGTTTAATTACTTTATAAAATAATTTTTCACCATCTTTAATCGTTTTACCAAATTTAATACCTTCTTTTTCTAGTTCTGTAAAAATAAATTCTTTATTTTTAACTAGTTCAGGATAAATACTTTGATAATCATCAATTACTACTTGGGATAACTTTACTAAAGCATCTTCCATAAGACCTAATTTTCTTAAATGTCTAATTGCCCGACGTATTAATCTTCTTAAAACATAACCAGCACCAACGTTTGATGGCGTTATACCATGGTCATCTCCTAAAATAAAGGTAGATGTTCTTACATGATCCATAATTATCCGAAAACTTTTTTTATTTTCTTCATAACTTTTACTAGATAATTTTTCTAATAAATCTTTTAAATTTTGAAAAACATCGGATTCATATACTGATTCGTATCCATTTAAAACTGTAATTGTTCTTTCAAGTCCCATACCAGTATCAACATTTTGTTGGGAAAGTTTAGTTAAAGAACCATCTTCAGCTCGGTAGTATTCCATGAATACATCATTCCAAATTTCTAAGTATTTGCCGCAATCACATGCTGGAGAACAATTTTCACTACACTTTGGTTTTCCTGTATCGTAAAACATTTCGGTATCAGGCCCACATGGACCGATACCACTACCTAAAATCCAAAAATTATTTTCTTTAGGTAAGTAAAATAAATGATCTTCTGCTACTCCAAGACTTCGCCATATATTATAACTTTCTTCATCCCTTGGAGCATTTTCATCTCCTGCAAAGCAAGTGAAATACAATTTATCTTTAGGAATATTTAGGTAATCTTTACTTGTTAAAAACTCGTAACTCATAGTTATGGCTTCCTTTTTAAAATAATCCCCTAAAGACCAATTACCAAGCATTTCAAAAAAAGTTAAATGGGATGCATCCCCTACTTCATCGATATCACTGGTTCTAATACACTTCTGAACATCACACAGTCTTTTACCAGCTGGGTGATGTTCTCCTAGTAAATAGGGAACCAAAGGATGCATCCCAGCAGTTGTAAATAAAACAGTTGGATCATTTTCGGGTATTAATGATGCCGACGGAATTATAGCGTGGTTATGATTTTCAAAAAATTTTAAATAAAATTCTCTTAATTCTTTACTAGTTAGTTGTTTCATTTTCTATTTCCTCCAAGCATTTAAATACTTTGCTTTTTAAAGCATTTAAATCATCATTTGCTAATGTATAATCAAATTCATTATAATTTTCCAATGCCGTTTCAGTAATGTGGGATTGTTGAGCAATTGTCAATTTACTTTGAGCAAATTGATTTTCTACTAAAATGCTATAAACATTATCATAATTTTCTTTCATTTCTTCAAATTCTTCAGGCATACGAGCATCAGCTATAATTACAACATCAATTCCTGCTAATTCATAAACATTAATATCTTCAATCATTCTTTTGGTAAAAAAATATTTGTCATATGCTCTAATCTTAGATCCAAACTCTTGCAAAAAATCTCGAGGCTTATTAGCACTTATTCCATCCCAATCGGTTAATTCTTTAGCAAAATTTTTTAAATACTTACTATATTCTGTAATAACACATTTTTTTAATTTATAAATATAAAACTCATTTATAAATTTAGCAGCTTCACCTTTACCACTACCACTTTTACCCCCGATAATAAATATTTTCATTTTAAATCCTCTCCTTAAAAATAAAAAGGATAATACCCAAGGAGTGCATTCGCACGGTACCATCCTTTAATTTTACTTAATTATCTTAACGCGATTAACGTTTAATCTAAGAAAGCAGCATCAAGTAATATTTTTATTAGTTTACACCAACCACTAATTCTCTTTAAAAAATATTTTACTTAAAATCTTTCCTCAAGCGATTACTTAATAAATATATCATACAAAACTTTATTCTTCAACTACTTCTGGTCTTTTTTCTTGAAATAGTTCAAACTTTTTAACTAAGAATTTCCATATTACTTTAAATATTGACATAATTGGTACAGCAAGAATCATACCTATAATACCAAAGAAATGACCAAATATTAATAAACCACAAATTATAGTTACAGGATGCAGTTTAGTTGCTCTACTCATAACTACTGGTTGTAAAATATAGCTTTCAACAAGTTGAACTATAATAGCAATTATTAATACTCCAATACCTACTAAAGTACTTTGGGTAAATGCTACAACTGCTGCAACAGCTGTACCAATATATGGACCTATATATGGAATTAAATCGGTTATTCCACAGAAAAGTCCAAAAAGTAAAGCAGATTTTAAACCAATGATTGAAAAACCAATTGTATCACAAACAAATACCATACAAGCAACTAATAAAGTACCATTAACACTTTTTCTTACTTCTCTACCAATATCTTCAAGTAAATTAGCAATTTCCATTTGATGTCTTTTAGGTATAAGTTTAAGAAGTAAATTAGTAACATTATCAAAATCAAATAACATATATAAACCAATAATAAGTCCAAAAAATATACTACCTAAACCACTAAATAAACTAGACATAATACTTACAATAGTTGTTGGAATACTACTAGATATACTATTCCCGTAGGCGGTTATTCCATCTAAAATACTATCCTTTATTCCTTCAATATCAACACCTTCAACATCAATATTAGCAAATATATTATTAATAAAGTCTGTTATATCAGTCATAATTCCCGGAAGAGTTTTAATTAATTCATTTAATTCATTATATATTATAGGTATAAAAATTCTGAAAAAAACTACTAAGAAAGCAATAAAAACAATATAAATAATAATAGATGCTAGTATTCTTGACATACCTTTTTTAGTCATTTTATCGACAAGTGGTGCAAATAACCAAGCAACAATAAAACCAATAAATAAAGGAGAAATAACTCCAAGGACATTACCAATAAAGCGAAATACTCCTATTTCGCGGAATAATATTATTGCTACTAAAGCTATACTAATAACTAAAACAATAAATAATAATTTTAAAATATTTTTACTTAAATAAATAATTTCATTTAAACCATCAGTATCAATTTTACTTTTTTTTCTAAACATAATAATTACTCCTTAACTAATATTATAATACAATACTTAGTAAAATATTGTATTTTAGTCAAAATTTGGCAAAATTTGACAAAAAGCACCCTTTTAGGCTGCTTTATCACGAATTAATTCTTTTTCTTTTTCTATTTCTTTTTCTTTATTATGCCACTTCATAAAATAAACAATTAATTTTCTTTGAATTAAATAAGGTAATTCAAAGAAAATATTACATACTTCATCTATATTATTCATACGTATAGCATTTTTAAAACTTTTAGTTATTACTTCATCCTTAGTAATAGATGCAAATTTATTTATTATAGTATTAGATGCATTTTTATCAAGCATTTTATCCTTTAAAAATAAATCTATTCTAAAATTATCATAAAATTCTCTATCAATTACATCAATTGGGTTATGTTTTTGATTATCTTGAATAACCATAGTACCATTTAAATATCTTTCATCCACTATATTAGATCTTTTAATAGCATCTAATAATTCTGATTTAGAAAAATACATTGTAAAAGTATCTAATTCTGCTAAAGTATTAGGATTATAACCATTAGATATATCTAATTTAGATATATCTATTAAAACATAATCTCCAGGTAATTTCATTAATGCTAAAAAATGTTTTTGGACAACTGGCTTCTTCATTCTATCACTCCCTTTTTAATGAAGAGAGTATTATAACATATAATGTCCAATAATGTCAAATAGTTAACTTATCGTAAATGGGGCGGTTTGGGTTCCGGATCCGCCGGTGATGGTTACATCAGAGTTTAGGTAAAAGACAGGACGAGTATAGTAAGGACGATTCATATTGTCATAGCTAACAAAACCTGTGTAATACACATAGAAAGCACTTTCAGTACGTAAAGCCTGAGAAATTGTCCATTCATCATTGCCAGAATACAACCAGTTATCTTCTGTTGCCGCTCTATAATCATATTCCGCTCCACCGCTACTGTATTCTAAATATGTCCAATATGTCGGACTCGCACCGTACATATAATCACTTACATACATTAATCCTATTTTTGCACTGTATGTTGTACTGCTGCTAAAAGATCCTACTTCTTCATCGTAAAAGTACTTCGCTGTTCCTGAACTATCGGATGCTAACCCCCCTACTTTCCAATTATGAGTTGATATCTTACTTTGCCATATTGAATTTAAAGTTCCTAAAAAAATATTATTCAGTCTGTTATTCATTGTACTATCAACCCATGTATAATAACCTTCGTTATCCCATTCATACCTGCCATAACGCATTTTTATCAATTTAACCTGATTATCAAATACACCTATAATTCGATACAAGTTATCATTTGGACATGTTTCTTCATCACTGCCAAAACATACATAATTGTTTGGATTAGCTCCACTAAATCTATAAGAATTATCTCCGGCTTCTTGATTGGCATTTGTATAACTGCCTACTCCATCATGATAATATATTCCCTCTGCTCCATCACCTGCTAAATCGCTAAATTCTTTTATACAACTTGCCAAATTTGCTCCACTTGAACATGTATCTGCCAATGTTGGATTTTCAGTCGTTGCACTGACACTTTTTTGGCTTGATTGATGTCCTGCTGTATCCATTACATATACTTTGAAATTATATGTAGTTCCTGGTGATAAATTGCTAAATGTATAACTACTACTTGTACTATTTACCCAAGTAGAACCATTATTACTTGAATAATAATATCTACTTATACTATTACTTCCTCCACTAGCAGTTACATTAATCGTTACACTATCACCTGTTATATTACTTGCTATTACATTACTTACACTTGGATTTACATATGTTGTTGCTTGTGTTCTTGTTGCTACTGAAGACGTTCTTCCATTACTATCTGTTACATATACTCTTAAATAATATGTTGCTCCACTTGTAAGTCCACTAAATGTATGAGTATTACTACTTGTTGTTGTATAATTACTTCCATTATCTCTTGAATAATGATAACTTACTATGCTACCATCTCCAGGGGTAGCACTAACACTTACTGTGATACTATTTGTTGTTGCTGATGAACTTATACTAATCGTTGG
>CALVUU010000106.1 GCA_944363655.1 uncultured Bacilli bacterium | reverse complement strand
TCAAATGTTAAATGTTTCCAGTCTTTCATATTCATTCCCTCCTTTTTGGCGAAGAAACACATTTACTATTATAATCATACTTATTGCAGTTTTCTACTAAAAACGGAATTTCAAATAAAAATTCACATTTTAGAAAAAAAATTTCACAAAACACTTGAAATTATGTAAAAATAATATTATAATTAAAAAGTCTTATTAATTAAGACAGTGCCTTGTTGCCCAAGTGGCGGAATAGGTAGACGCACAGGACTTAAAATCCTGCGAGTATAACAACTCGTGCCGGTTCAAGTCCGGCCTTGGGCACCAATTTAAAAGCAAAAACTCGAAAATTTAAAATTCGAGTTTTTTTATGCCAAATTCAACATCTTATTTACCTTTAATCTTTTTACCTTTATTAAACATACTTCTAATTAACTTACCAAAACCATCTCTTTGGCTGGCACCATCAGGTAATTCCACCCCTTCTGGTAAATCAAATTTTAAATTTCCTTTCTTAAACCGCAAAAAATCTTTCAAGGAATATAATTTAAAATCAAGTTGTTCACAGCGAATTCTCATACTTACATTTTCTTCTCTTTCTTCCGACGACATAGAATTAAATTGTTGAATAATGGCATTTCTTTCCTCCAATATTTCTCTCACTAAAGCCATAATTTCTTCATCTGATAAATCTTTAACCTTACTATAATCTACCATCCAATCAGCATTTTCAAAAAATTCAATTGCTTCCGGAACACTAAATTTCACAAATTCATGTCTATTACTATCATCGAGAACAACAGTCCTATAACCATAGCAAAATAGTGGTTGATACAATCAAAATTCGTTATTATCTTTAATAATAACAATACTATCTCCAAATACTTTCATAAATATTGATGCCGGTATATGTTCTTCACTACGACTTAAATAAGCCAAATCATTTTTTTGAACATACGCAACATTATCAGTAATTATTTTCATAAACCAAACCTCATTTCATTTTTTTACTTTTCATATTCTTTCATCTTTTCATCAATCCATACTGGCAACATATTTTTAAGTGGCAAGAATCCTTTCCTAGACTCAACAATATGCATTCCATCGTCCTCCGTCTTATAATAAATGTTTTTAATTGACACCTTCATTTGCTTAGTTTCATAATCAATATCCAATATTTGACAGTAAATAATTTCACCGATATAGACAAAATCATTTACATCTTTGACAAACTCATTAGACACTTCCGATATATGACATAATCCTGAAAACTCCGAATCAATTCTAACAAAAAAGCCATAGTCAGTAATCCCACTTACTTTACATTCGATTATATCACCTATTTTATATTTTGGCATTTTTCACCTCAACTATTGTAAGTATATCATTAAATCCTTTACTTAACAACCACAAAGCTTTATAATATTTACAGGTGAAATGTATGGAAGAAAAATTAAAAGATATGATAGATCAAATACGTCCTTTTTTAGTAATGGAAGGCGGAGACATTGAATTTGTTAAATACGAAGATAATTACTTATACATAAAATTATTGGGTGCTTGCCAAAATTGTATGTATCAAGATAATACTATAAATGATGGTATTTTTGAATTTTTTAAAGCTGAAGTACCAGAACTTGAAGGAGTTATTAACATCAATTTATAAGCCAATCAATTTTATCAATCGGAGCATATTTAGATATTTCTAAATATGCTTCTTTTAAAAACATCTCATAACTACTACATTTTTTTATAATATCTACTAAATCCTCTTCATTTCTATCCTTATTCATAACCTCTTCATAAATATCAAAGTAATATGATGGATACATTAATCTTGCATAAAACATATTTGCTTCATATATTGATAAATTACGTATTTTTAAATAACATTTTAAATCTTCCAATACTTCATCTATATCTTCAATTGCAAAAAACATTGCTTTTAAATACTCCGCAATATCCCTAACTTCTAAATCAAAAATAAAAGATAAAGGATTCATAAAATTAAGTTTATAATTGGGATAAAAAACACGACGATGTGATAAAACTATCGGAGCATCTAAAATACGATATTTATAATTAATATTATTTACATAACTAATAGCATTTTCCGCTAAACCGACGTAATAACTAAACGAATCTTTAATAACAGGTTTATTAAGTCCTAACTCTCTAATTTGATATTCAAAATAATCAATTTTTTGCATCCATAAATTACCCCAATTATTACGATATATTTTAGAATTTTTATTATTAAGACACAACTTACT
The DNA here is from genome assembly GCA_944363655.1 of uncultured Bacilli bacterium. Next base: position 15,753 of record CALVUU010000106.1, on the reverse strand, counting down.
AGCAACATTTGCAATATCAAATATATCATATGTTTCACTATAATTACTTACTGCCATAAGTATATAATCATAATCATTTACTTTAGTAAGAAAAGAATCATTTCTATTTAAAACTAAATCATTTACAGCAATACCTTTTTCTTTCATATTTTGCACACATAAAAGTATATCATCTAACTCTTCTAAATTACGATTATAAAAAACAAAGAAAAAATCTCTATTTTGAAATTTAAAGTGATACTTTCCATCACTTTCTTCTAAGTCATTTACATCGATATCATAATAGTATTTAATCGTTTCTTTCATACTATATTATATAAAAAAAAGATAGTCATTAGACCATCTTTATTTAATTCTTAAATTTTGCTACAAGTGCATCAAACATATTTTCACATGCTTTTAAGAAAGCTTCTTTATCTGCCGTAAAATCCACTGGCGTGTTTGTTGACTCATTTGTTACTTCAGGAATCGGTTCAACAGTTGGAACCTGTATTTCTTCTGATGCAGCAGTAGCATCAGGCATTCCTCCTCCAACATTTTCATTTATCTCAGCAACATTTTGAGCATCTGCTGGAGCGCTCGGCATAACTGGAGCAACATTTGCCATATCCCTTAAAGATTCCGGTGTTACTGGTTGCGCTACATCACTTGCTCCTTGTGACATAACTGGTTCAACAACTGGTACTGGATTAACTGGAGCAACATTTTCAACTGGTTGTGCCATATTTTCCATCGGAGTTGGCATAACCGGTTGATTATTTACTAAAGTAGGATTTACAACGCCTTGGCTAACATCTGCACCTGCATTTAAAGCATTTGGACGATAATTGTTTTTTAAAGCATCAAAAGATGCAGTTGGTAACGTAAGTTGTGTAAAGAACATATCATCAGCAGCAATCATCGCATCAACTACAACATAATCTACTTGATTACCTGCAATAATCATCCGTAACATTTCCTTAACGGCATTCCATTCGTTTTGATCATTAATTTTTATCAATTTATTATTTTCCAATTTTGATACTAAAATAATTGGTAATCCCATTGTTCCATTTATTTCATTATCCAAAACTACATAAAGAGCATTATTACTCTTAAACGCTGTAATTAAAGGTTTTTCCAAACTTGACCCAGATACTAAATTTATTTTAATTTTTTCCACGATAATCATCCCTTCTTTATTCTATATGTAATTATAACAAAACAATTACTTTTTTTCAACTAACAATTTTTTTAAAATAAAATATCTACAATCATATGCACAATTATTCTTTATATAATCATTAATTTTAGCATAATCATTAATAGCCTTATAATGCTTATTATTTCTTTCATTAAATCCTTTTAATCTAACTTTACCATAAGCATAATCTCCTAAAATATAATCAAAATCATAAAAATATTCCGTAATCTTACCTTCTAAATCATAAACATTTAAAGCATCTCGATAATTCTTAATTACTTCATATTCTCTACCATCAATTAAAACTTTATCCATAAACCTCCTTATATAACTATAAACGCTATTATACCAACTATCATGATAACTGTACAAATTACACTTATAACTAATAAGATATCAACATAACCATTACCAGATGTAACTTTATTTTTTTCTCTTTCCACAGCTTCAATTGCTTTTTCTAGTAAATATTCTTTATTAATTGCATTTTCTCTTATTTTAAAATAGTCATACACTTGATGATTAACTCTATCCAATTCTGAACTATCCATTTTATTTAAATCATCCATCGAATAATTTAAAATTTCATAAGCCTTTACATTTAAATAATGTTTTTCTTTAGGCAATACAACCTTAACATTTTCCCGCATTTGGGTCTTAAAATAATTATCAATTTCCATTACATCATTACCATTTACTGATGATGTTAAAAAATTATAAGAAACTCTTAAAGGATTTTTAGAAAAAGGTGTATAAAGTAAATCATAAAATTCTTTTACTTCTTCTTCTGTTAAATAAAAATTTAACTTTTTAGCAATGAACATATCAATCAAATCTTTTTGAATTAACACAAAATAAGGATTTTTTTCCTTTTTAGTAATATTTTCATTATTACCTTCTATCTCATAAAATAGTTGCAAATTACTAAAAAAGATATTTAAAGAATCTTTACTATAACCAAATTTTGTTAAATTTTTATATAATAAATCTACATCACCAATTACCATAGGGTTAATAATATCAAGTTCACTATATATACAAACAAGCATTCTAACAACTACAACTAAAAAAGAATTATAGGTAACTCCTTGAACATTATCTGAACTTTTTAAATAATCATCTATTGCTTTAGAAAAAGCCTCATTAACAAAAACTTGGTTCATATTCTCACCCTATTATCAAGTATATCACAATTTTTATTCAATTGGAATAGATAATAAACTACTTTCTTCAACAATCTGTCCACCATAAAATGTTGGTACACGTCCATTAATAACTTTAGAAGCTATTAAAACATCATACTCAATTTCATGAGTACTTTTTGTAACTGGAGATATTAATTCTTCATTAATTTTTATAGTAACATATAATTCTACTAAAGCATTATTCATTCCATAATCAACTATTTGACTTTTAATATTAGTAAGCAATGATCCAATAAAATTAACTTTCAAATAAATTTTTGGACCTAAATTAGCTAGTAAAGCACTATCAGATGCAATAAACATAGGCAATTCTAAAATTAACCCGTATTCACTACTTGTAATACTATTATCATTATTATTTTCTATATAACCATTTTCTAAATTAACCAATAAATCATTTAACTTTTTCGTAACAACATCTAAAGCTAAATAAGCTTGATCTAAATTATAATCGACATAAAGTATTTCTCCTTCAGAATTTTTATTGATAACTAAAATATTTTCAATAACATCATCATTTAAAATATCATATCCAATATTATTACTCAAAAATGATTCTGTAAATCTTTTAATCCTTGCATCAGCTACTTGAATAATTTTGGGAGTAACTTTTTCACTATAAACTTTAAATAACAAAAAAGTTAAAAAAAATATCAAAAATAATACTACAATTAATATTTTTGATATTTTATAATTTTTCCGCATTCTTAGTCTTTTCATATTAAATATTATGTATTAAAAATTTAGAAATGATTTTAAAAACAAAAATAAACCCACAGCAAATATAATTATTACTACTACTATTAATATTTTTAATCCAATACCCATTTTATTATCATCTAAAAAATCATCATTATCATCTTCAAAATCTTTTTTCTTAAAACTTGTAGTAGTATAAAAAGAATTATCAAGAGAATTATCTTCTTTATCATCTTGATGATTAGAGTTTTCTAATTCAATATTACTCGTTGCTTCTATTTTTACTTCATCAGCCATTTTTTCATATACTGCTGTTCCTTCATCTCCTTTTAAATCTTCCAATATACTTAAAGGATCTGCATCATCATCTTTATGTCCTTCTTTAATTTTTGCTTCATTAATCGTTATTGTATTTATAAGTTCCATCAAATCTTCTTCAGCTTTATTTATCTCCGGTTTTAACGTTTGTTCTTCTTTATCTTTATTATAAATATTCAAATTATTCAAAATATCATATTGCGTATTTCTAAGTTTTTTAGCCCTTGCTTCTTCATAAGTTTCTTCTTTTTCATCCTTAGCTTTTTCTAAAATAACATTTAAATCATATTCTTTAGTTGGAGTATCATCTACCAAACGTCTTTCTTCTTCTCGTGGCTCTACTCTAATACTTCTTCTTTTCGGAGCCTCATTATATTTCTTATCTAAAATTTTCTTAATTTTTTCAATATCAATCTCCGGTTCCTGATTACCTATAACAGTTGCATTACTTTTCACACTAAAATTTTCAAGCTCACTATCGTTAATCTCTTTATATAACGAAGCATTCTTTGATACTCTCGACATTGTATTATCTTCACTATATTTATTCATTCTTGAATCCATACCGCTACCTCTATCACAATAATAACATAAAATCAGTTATTTTGAAATATTTATCGTTGATTTTTAAAATTCTATTTACTATAATTATACAAGGAGGAGACAGATGAAAAAAATAGTTGTTAAAGATACTTGTATTGGTTGTGGTATGTGCATTGCTATCGATAATGAACACTTTGATTTTCAAGATAACTTATCACATGCAACTAACAATGAAAACTTAGATTCTGAAGCATTACAAAATGCTATTGCTTCTTGCCCAGTCGGAGCAATTGAAATAGTTGAAGATGCTGAAGAAAAAGGCTAGTTCATCACTAGTCTTTTTTAGTTAAAATATATTAAATTATAAAGAATGTTTTTATAATATGTTACATAATCCATCAACCAAAACCTCCAAACTTTTTTTATTTGACTGGCAACTGCTTTAACTAAATTAACTGGGACTGCATTACCAATCATTTTATAAGCAGTTGCCAAATCATTATAATAAAATATAAAATCATCGGGAAATGTTTGTATTCTAGCACATTCTCTAACCGACAATCTTCTATACAAATTTTCTTGTCCAGGTACAAAAATTCTTTTATTTTTATCTACTTGAATCATTTTAGGAGCTTGAGGATGAATAGGAGCATGTCTTCCTCCAGCTTGTATAGTAAATGATGGTTCATCCCAATTGCGAACTCTATTCCTCGACATATATATTGTAGAATATGTACCTATCATGTATTCATGATTAGGAATTTTACATTTATCTCCATTAGTCTTATTTTTCTCCCTAGCAGGAATTGCATTATCTTTCAAATCATAAATCGCTTCTTTTAATGTGGGTTTATGATTAAATGGTTTGGGAAATTCAAATTTAACATTTAAATCTTTTCTAAAACCAACATAAAAAACGCTTAATCTATCTTGGAAAACATCATAATCATTGGCATTTAAAAGTTTTATATGCATTTCATACCCAGCTTCTTGATGCCTTTTTGATAACATACCTGATACATTTTCAGCCACAAAAAACTTAGGTTTTTTATCTTTCAAAATTCTAATAAACTCAAAAAATAATTGTCCTCTAGAATCATCGATTCCTTTTAAAGAACCAGCCTCACTCCAACTTTGACAAGGAGGACCTCCGATTATACCATCGCACTCAGGCAATTCAGATGAATCTATTTTTCTTATATCTCTATGGTCTAAAGGAGTTTTTATGATTTTTTTCATAAGTTTCCCAAATTGTTTTATCATATTCATTTGCATAAATTATTTCAAAACCAGCATACGCAAACCCTAAATCCAAGCCACCAGCACCAGCAAATAAACTAAGTATCTTAAACTTCTTATTTAACACAATTTACCTCCTTTAGAATTAATAACTATATATATTATAAAAGCAACTTTTCAAAAATATAATTTACTAATTTAAAAAAGCCTACTTAGGCTTTTTGTATATTTTTAATGCCAATTTTTCATAATACCAGCAATTTCACCATAACCATTTAAAGTTATTTCTTCTAAAGAAATAGTTAATAAATCTAAGATATCAACATTAAATTCACGATACTTATCACAATATCCCCGTTCAATTTTATACCCTTTATTACTATCTACATTTCCTTTTTTAAAAATACGGACATATATAACGCGATCTAAATCTATGTTTGCTGCAACTTTTCTTATAACTTTAGCAAAAATCATCATGTTTTTCACAATCATTTTACTATCATATTTATTATATATATCCACACATAACATAATATCTTTATATCTAGCAACTAACCTATCAATTGCTCGATCTTTCAAGCCAAAATTCTTAAATTCTTCCTGCGGATATATAACTATATTGTTTTTTAACTTATCCTCTTTAAGTTTTCGTAAAAGTTTATAAATTTCCATTATAAATGGACTATTTTCTACCCTTACATTATCCATTATTTTCTTTATTTCTTTATTACTTGCTGCTGATAATTTAATTTCTGTTTTCATAAAATTCCTTTCTTAGTTCCTTTAGTAAAAAGGCTAAAAAGTCCCTACTTCTTAGCCAAAGCATACAATTTTTTAATTTCTTTAATGGTTAACATACGATATTCACCAGATTTTAAACTTTTAATATCTAAGAAACCATAACCAATCCGACTTAATTTAGTAACATTAATCCCCAATTCTTTAAATAATTTCTTAATTATATGATTACGCCCTTCCACAATTGTAATCTCTACAATATCAGTATTTTTTTCTAAATCACGTTTTTTCACTTTAAAACGCTTTACTTCAACTTTTCTCTTATCAACGGTAATTCCTTTCTTAATTGCTAAAATATCGTCCTTGCTAAGTACCTTATCTAATTTAGCTATATATGTTTTCTCAATTTCAAAACTTGGATGCATCAAGGAATTGGCAAAATCACCATCATTTGTAAGCAAAATGAGTCCCGTAGTATCATAATCAAGTCTTCCAATTGGATAAATTCGTGCATCAGTATCGATTAAATCGACAACTGTAATTCGTCCCGCATCATCTGTAACACTACTAATTACACTCCGCGGTTTGTTAAGCATGTAATATTCATGCTTAACATCTTTATTAATAATAACACCATCTATACTTATTATATCGTGCATGTCCACTTTGGTTCCAAGTTCAGTTACAATTTTTCCATTAACCATAACTTTTTGTCTTTTTATTAACTCTTCAGCTTTTCTTCTAGAAGTATAACCGTACGCTGCAATAACCTTTTGTAAGCGTTCCATATAAAACCACCACTTAAAGTATATCACATATTTCAAAAAAATAACATGGTTATTAAAAAAGCCACTGTAATTCCTACTAAATCTGCAAATAAACCCACAGCAAGTGAATATCTTATCCTTTTAACTCCAATTGAGCTAAAATAAAGAGCTAAAACATAAATAGTAGTATCTGTACAACCTTGCAAAACACTAGCAAGCCTTCCTGCGTAGGAATCAGGTCCAAAATTAATAAATATATCATTCATTATTGCTAAAGTTGCTGTTCCAGATATGGGTCTAAGCAAAGCCATTGGCATAATTTCAATAGGAATATTTATAAGTTGTAAAATTGGGTCAAATATTCCTAAAACTTCATAAACAAAATTACTATCTAAAAATATATTTATAGCAAATACCATAGCAATAATTGAAGGAAATATATTAAAAGATATCATAAGTCCTTCTTTAGCTCCTTCTAAGAAAGCATCATAAATACTAACACGTTTTTTAAAACCATAAAATACTACAAATACTACAAAAACAGGAATAACTATCTTAGATAAAATATTCATTTCTTTCTCCTTTTACGTATAAAGTAATCGAGTAACAATCCTCCCACACTTGAACAAAATGTAGCTATAACCCCCGGCAGGATAATTTCTGAAGGATTTAGTGAACCATGAGCAATACGTAAAGCTAAAACCGTCGTAGGAACAATTGTTACTCCCGCTGTATTTAAAACCAAAAAAGTAATCATCGCTACACTAGCCGTATCTTTTTTATCATTTATTTTTTGCAATTCACTCATTGCTTTTAAACCAAAAGGAGTTGCTGCACTACCTAACCCCATCATATTAGCGGCGATATTTGAGGCAATAAACCCCAATGCTGGATTATCTCTAGGAACACTCGGAAAAAGTCTCGATAAAAGAGGCTGAGCCAACCTAGCAAATTTTTGAAGTAAACCTGCCTCTTCAGCAATTTTCATAATACCCGTCCATAAAACTATGATAGGAAGTATTGATAACATTAAATCAAGAGCCTCACTTCCATTAGTTAAAATGCTATCATTAATAACATCAAGACGTCCTGTAAATAAAGAAAACAAAATACCTATAACTATTAAAAAGAACCAAATATAACTTACCATTTAATCCACCTTAAAAATCTTTCCCACCATGATAACTTTTCCTCTTTTTCTTGAACCAAAACATATATATTTTCCTCTCTAATAAGTTGTTCATCTAAAAATACTCGAATAAAACCAACTTTATCACCATCAACATATTTATTGTTTTTATATAACTCATATTTAATCTTTAATTTTTTCTTTTCTTCCTTTGTAACAGGAACATATATATCATCTAAAACATATAAGGTATCACTTTCATATACATTATCTTGTCTTATTTCAAATGAATCCTTATCAATAACTTTTACTGCCTCATAATTTTTAAATATTTCTTCATACAAAGTTATATGATCTAAAAAATCATTTGGATCATTTAAAGTAACAACTACTAAATTAATATTATTATTACTTCCAGTAGTAACAAGTGTTCTCCTTGCTTTTTCAGTAAATCCTGTCTTACCTCCAGTTATAAAATCATAATTATGAATAAGTTTATTTTTACTCGTCCATGAATACGTCTTATAATTAGTTTTTACTTTATAATTTTTAGTCCCAAATATTTCTCTAAACGTTTCATTTTCCATAGCATATTTCGTCAAAATAGCCATATCATAAGCTGTCGATGTATTAGCAGCCCCATTATCTTCCTCAAGCCCATGAGCATTATAAAAATATGTATTATTCATTCCAATTTTACTAGCAACCTCATTCATTAACATGGCAAAAGCATCCATACTACCAGCAACATTTTTAGCTATTACCACCGCCGCATCATTTCCACTTCTAAGTATTAACCCATACAATAAATCACGCAAAGTTAATTTTTCACCTAGTTCAATATATATGGCACTACCATAAGCATCAAGTATTTCTTCACCCACAATAACTTCTTTATCCAAATCCGCATATTCAATTGTAACTATGGCTGTCATAATTTTAGTAATACTCGCAATTAATCTTTCATCATGAATATTATTAGCATGTAAAACACGCCCATTATCCAAATCCATTACAATACTACTACTAGCACTTAAAGCCAAAACTTTAAAAGGAAATAACAAAACAAGCAAAAAAATCAACTTTTTCATACGATTACCCCTATAAAAAGATATGAACTTTATGCTAAAATATGTTTCAAGGAAGGCAATTATGGTTATAAGTAAGTCTAAATTTTATGGTTATAAATTAAAACAAGAAATTTTACAACACGAAAATTTTTCCAATATTGATCCTTTTTTCTTTAAAGCATTTTGTAAATCAATAAATTCTTTACCAGACATCGATGAAGATATTTTTTTAGATTACATTGAATATAATTTTGATTTAATTGATAAAATATGTTTTTATTATTTAACTTCTAATTTAGGTAATAAAATATTATCCAAAGACCCCTATTATATTGCAGAATTATGTACTAGCCTAACTATAAATAACATTTCTTTTCAAAATTTTATCCCAATATCTATATTTTTATTAAATGACCCAATATATACTATAATAAATGAAATAAATAATACAAGCCAACTATTTGGTTGTATTAACATCTTTAATTTTATTATTCAAAAATTTAATATACCTAATATCAAAGAAGATGAAATAAAAGCTATTTTAAAACTTTTAAATATTCTATTAAATAAAGAATATTCAATATTATTAAAACAATCAACAAATTTAGAAGATATAAAAAATACACTTTATCAAAAAATGTTAGAAACTAATAATAAAGAATTAATTTATACTGCCAAAGATTTTAAAACAATTTCATTTCTTAAATATTTTAATATAATTAGTGATGAAGAATGTAAAAGCTCTTTACTTCAAGAATTAATTGATTGTGAAACAAATAATTATGATACTAAAGTAATTATAAAAAACTGTTTAAATATTATAGAAAAATATCGTTCTATGTTTATTAATAAAACATTAATTAGAAGGAACCCAAATGAAAAATAATTTATATCGTCTTAAAAACTATGTTAATAAAAATACCTCAAATATTGATGAAACATTCTTAATTGTATTTAACAATTATTTTAATACTAATTTTTTAGTACCTGATACTTTTTTTGAAAACATATTTTATGAATCACCTTCTTGGATAATAATATATACTATAATTACTTATCAAAACTCTGATTTTGTAACAAAACACTACTTATTTATTGATGCCTTATGTACTAATATTATTACTCATAAAATATCTTATTTTCATCTAAAAAGAATTACTAAATTCTTTTTAGATGAATCTATTCAAAACATTATAAATAAAGCCCTAAAAAAGAAAGCTATAAGCCCAAGTTATATTATGAATTCTATTTTAAATTCTTTTTCTTCCGATATTTTACAACCAAACAAAAATAAAATTATTAAAATTATTACTAATTATGTTGATAATTTTAATTATCAACTATTTAACAATAATTATGATTTTTTTAATATTTATAATAATTTAAAAGAATTATGGAATAATTATTTAATATTTGATTTACCAAATATAAATTTAAATATCCTTGATAATCTTTTAAAATTTGAAGAACATCCTGCAAAAGAGCGCATTAAACAAGATTTTTCAAACATTGAAAAAAAGGATACAGATATATCCTCTAAATTTCTTGATTGTCTTACAATTATTAATAGATATTCTTATGATTCATAATTATAAATGCCATGTATTTTTTCTAAATCATCTTGACTTAATTCAGTTATTTGCCAATTACCATCATCATCTTTAGTTAAATTAAAATTAATAGTATATTCAACTGTATCATTATTTTTTTGCATTTGTTCTAATTTATAATCCATAAATTTAGAACTATCATAATTACCCGCTTCATCATTAAATTCTTCGCTATGTTCATTTAAATATACTGTTGCATCCCTTTGTGCCTTATATAAATCATATACGGTTATTTTAGCTTCTACAACTGCTTTATCTCCATCATAGTTTTCATTAACAATTTCATATTCTAAATCAGAATATTGTTTTTTTAATACATCACGATATTTTTCTTTTTGTTCTTCATTTAAATCAACCTCAGAATCAACTACTTCATCTAAATCTCCTAAAACATTGGCACTTAAATTACGATATTGATCTAAGAACTCTTCAACTCTATTTCTTGCAGTCATTTGCATACAACTACATCCAACTAAAGAAATAGTAAAAAACATAACTAAAAATATCTTCAAAAATTTCTTCATTACTACCATCCTTACAATACTAGTTTTACCAAATATTTAAAAACTATACATTGTTATAACTTAGTTTAATCAAGTTATATATTTTAAATTCTCTATCTGTAATTTCTCCTTTTAATTTATTTTGCATTTCCAAAACCATTTCTCCAACATTATGATTACTTTTTAAAAACCACTCATTATATAAAAAGACTATTTTTTCCCATTCTTTATTCTTATAAAGAGTATTAATTTCTAAATTAATAAAATCTTTAATAATCTTTTCTATTCGCAAACAACCATTATATTCTAATTTTCTTAAAATCTTATAATCAAGCTTAAAAACCGGTAAAGTATATATTACTTCCATTACACTACATTCATCATTTATTTGTAAATTACTTCTAACTATAACTTCCCCATTTTGAGAAAATTCTAAGACAATCGCTCCATTTTTACTTACAAATAAAGAAGCATATTCTAAAAAACCTTTTTTTAACTTAGTCTTATTATAAATACTATCTAAAAATTCTTTATTAACTAAAACATTATTATTAATAAGATCTTTTAAAACTTTAGTAGTAACTTGAAATATTGGAATTCTTTTTATATATTCAAGAACATCACTATCTATCCACTCATAAAACATATAATTATTTTCTTGAAAATTTACTACTATATCGTAATAGTAATTCATCTTTTATTATTCGCCCCATTCCTTTATAAATAAAAAATATTCCCAACAATAGAATCAATATAATCCCGCTTCTAATAATAAAATAAACAAAATCTAAAAAACTATACCCAATAACTAATAAATTCAAATAAATAATTATTAAAAATAAAGCAATACTAGTACATATTATTCCAACTATTAAATAAAATATTCTCATATTAAAATATATATGTTAAAATTATAAAGGTGATGTAATGAAAAAGATATTAAAAAGTTTATTTATTTTATTAAGTATATTTGTATTAACAGGATGTTCAAGTAATGAAATAACCAAAAATCCTCTAGTTACTATGGAAATAGAAGATTATGGTACCATAAAAATTGAATTATATCCTGAATATGCTCCGAACACTGTTGCTAATTTTGTGAGTTTAATTGAAAGTGGTTTTTATAATGGTCTTACTTTTCATCGTTTAGTTCCAGGTTTTGTTATTCAAGGTGGAGACCCTATTGGTAATGGTACTGGAGGACCAGGATATACTATTGCTGGTGAATTTAAAGCAAATGGGTATTCTAAAAACACATTAAGCCATGACAAAGGGGTTATATCAATGGCAAGAAGCATGGCCTATAATTCTGCCGGTAGTCAATTCTTTATTGTTTTAGATGATTCTGCTAAAAGTTCCTTAGATAACTTATATGCAGGCTTTGGACGAGTAACTGAAGGTATGGAAATACTTGAGGAAATTGAAAAAAGTGAAGAAATCGCCGATGAAGCATCTGGATTACTTGAAGAAAATATTACCATAACCAAAGTAACCGTTGATACATTTGGTTATGAATATACTGCTCAAAAAAATTAAATTGCTAATTTTATTTAGCAATTTTTTTAATGTTAGTGCAAAAAATTAAAATTTGCTATATAATTATAATGGTGAAGAAAATGAATATAATAACATACATAATTTTAGGTATTATCCAAGGTATTACCGAACCTCTTCCAATTTCTAGTAGTGGTCATATCTATTTATTTAAAAATATTTTTGATACTACTATATTTAATACTTTAAATTTTGAAATAATTTCTAATTTTGGTTCTTTTATAGCTATATTTATAATATTTTGGAAAGATATAAAAGAATTAATTATAGCATTCTTTAGTTATATATTTAAAAAAGAAACTAGAGAAAAATACTTAAAAAAATTCAAATATTGTTTATATGTTATTATTAGTACTATTCCTGTTGGTATCACTGGTTTCATTTTTAAAGATAAAATTGAAGATTTATATTCTCTTAATGGTTTAGCATATTCTTTCTTAATAACTGCTCTAGCTTTATTTATAGTTCGTAATTTAAAGGGAATTAAAAGTGATTATGATATTACATTAAAAGATGCTATTCTTATCGGTTTATTACAGGCTGTAACTATAGTTCCAGGTATAAGTCGTAGTGGAACAGTACTAGTTGCTTGCTTACTATGTGGTTTAAAAAGGGATACAGCATTAAAATATACATTTATTCTCTATTTCCCAGTAAGTGTTGCTACCATGATTCTAGGAGTAAGCGACTTAGCAAGTACAACAGAACTTTCTAGCATGATTATTCCATATTTAGCAGGTATGGTTGCTGCTGGTATAGTAACTTATTTTTCATACCGTTGGTTAAGCACATGGGTTAAAAATGGTAAACTTTGGAAATTTTCAATATACTGTGTAATACTAGCATTATTTATATTTATATATTTTAGGTAGTGATCAAAATGAAGAAAAAAGGCTTAAAAAAATATTTAATTATAATAATTATTATACTAATATTAATTTTAATAGCATTAACTACTTTATATTTTACTAGTAAACAAAAACTAGAAGAATATAATACCGAGTTATTAGAACTTTATGCTAAATTAGAATCTAATACTGAGTATGCATCATGTCTTATTACTCCTTATAAAGATGAATCTATTGATACAATGTTTGCAGAATTATTATCCGAATTAGATAATAATGTATCTATTTATTTTGAAGAAATAAATAATAACTATACATTAACATATAATGAAAATAAATCTCAATATGGAGCAAGTATAATAAAACTTTTTGAAGCATCTTATTTAATTGAAAATGCTAGAAATGGTAATATTAACTTAAATGATACAATAACTTATACATCTAATTATGCATCTATTGCTGGTTTAAAACTTAGTACTAGAACTATTGGAGAAGAAATAACTCTTAAAGATTTACTTGATTATAGTATATCAGTAAGTGATAATGGAGCTCACATAATGTTAAGTGATTACATTGGAGTAAATGCATTAAAAGAATATGCTAAAAATACTTTAAATGTTAATCTTACAATTAATGAAACAGATAGATATGGTAATTTAAATGTAAGTGATACAAATAAATTATTAAAGCACATTTATAACTTAATTCAAGTAAATGATGAATATACTAATCTTTTAGTTAATGCTATGAATAATACTTATTATAATGCCTTAAATTTTGATAACATAACCTTTTTACATAAATATGGTTATTATAGCTCTTATTTTAATAGCATAGGTATATATAACTCAAATAATCCTTATTTAATATCAATATTTACATTATATGGTAATCCTGATCAAGGAGCATTAACTAAAGTAAATGAATTAAATAAAAAAATTTATAACATTTATAATACTAATTTAAAATTAAAAGAAGACTATTGTTATAATCTTGCTTATGAATAATAGAATACCATGTGTATTCTTTTTTAAATTTTCAGGCGATAAGGATTGGTTTGGGTTCCGGATCCGGATTCTAATTCGACATCGGAGTTTAAGTAAAAGGACGGGCGCACGACGCCGAAGCTGACCGCGTCGTAGCTGAACACATTACCTGTGTTGCTCACGCTGAACACACCAATCGTAAAGCCCGAAAGGCGGGAAATTGTCCAACCAGATGATAAATATAGCCAATTATTATTTCTTACAGTTGTGCTACTATAACTACTTAAATTTGTATTCCAATTACTTGGGCTTGTTGCATATCCGTAATCACTTACATACATTAAGCCTATTTTTGCACTATATGTTGTTGACTCTGCTGGACTTACTATTTCATTTTGATATGTTTGTTTTACTGAGACATCTATTATATTTGCTGATGTATTTCCTCCGACTTTCCAGTTTGTTGTGGCTATTTTACTAATCCATGTATTTCCAAATCCATTTAAGTATGTTCCATTTAATGTTCCTGTATTTAATGTACTTTCACTCCATCTATTACTTGTATTTGAACTTGAACCACTCCAATAATTATTTCCTATACTTGTATTCTTTATTAATTTTACTTGATTTCCAAATACCCCAATTATTCTATATAAATTATCATTTGGACATGTTGCTGCATCACTTCCAAAACATACGTAATTGTTTGGATTGGCTCCGCTATAACGATAGCTATTATCACCAGCTTCAAGATATCCATATGTTCCCACTCCATCATGATAATATAAATCATTTACTCCATCACCTTGATATACTTCATTTTTTATATAATCTGCTAAAGTTGGATTTTCTGTTGTTGCACTTACACTTTTTTGACTTGATGAGTGTCCTGCAGTATCTGTTACATATGCTCTAAAGTTATATGTAGTTCCTGGTGATAATCCAGTAAATGTATAACTACTACTTGTACTATTTACCCAAGTACTTCCATTATTACTTGAATAATAATATCTACTTATACTATTACTTCCTCCTCTCGCCGTTACATTTATAGTTACACTATCATTTGTTATATTACTTGCTCTTACATTACTTACACTAGGATTTACATATGTTGTTGCTTGGGTTCTTGATGCTACTGTTGATGTTCTTCCATTACTATCTGTTACATATACTCTTAAATAATATGTTGCTCCAGCAGTTAATCCACTAAACGTATATGAATTACTTGTACTTGTTGTATAATTACTTCCATTATCTCTTGAATAATGATAACTTACTATGCTACCATCTCCAGGGGTAGCACTAACACTTACTGTGATACTATTTGTTGTTGCTGATGAACTTATACTAATCGTTGG
>CALVUU010000105.1 GCA_944363655.1 uncultured Bacilli bacterium | reverse complement strand
GCATTACTTCCATTACTTGCATCTACCGTTAGGGAAATACTATTTAATGTTACTTCATGACTTACACCATTTATTACTGGTACTTCATATTCACTTGTTATTACATTGGTTGAATACACATTTGATTTTATCTTATTTTCATCTACTACATAACTATATATTGTATATTCTGTATTTGACTTAGATTAGTAAATTCATAATTTGGTGAATCACTTTCTACATATTCTACTGTTTCTGCACTTCTTGTACCTGTTGCTTCTTCTATTCCATAGTAGTATTTTTCTACTGCTCCACTTCCTTGAGTTATATCTAATGTAGCATTTATACTATTATAACTTGTTGTTGATTCTATATTATTTATCTCTGCTAATTCATAACTGCTCATTTGGTCTTGTGTTATATATAATTTTCCTGTTAACGTCTTACCAGTATTAGCATTTTGGTCACTATCTAGATTGACAAATGTTACTTCTATTAACCAATCTTGAATTGTTTCAACATCTGTTGCACTTATTTCATAATCAGGAATTAAAAGAAATCCTCCAGTTCTTGTTGTTATATCAAAGCCATCTTCATAATGAACTAAACCTGTTATGTTTTCTACAGGATTACCATTTGGATCTGTTACATTAAGTAATAATTCTGGTGTCCCTTCTTCTGTTGTGTATTCAAAGTCATTTGATTCAATTATTAAATATATATTGTATGTTGCTGTTGCTTCATTTGTAGCATCATTTGCTCTAAGTATTGCTGAACCTGTTGTACTATCTGATAAACTCGGCATACCCTGAGCAAAGTTTTCTTCATTGGCTTGAATATTTATTTCATCACCGAATGAAAATGATAAGAGGTCTGTTGTTCCTGTTATGATACTTGTATCTATATTAGCACCACTACCTCCTTGTACCATGAAATAGGCAAATGTTGCTCCGAGCACTACTGTAATTAATGTAATTGTTGCTATAACAAGTAATATAGTATTTTTCTTGTTTTTCATAAAACAACATCCTTTCAACTTTAATATAACAAATGCAACTTAAATATCTTGTCGAATCATGCTATGCTACATAAATTATAAAATAAAATTCCATTTTTACTTAACGGTGTAAGGTTAATAAATTTAATTCAAAAATAAAAATCAAGTAATTAATACTTGAAATTTAAAAAATAAAGAATGAACATATAATATCAATTATTAATATAACCAATAATAAATAAAATATTATATTTCTTGTTTTGTTACTTAACTTGTTTAACATTTTATCAAATAAAGGTTGAAAAACATATAAAAATATAATACCTCCAATACCAAATCGAATACTAGGACTTAAAGCAATTCTTGCTTCAAAATTATATTTATAATCGGCATAAGTTTGCCATGGCCAACTGCCAGTAAAAAATTCACAAATATAAGAAGTTACCAATTCGATCACTGTTGCAACAATCATACATCCCAAAAATATTAAAGGAATATAACATAACTTCTGTTTTAATGTTTTATTTTTCAATATTTTACTAAAGCATAGTAAAAATGCTAATGCTCCAAAACCATAGACAGGCAAATAAGGTCCAAATAGTACACCTCTATTGGAAAATCCCCAGTTATAAACCACAACCTCTAAAAAAACTTCATAAACCCAACCAATAAAGGCATACATCATAAATAACAAAAAATATCTTTGCACTTTTCTCATAAAATCACACACAAGCATCTAATAAAAATCCATATAAAGCAATATCTTTATCCCATATTCCTTTTTTAATATTCATATCAATATTGCATAAATCAACTAAATTTTTAAGTAATTCATTTTCACTATAATGTAATCCATTATTATATAATTTATTTACCTGCCAATCCGCTAGGGATAAATTAGAACAAATTTCATTTAAACTAATCTTTTCTTGATACATTTTCTTTACATAAAACATAAGTCTATATTCTCTAGCAAGTAAAGTTGCTAAAACTGTTGCATCCACTTTATATACTTTTAAATTATTTAAAACTTTTAATGCTGTTTCTAAATTTTTTTCTATAACTGCATTAACAAAATGAAAATTATTACTATCTAATTCTTCTCCAACTATTTTTATAACATCATCATATTTAATACGACAAGGAAAATTATAATATAACATTATTTTATCAATTTCATTTAACATAATATCTAAATCATTATAAGAATTATTAATAATATAATTAATTGTTTGATAATCAATATCAAACTCATTTTGCTTAACATAATTAGTTAAATAATTATTTAAAGCTTTTCTATCCATTTTAGGACTATTAATTACTTTATACTTATTTTTTAATTCTTTAACTATTTTTTTTCTAGTATCTAATTGTTTTTGGGTAGTAAATATTAAAACAGTATTAGTATTGGGATTATCCATATATTTTAACAATAATTCAGTAGTACTATCATCAACTTTATCACTACCAAAAATATTAGCATTTGAAACAACTAAATATTTAATATTATTATCTAAAGAAAAATAACTAGCTTCTTCAATTACTTCTTTAATACTACTTTTATTTAGATTAAATACTTCATATGAATTATCTTTTACTATTTTTTTTATTTCATCATTTATTAATCTAAAACTTTCATTACTTATTAAATAAATATTCATATCTACTACCTCAATACATTTATTTTACTATAATTTAATACAGAAGAAAAGAGAATCTCTTCTCCATCTATCAAAACATTATATAATGTACTATATTTTATGGGTAATACATTATATTGTGTAGGCAAAGCATTATTACATCAGTTTATATTCCTTAGCAAGTATCCTAGAATCACTACAATATTCCATAATAAATTTATTATCCTTTTTACATATAATAATCCCAATAGTTTTATCTTGGGTTACTTTTCTTAAATTCTTATCAATATAATTCATATATACTTCTATTTGCCCTATGTGTTCTTTTTTAAGTTCAGTTACTTTAAGTTCAACAACTACAAAGCAGTTAAACTCATAATTATAAAGAAGTAAGTCAATATAATTATAAGTATTACCTATTTTTATTTTGTATTCATTAGCAACATAACAAAACGAATTACCTAATTCTTTTAAAAAAGAATCTAAATCATCTAAAACAATTTGCTGTAATATTTTTTCAGAAATTATTTCTTTATTAATTGTATTTTTTATAACAATAGGATTTTTAATTAAATCTTTAATTTCCATTTTTTCTTTAAATTTTAATTTGTTTTTAAATTCAATGGGCAATCGTTTATACTCATCACTTTTAATCTTACTTTTCATCTCATCTCTAGTAAGATTTTGTTCTATACTTATACTAATATAATATTTTATTTCATCTATATCTTTAATAGGCAATAATTCCCTATAATGACTCCAAGTTAATTGGTGCCCTAAAGGGGCACCTTTTTCAATCATACGGTAGAATTGTCGCATTCTTTTTAGTGTAGTTGTATTATACTTTTTACCAACCTCGTTAATTAATTTCAAAGAAAACTCATTTATAATACCTTCACCATAATGTTTGCCAGCATCACTTAGTAATTTACCTACATTATAATAAGTAGTTAAATCACTTCTATTCTTACTATAATCTTTTACTTTTTTAGTTATTTCATTATTTATTAATTCATTCTTTATTTCGTTATAATAATTCATAATCCTCCTTAAATTAATGTGTATTCTTTAGCAAGTATTCTAGAATCACTACAATATTCCATTATAAATTTATTACCCTTTTTACATATAATAATTCCTATTGTTTTATCTTGTGTTACTTTTCTTAAATGTTTATCTATATAATTCATATATACTTCTATTTGACCAATATGTTCTTTTTTAAGTTCAGTTACTTTAAGTTCTACAATTACATAACAATTAAATTCATAATTACAAAGAAGTAAATCTATATAATTATAAGATTCCAACATAACTAAACGAATTACCTAATTCTTTTAAAAAAGAATCTAAATCATCTAAAACAAGTTGCTGTAATACTTTTTCAGAAATTATTTCTTTATTAATGGTGTTTTTTATAACAATAGGATTTTTAATAAAATCAATAACGGTTGGGGAAGTATTAGTTATTAATTTATTTTTTGTAGAATTATCTAATCGTTCATATTCTTTGCTTTTTATCCGTTCACGAAGTTGCCTTACTGATAAATTTTGTTCAATACTCATTTTTATATAATAATCAATTTTATTATCTTCTTTAATAGATAATAACAATTTATAGTATGTGTAACTCAATTCGTCACTCACTGAGTGACGAATTGAAAATTTATAAAATAATCTATAATATTTTAATGTTGTTTCTGAATAATTTTTTCCTAACTCTGCAGTTAATTTTTTAGAATATTCTTTAATAATACCTTCACCATAATGTTTACCTGCTTCACTAAGTAATCTGCCAACATTATAATATGTAGTTAAATCACTTCTATTTTTACTATAATCTTTTACTCTTTTAGTTACTTCATTATTTATTAATTCGTTTTTTATCTCCGTATAATAATTCACTAGTCCTCCTATATCTTTTCTTTTATGGTTCATAAGTCATAATATCTAATTTATTTTTATATATTGTAAGTTCAATAGTGCCATTAATATCAGTTCTATAAATAGTAGAATTATTAAGGTTATCTAGCACTTCTTTACTTGGATGATTATACCGGTTATTTCTACCTACTGATATAACTGAATATCTAGGCATTATTTTATTAATAAAATCAAAAGATGTACTACTTTTACTACCATGATGACCAACTTTTAAAATATCAATATTTTTTAATTTATACTTCTTTAAAATATCTTCCTCAACATCTACACCAGCATCTCCCATAAATAACATTTTATAACCATTTAACTCCATAAATAAAACATTAGAATTATCATTTTCATTATCATATAAATAATCATTTATAAAATATAATTTATTATATTTAGTGTTTAAAACTTGAATATTTTTATAATAATTTATTTTATTTTTATTAAGTACTTTAATAATTTCTTTTTCTAAATCATTATACTCATCATTATTAAATATTACTTTATTTATTTTAAACTTATTTATTAAATTAATAGTCTCTCCAGCATGATCTACATCACCATGAGTAAGTATTAAATAATCTAATTTTGTAATACCTAAACTTTTTAAAAACTTTATTGTATTATCACTTAAATTATAATTTTTATTTCCCTTTTCCCATTCTTCCTTATCATATGTTATTTTACCTCCAGTATCAATCATAATCACACTACTACAATGCGGAAAAACAATTACCGTAGAATCTCCTTGACCAACATCTAAATAATAAATAAAATATTTATTATTAAATAAAGGATATAGTTTTATAAATATTAAAATTATAATAACACATATAATATATTTTATATTATTTTTTACTAAAATAATAAATATAAATAATACTAAAACTATTATTAAAGACATTTTAGGAATATTAATAAACAAACTAAAATTAGTAAATAATTGATTTAAAAATTCCGTAATACTTAAGCATATTTCTAATAAAGGATTAAAAATAGGTAAAATAAAAGTAATAATAGCCAAAGGAAAAACTATTACAGAAATCCATGGAACAAAAATCATATTTACTAATATCGACATTATATTTACTTCAAAATTTATATAAGCACTTATAGGTAAACTATATAAAAAAGAAATTAAACTCATTTTAAATAACTTTACAAAATAATTACCAGTTATTTTATCACTATTATAAATAATACCTCCACAAACAATGAATGAATAAATAAAACCTAAATCATATACTATAAAAGGATTAATAATAATTAAAATAAAAGCTGTAATAAATAAAACTTGTAAATTTGAATAATTAAATTTACCAATTTTATTTATTCTATTAATTATAAAAAAAATTATAGCTCGACATACCGCCGCCTGGAAAGAGGTAAGAAACCCAAAAAAGATTAAAATAATACTTAAAATAATTAATTTAGGTATATCTTTAAATCTTTTAAGCAAAAAGGAAAATATGGCTAGCAACACTGCTACATGTGAACCAGATATTGCTAGTAAATGACTTGTTCCATTTATTTGATATTTATTATATTCTTCACTACTTACAAGAGATTTATCTCCCAAAACTAGTACTAATAAGTAATCATTATTATCTAAATTATATGCTCTTTTTATTAAATAATCTTTAATTTTATCTAAAAAATTATTGTCATTATTTATTTCATAATTATCAATATCAAATAAATAATAAATTTTTTGGTTATATAAATAATTTTTATAATTAAAATTATTAGGAACAGTATTATTCATTGGTTCCTTTAATGTTCCATTTATTAAAATACTGTTCCCAACACATACATTTTTAAGTAAATATTCTTTTTCTAATTCATCCCTTATGTAATAGGTGGCTATTACATTTTCTTTAGCATCTACTGTCATTTGTAATTTATTACCATTAATACTATATTCTAGTATTTTTCCCCTTAAAGATGCCTCAGTACCCGAATATACTGATTCATTCTTTATAAGTACAGTAAAAACTAAAACATAAATAAAGCTAATTAAAGCCATTACAAGAAAAACAATATTACACCGTAATAAAATCTTTAAGTTGTTCAAACGTTGCATCTCCAATACCACTTACATTTTTTAAATCTTCTATTGATTTAAAAAAACCAACTTCGTTCCGATAAGTAACAATATTTGTTGCCTTTGATTCTCCAATTCCTGGTAACTCAGTAAGTTCCTGAACTGTTGCTAAATTTATATTAATGAGTTTGTTATCTTCACTACTAGATGTATTACCACTACTTGTTATGATACTTACATTATCTTTAATATAAGAATCGATATAATAATCATTTTTTGAATCAACATTAGTAGTTGAACTAGAATTATTCTTTTTATATTCTGTATCACTATAAACATAAATTACCAACTCATCAGTTACTTTCTTACTTAAATTAATATTATCAGTATAAGCATTTTCTTTAAAACCACCAGCCATTAATATAGCATCATTAATAATATTGGTATCATTCATTTCATAAACACCTGGATTATTAACAGCACCTTTAATTTCGACATAGACTTTCTTTTCATCAGTCGTTTCAGTATCCGTTGAAACCATTGGAGAAGTAAAAGAATCACAAAAACACTCTTCTTCTACATTTACTTCATAGACTAGATAAATGCTTAAAGATACTACCAATATACTTAAAAATGTTAAAATACCAAGAACGTACAACTTATTATTAAGTATCTTCATCAAAAAACCTCCTTTCACTTATTATATATTGCAGTGGGAGGTCTATTTCCTTTTTTTTCTAGTAATTTTTTTAAAAAAAATATACAATTACTTGTATATTAATTATTTTCTAAATATTCTAAGGCTTCATCAAATGTAGCAACTCCATGAATATCGATATCTAAATCAAACTCTTCTTTAACACTTAATGCTTCTTCATAATTTTTTATTGGGCACAAAAATATTTCAGCATCATTCTTGACGGCTCCAAGTATTTTATATTTAACCCCATCAATAGCTCCAACTGTACCATCTAAAGTAATAGTTCCCGTACCAACAATTGTTCTTCCTTTTGTAATATCTTCATCATTTATCGCATTATAAATCGCCAAGGTAAGCATTAATCCACCACTTGAACCTGATTCACTTGCTTTAGTGGTAACAGAAATTTCGGGATCTGTTTCATATTCATAGGTTGTAAGAAAAGAAACACCAATTTTTAAACCATCTTCTGTATTATATATTTTAGCACTGCATTCTTTTTCTAAACCATTACGATTTACTAAAATTTTAATTGCATCTCCTTCATTTTTACTATTTACAATTTCTTTTAACTCCGAAATATTATTCACTTTCTTTCCATCCGCAGTTAATATTTCATCATAAACTTCTAAATCAGTTTTAGCATCATCTGCAATAAATACAATATTATTTACTTCTCTAGTTATATCTAAATGTTTCCCAGCCTTTTGATATGCTAAAATAGTTGCATTATCAATAGATGATTGCATATATAATTTTTCTAATTCTAATAACTCATCAACACTTTCATTATCAATAGTTATCTCACTACTTTTAATTAAATCCCAATTAGGTAAACAATAAGAAAGCAAAATCATAGGAAGTGTTCCTTTTACAAGAGAAACATAACTCATATTTAAAGATCCTTTAGTATCATGAGTATTTTCTACCTCAATCCTATCTTCTAAATTAACTATACCACCAGGAGTATAAATAACAAACGGAAATTCATAAAAAAATAAAAATATGATTATTCCCCAAACAATTAAGAATTTATAATTTTCAACAATAAAACTTTTAATATTTGAATATAATTTACTAAACAATTGTATCACCTAATTAATTATAGCAAAAAAGGACTATGTTATGAAAAGAAAATTAATCTATTTGACAATTCTTATACTAATTTTTTTAATTTTTAAAAATTATTCCCTTGTTTTAGAAAGTAGTATAACTGCTGTTTTACTTTGGTTATATAAAGTATTTCCTTATCTTTTTATAATGATTATTATAAATGATACTTTAATTAACCTAGATTTTGAAAAAATGTTTAAAAATACTAGTATTTATGTATTAGTAATGTCTCTATTAAGTGGTTCTCCAACATCTGCTGTTATCATAAACAATTTATATAAACAAAGCAAAATAAGTAAACATAATGCCAATATTACTCTTATGTTTACTTATTTTGCTAACCCCTTATTTTTATATACCATGTTAAATAGTATTTTTAATTCTTTAAATAAAACTATAATTCTTATGTTTATTCATTATCTAAGTAATATTATAATATTTTTAATTTTTAAAAAAAGATTAGATATTAATAATCATAAAGATAATTTCGTTACATTTAATTTGTCAGAATCAATAAAAAAAGCTATGTCTACTACTACTATGGTTCTAGGCACCATAACTTTTTATTTAATTATAAGTAATATTTTAAATTTAAATATTTTCTTACGGGGAATTATCGAAATGACTCAAGGCTTAAACTTTCTTATTAATAGTACTATTACTTATAAAGAATTATTAGCCATAATTTTTATCTCTTTCGGAGGATTTTCTATCCATACCCAAGTAAAATGTATATTAGATGAAACAAATTTAGAATATAAATATTTTCTAAAAGGTCGTATTTATCAAACAATTATTGCTATAATTCTAACAAGCATTTTTACAACAATAACCTAAACAATTTAATGCACTCGTTGAAAAATTTGCAGAATTACCAATATAACTTATACTTATATCATCTATTGGATTATTAAAGTCATGATCATTTCTTTCATTTACTGTATGAATCTCAATATCAATTGTCATAGTAAAAATATTTTGATCTTTCATATAATAGACATTCGCTTCATCAACATAAATATTACAATCTAATAAATCCCAACTACGATTAGATTGTAATACTCCACTACTATTATAAATATTATAATCTAATGTCGATTTTGTAGCATTAATAACCGAATAAGCATTATCAGAAAATCGAAAAGTTATCATTAAGTTATCTTTATTACTATTATTATCACTTACATTTACTAATGTTTTATTTAATAAATCATTATTAATAGTCCGAAGAATTTCTGCTCTTACAATCTGATTACCACTAGCATATGTCGTATTAGTTTCAGCATTATTAAGTTCAATTAATAACTTTACCATAAAAACTAATACGACAGATATTAAAGCTATGCTTATTATTACTTCTGCTAAAGTTACACCCTTTTTATTAAGCATACTTACACCTCGATTCTGTATGGATTTGCTTGCGTTCCATTACCCCCAGCATATTTTTGTCTACCATTTAAATAAAATGTTGGTCTAATTTGATAAGCACTTGTTGTAACACTATTTGCTATATTACCATTACTTCTTAAATAATATGCATCCCTAGTATTATTACTTAATCTCGTAATAAACCATGAATTTGCACCATTATTAAGCCAATTTTCATTACCACTAACTACCCCATTATAATTACTAGTAACTGTTGCATAAGCATAATCAGATACATACATTAAACCCACATTCGCCGAAACATCATTAGTAATTTTTTCATCTCCCACTTCAACATTATAAATATTAAAAGCATTATTACTCATATATGTACTACTAAATCCTCCGATACTCCAATTACTTGTTACAATTGCATTACGCCATTGATCAGTAAATGTTTGCAAAAAAGTATCATTTAAATAAACATATATACTTGATAAACTATAATTATTATTAGCAGTAGAATTATATGCTAAATTCCCTACACTTGTATTTTTTATAACTTTTATATTTCCATCAATAATTCCAATAATCCGATATAAATTATTACTTGGACAACTTGTAGAACTTGAACCAAAACAAATATAATTATTAGGATTACTTCCTACAAACCGATAAGAATTATCATGTGCTCCATTACTTAAAGTATTATCATGATAAACTAATCCTAACTCTTCACCATGACTTACTAAATATCTAGCTAAATTATCACTAGATAATTCTTCTTTTACTTCATCTTTAAATCTATTTAATAAAATCCGATTATTTACTAAATTACTTACAATAAATAATAAAATAAGTAAAATAATTAAAAAAAATGCATAAACAACCGAAGTTGATATAAAACCTTTTTTATTCATACTACCTCCTAGATTCCTAAAGAGGCGTAATAAGAATTACAATTAGTACTAATACCGGGTGTACATTTAGTAATTCGTCCATCCTCACCATTTTCTGAATATTCTACAACTAAATAATAATCATATGTCATATCACTTAATGATCTTATATAATTTTGCATATTATAACTTAAATTTTCAATAGAAGTTTTACATTTTAAAGAATCATTATTAGTATCACAATCATTAAGCATTTGCGAATCCATTAAAATCATTTTAGTTACATTAAAATTACTAAAAATAACTTCTAAAGAAGTTTGCATATTTTCTTCCCTTTGCTCCGGAGTAAACATACTACTAAATGCTGAACTTAAAGTAACTACATAAGTATTATCAAAAGAATATCTTTTAATATCATTAATATTTGTATTACTTTCTAAAAAATTTCTAATATAATTAGTACGATATATATAAGATAAATCATCATAATTTAAACGTGTCTCTTCTCTATTAATTATTGTACTATAAGAATTATATAAATATAATAGTGACGTAGTTAATATTACTACTGTAACAATTGTTTCTATTATAACAAAACCTTTGTTTTTCATATTTTCTAGTCTCCTTATATAATATAAATATATCAAAAAAAGCACTAAAAATCAATCATGAAAAAAATACATATACTATTATAGGTGATATTATGTATCCATGCCGAAGACCCAGCGGAGGTTTTACAATAATTCTTTTATTTGTTTTATCTATTCTTATTTTTTATCAATTAATTATTACATTTATTTTTCCTTTTAGATGGAATATTTTTCTTTTACTTTTAGAAATGTTTTTATTTTTCTTTCTTTTATGTCGTATTATTTGGCCACATTAAAAAAATAGTTAATTTAACTATTTTCTTCTTTACTATAATATGGTCTTATTAAAACTTCTGTTTTAAATACATAATCTATTACTTTATTATTCTCTCTACATTGAAGTAACTCTGTTTCTTCTTTCTTTATTTCTGGTGGTAAGGTAATTAAAATAAATAATAACTTTTTTTTATATTCTAATAAAGGAAATTTATACATATATCTTTCTAATATTTCAGAAAAATTTATATTTAAATATTCTTTTTTATATAATTTAACTAAATCTATTATTGGGGTATCTATTAAATAATCATCCCAACTAATTAATACTTCTTTATTACCTTTTAAGTAATGATCAAGACTTAAATTATTATGAACTACTGCAACTCTCGTTTTAGTTTCTCCCTTTATAAGTTCATACCATTCATCTAATTCTTGCATACAAAAATCTAAAGCTGCATTTATTTTAGAAAAATTTCTCATTAATTGATAATTGGATGGAGATGAATATATTTCATTAAATCCTATTTCAAATAATGTATCATAATAATTTTTTAAATAACTTATATTACTTTTTATATCTTCATATATAGCTTTATACGTATCTTCACTTACTTCTTTAAAATAGC
Source organism: uncultured Bacilli bacterium (assembly GCA_944363655.1). Next base: position 2,739 of record CALVUU010000105.1, on the reverse strand, counting down.
TAGTTTTATTATGTAAACTAGCTATTAAATCAATTATATCATCACACATTTGTTCTTTAGGCATTCTAATACTTTCAACATATTCAAATACATTGACATCTTTCCTTGATGCATCAATTAACTTAGGAAAATTATCAAAACCTCGACTTGTTAAATAATTATATAACTCTCTTATATCTTTTTTCTTTGGTTTAATAATAAAATCTCCACTAGTTGTTTCAAGTATTGTTGCTTTTCCTTTTAAAGTATAACGATATGGTTTATATATGGCTTTTAATATTTCTAGGCTTCTATTCATTAACCTCAGGTATTATAATTTTTTCTCCGATAGCAACAGTACTTAAATCATTATATTCTTCTAAAATATTTTTTGTTGTATTATATTTTGTACATATAGAATCTATTGTATCAGTATCACTCATTACATGAATATGATACGTTACAAAAGTTTCTTCACTTTCATTAACAACATCTAATATAGCACTTTGTTCTTCTTCCGTTATATTTTTATCATTACTTTCTATTACATCTATCACTTTATCATCGTTCCTTTCTTCATTTACTTCTTCTAATTCTTCATCAATTGTATCTAATATTTCATCAAAAGTTTCTTTTTCTTCAACTGGTTCAAACACATCTTCTTTTTCTTCTATAGCATTTATACTATATTCTATATTTACTTTTAATGTATCATTATCAACAATTTCATAAGTAAAATCTTCAACAGCGAAGTCAACAGAATTAGTATCAATTCTTGAAGTTAAATTAACTGAAAAAGGTAATACATGTTCAAAATGTTCCTTATTAACACTTACTTCATGAGTTTTATATTCCCCCGATATAATAAAATTACCTAGTATTTCTCCAGGATTAGCTGTATATTCATGTTCTAATGATATACTAACAATTTCACTAATATTACTATTAAACTTAATATTTTTAGTAAATGGTATTATACAATTCATAAATTTCCTCCTTAGTAAAATTTATGAATTGATAAGAAAAAAATGATAACAATATCATTTTTTTAAATTTTTATGCGATAGGGATCGGTTTGGGTTCCTGTTCCAGATTCTAACTCTACATCTGAGTTCAGATAAAAGGACGGGCGAACGGCGTAGCTGCCGTAAACGCTGAAGGTGCCCACACAACCTATATCGTACACGAAGAACGCATAAAACGTAATGTCCAAAAGGCGGGTTATTGTCCATTCTGAAACTCCTGTATTCATCCAATTTGAACTTTTTGCTGCTCTGTAATCATAACTACTTCCTGAATTCCCATTTCCATCTGGATTACTACTATTTGTGTATCCTGGGTATCTCCAGTATGTTGGGCTTGCTCCGTAATAATAATCACTTACATACATTAATCCTATTTTTGCACTATATGTTGTTGACTCTACTGGATTTATTATTTCATTTCTATATGCGTTTTTTGGGGTTCCATTTGGATAGTATCTTATATTTGCATCAGTATTTCCTCCTACTTTCCAGCTTGTTGTTGCTATTTTACTTGTCCATGTACTTCCTATATTATTCAAATAATTCGTATTTAAATTTACTGTATTTAAATCACTTTCACTCCATGTATTTGTTGAGCCAAATCCAATACTATAATTCCAATAGTAATTATATGATGAGCGATATGCCCCATCTGTTCCCAACAAACTACTTGAGGCATATGTTGCTTTTATCAATTTTACTTGATTTCCAAATACTCCGATTATTCTGTATAGATTATCTGCTGGGCAACTTGCTGCATCACTTCCAAAGCATACATAGTTGTTTGGATTTGCTCCACTAAAGCGATATGAATTATCCCCTGCTTCTTGTGCACCAAATGTTCCAATCTCATCATGATAATAAATACCATCCACTCCATCTCCAGCAATAGAATTAAACTCTTTAATACAACTTGCTAAATTTGCACCACTTGTACATGTATCTGCCAATGTCGGATTACTTGTTGTAGCACTAACACTTTTTTGATTTGATTGATGTCCTGCTGTATCTGTTACATATACTCTAAATGTATATTGTGTTCCTGGTGATAGATTAGTAAATGTATAACTACTACTTGTACTATTTACCCAACTACTTCCATTATTACTTGAATAATAATATCTACTTATACTATTACTTCCTCCACTGGCACTTACATTTATTGTTACACTATCACTTGTTATATTGCTTGCTGTTACATTACTTACACTAGGACTAACATATGTTGTTGCTTGCGTTCTTGTTGCAACTGTTGACACTCTTCCATTACTATCTGTTACATATACTTTTAAATAATATGTTGCTCCTGATGTAAGTCCACTAAATGTATGAGTATTACTACTTGTTGTTGTATAATTACTTCCATTATCCCTCGAATAATGATAACTTACTATACTTCCATCTCCAGGGGTAGCATTAATACTCACTGTTATACTATTTGTTGTTGCTGATGAACTTATACTTATCGTTGGTAATGCATAGGTATCTGTTCTTACTTGTAATGTATATACATTTGATTCTCTTCCATCACTATCAATGGCTTTGACATCGATAGTATAATTTGTATTTTCTGCTAAATTACTAAATACATTATTTGTTTGATATGCTCCATTATTTATGGAATATTCATATCTTACTATATTATTTGTTCCATTTGTCCCACTTGGTGTTAATGTTATACTATTCCATGTTGTACTTGCATTTACACTTGTTACTACTGGTAATATATATACTT
>CALVUU010000104.1 GCA_944363655.1 uncultured Bacilli bacterium | reverse complement strand
CCCCCATCAAAAACTAAGCATTTAATTTGCTTAAGGCTAGCGGGTGTGTGGTTAACGACTAAATAAGTCTTCACGCGTACGCGTGCGTGGAAGGGGGTAGATAGGTGGTGATTATCGTGTGGCTTCTAAGGTAAAAAAATATTCTAAGATAATAAAGAAAGTAACAGAAAAAGATATATCATTAATTGCAGAAGATATTAACGAGCAGTTAGCATCTTTATCAAAATTTGGTAAATTTTATGATGATCTGGTTAATGATTATCTCTCTTTATTAACAATTAGGGATGCTTTAAAGGAAGATATTCAAGAAAAAGGTGTAAGATATACTTTTACAAATGGTAATGGTAAAGAGCAAGAAAAAGCTAATGAGTCTGTAAGCAGTCTTATTAAGGTAGAGCAGATTATGCTAAAAATACTTAATGATTTAGGTATTAACCAGCCATTTATAAAACCACCAACAGATAAAAATAATCAAGAGACTGGTCCTGATGAAGATGATTTGTTGTAAGGAGATTAATGATTATTTAGAATATTATAATAAATGTCCAAACGTCTTTAACAATGAAAGAAAATTATTAATTGAGAATATTGTTAAGCCTACTTTAGCAAGAGACGACATATTCTTTGATGAGGAAACTTATTATAAGTGTATAAGATTTGTTGAAAGGTGGTATTATCCTTTATTTCCATATCAAAAGTTTGTATATGCTTTCGTATTTATGTATAAAAATGATATACCAGTCTTTAGAACAATTATTATTCTTGAAGGTAGAGGTAATGGCAAGGATGGATTTATTGTTCCATTACTTCATTTTTTAACTACTCAATATTATGGTGTAGAAAAATATAACATTGATATTGTGGCAACTTCTGAGGATCAAGCTAATGATACTTATGATGTTGCTTATAATGTTTTAGAAAATAATAAAGATTTAATGAGAAAGTATTTTTATTGGAATAAAGAATATTTTGTTAATAGAATTACAAAAGCTAAATTTAGGTTTAATACTTCCAATGCTGCTACCAAAGATGGTAAAAAAAGTGGAGCTATTCTTTTTAACGAATATCATGCTTATTTAACTGATAAGAATATTAAAGTCTATCAGGGTGGCTTAGGTAAAGTAAAACATGGCCGCATTTTTATTATTACTTCAAATGGTGATGTGAGAGGCGGACCATTAGATGAGTTGCTAGAGACATGTCATCAAATATTAAAAACAGGTAAAAATGAACTAAGATATTTTCCTTTTTTATGTAAGATGGATAGTTTAGAAGAAGTTGATAATCCTAATCTTTGGGAAAAGGCTAATCCTTCATTACCATTTCTTCCAGAACTTCAAGATGCAATTATGATAGACTGGATAGAGCAAAAAAGTAGGCCTTCAAAAAGAAGTGAATTTTTAAGTAAACGAATGAATCTGCCTGCAGAAAGAGATGATCTAATCATAACTTCTTGGGCTAACATATTAAAAGCATCTTATAAAGATGTTGAAAATAAAATACCAAGAGATTATATTCCAAAGAAAAATCAACCAGCTATAATTGGAATTGATTTTGCATCTCTTAGAGACTTTGCATCTGTTGGTGTTCTAACAAAAAATGGAGACGAATTATGTTGGAGACAAAAAACAGTAATTTGTTCTTCTAATAAATTTTATAAAGATATAAAATTCCCTTTTGATAATGCTGGTCAAAAAGGCTTTGAAGATTTTATTGTAGTAGATACGCCATCAATAGATGAGAGTGTTATTGTTAATTGGGCACTTGAATATTTTAATAATTATGATATAAAAAAGATTATTTTAGATAATTATAGGTATCAACTTATTAAGAAAACTTTTGAAAGTGCTGGAATATCAGTAGAAACTAAAGATAATAAAAGTGGTTTAATTAGGATGATAAGATATCCTGCATCTATAGCTTCAATAGTTGCTCCTAAACTTGAAGTATTATTTGAAAATAATAATTTGAATATTGGTGATAGTGCAATTATGCGTTGGTCTATCAATAACACTTGTTTGAAAACAAGGAAAGATGGCAATATGTATTTTGAAAAAGTAGAGCCTAAATTAAGAAAAAATGATCCATTTATGGCTATGATATGTGCATTAAGTGGAGAAGAATTATTAGAAGAAACAGTAGAGTACGTTTATGTTTAATACAAGGAGGTGAAAGACTTGGGATTAATAGAACGACTTTTTGGTAAAACTGATAATAAAAAAATGGAAGAATTTATTAGTGCAATATTTTCTGCTAAAAAGAAACAATTAGAAATTAAAAGACATGCTATAGAACATGCTATAGATATAATTGCTAAAACAATTTCTAAATCGGAAATACAAGTTTATAGGTTAAATTCAAAAACTGGTAAAGTTCAAAAAGAAGAAAATGATTTAGAATATTATAAACTAAATATTAGACCTAATGTAAATGAGACTGCGACCTCATTTTTTTATAAAGTAATAAAAAAATATTTAGAGGAAGAAGAAGCTTTGATTGTTTGTTTAAATAATGATTTATATTTAGCGGATAGTTTTATAGCAAGTCAAAATATATTACTTCCTAAAACATATTCTAATGTGCAAATTAGTGATGATCAAGGTAATACTATTATACTGAATAAGACTTTTACAGAAGAAGATGTTATTCACTTGAGTTTAAAATCGTCTAAAGTAAAGGAAACATTGGATAATTATTATAAAGAGCTAGGAAGTCTGTTAGGAATTGCTAGTTCTCATTACAAATTAAATAATCTTCATAAGTTTCGGTTAAAATTAC
>CALVUU010000103.1 GCA_944363655.1 uncultured Bacilli bacterium | reverse complement strand
AGTACTATAATCTCTATGAATTAACGAATTTGCTACTGCTTCTCTTAAGGCTTCCATTGGGTATTCAGTTCTATTGATTCTCTCACCATTAGAATTAATAATAACGCTTGTTTTCATATTTCTTCTTAAAAATTTCATTGTTTCTTCAAGCATTTCTTCAATTGTTCCTTCAACTCTTTTATTATCAATAAATCTTTCACCAAATTCACCTGTATCTCCAAGTTAATTTCCAGGAACAACAACACATGCAACAAACAATTGAGGATAAAAGCTTTGAGGAAATTCACCAAATATCATTGTACCCGCTAATGTTGGATATGCTTGATTATCACTTGTATCAATAATACCAGACAAAATTAATTTTTTTCCAAATCCTTATTAATTCCTTCGCTAATATACAATTATACTATCATTATTTAATTTTGAAAATGTCCAAATCTAGCAAGTTTTTCATAACAAATATTTAACAAATTTAAGTCTTTAATAATATTTTGAGGCATACATTCTTCATATAAATCATTAGTTACAGGAATTTCTCCTTTATCACTATTTATATATATACTTAGAGGTTTAGCAATACCAATAGCATAACTTATTTGAACAATACACCAAGCTAAATTTTTTTCTTTTAAGACTTTTTTGGCAATTTCTCTTGCTTTATAAGCCGCAGAGCGATCTACTTTACTGGGGTCTTTACCACTAAATGCACCACCACCGACGGGAGCAAATGATTGATATGTATCTACTACTATCTTACGACCTGTTAAGCCAGCATCACCTTGAAAACCACCGATTTGAAAACGACCTGTTGGATTAATTAAAAATTTTTCTACTTCTATATTATATTTAGCACAAATATCTGTTATTTTATCTTTAATTAATTTATCAGTAACTTTTCTATTTTTTTCAGTATTTTGATAAGATATAGTAAAATACTTTATTTTTATTAATTTGTTATATTCATTATAAATACCTGTTATTTGAGCTTTACCATCTGGCAAAAGATTTGGATTTGTTTTTCTTGCATCATCATACCATTTACTAAATTTTTGAAGTATTACCATAGCAGTTGGTAAAAGCTCTTGAGTATCATTACAAGCATAACCAAACATCATTCCTTGGTCTCCTGCTCCCCCGATTAAATTATTAGTACCCCTGGCAATATCAGGACTTTGTACTCCAAGATTGTTGATAACCTCATAGTTATCAACATAACCTATGTCTTTTAAAACGCGTTTTATAACTTTCGAGATATCCACATTAGCAGAACTTGTTACTTCTCCAGTTACAAATATTTTTCCTTTACCTCCCATTGCTTCGATTGCACAACGAGAATTTTTATCTTTAGCAAGATAAGCATCGAGTAGGGCATCACTAATTTGGTCACATACCTTATCAGGATGTCCGCGAAAGACAATTTCATTTGAATTTATTTTCATAAATATTTTCCTTTCTTTTTTAACCTAAAAGAAAAGCAAGTATAAGAAACTTGCTAAAAGTTCCTTATCATTCGGCTTTAGCACCTAACCAAATAGGTTGCTGTGACTTCATCAGGCCAGTCCTTCCATCACTCTTAATAAGGTTATCTACATTAATTTTATGATATATTTATAAATTTGACAACTACTTTTTTAACTTTTCTTCTATTCTTAATAATCTGTTGTATTTAGCAATTCGCTCTCCGCGACACATTGAACCAGTTTTTATAAAAGGTATTGCCATGCCTACGGCAAGATCAGCAATAAATGTATCTTCGGTTTCTCCGCTACGATGGGATATTATTGTCTTATAATTATGTTTCTTAGCTAGTAAAATTGTCTTAGTCATTTCCGTAACAGTACCAATTTGATTGGCTTTTAAAAGAATGGCATTTCCAGCGTTCATATCAATTCCTTTTTGTAAATATTTTTCATTAGTTACAAAATAATCATCTCCTACAAGCATTATTTTATCTCCAACTAAAGAGGTAAATTCTTTTAAAGATTCAAAATCATCTTCAAAGAAAGGATCTTCAATACTAAGAATTGGATAACGATTAAGTAATTCTTGATAATAATCCATCAAATCTTTACTAGTAAGGTTTCGCCCATCAATTCTATATGTTTCACTTTCTTTATTATATATTTCACTTGCAGCAACATCTAAAGCAATATAAATATCTTCACCTGGTTTATATCCGGCTTTTTTTATGGCTTCAACAATAAATTCTAAAGCCATAGCATTATTTTCTAAATTTGGAGCAAATCCTCCTTCATCACCAACTCCTACACTAAAATTATTCTTCACAAGAAGTTTTTTTAACTCATGGAACACTTCAGCTCCAGCACGAATTCGTTCATGTATTGTTTTTACAACTGGCACTATCATAAATTCTTGAATATCAATATTATTGATGGCATGTTTGCCACCATTTATTATATTAATCATCGGTATAGGTAAAGATACACTTTTACTAGAAACATACTCAAACAATTCTTTATTTTCACTAGCAGCTAGACATTTAAGGCAAGCAATGGAAACACCCAGCATGGCATTAGCACCGAGATTACTTTTGTTTTCTGTTCCATCAAGTTCAATTAAAATTTTATCAATTGTTGCTTGATCAGCCTTTTTACCTAAAAGTGCTGGTCTTATAACTTCATTTACATTTTTAACAGCATTTAGTACACCTTTACCATTATATCTTTTAAGGTCTTTATCCCTAAGTTCTAAAGCCTCTCTACTACCAGTTGATGCTCCACTAGGAACACTAGCAGTCCTTGTAATGTTATTATCTAAAGTCATATCGACTTCAACTGTGGGATTACCTCTACTATCTAAAATTTCTCTAGCATGTACTTCTTTTATTAACATAAATATTCACCTTCTTACAAATATAAGTATATCTAAAGACTTTATTTTTATCAAGAAAAAAACTGCACTGGGCAGTAAAATTTACCAAAATATTTCCATTATTTCTTTGGCTCTTTTTTTAAATAAAATAGTATCTGATACATTAAGTATTCCAACAATTGTTAAGAATGCACCAGTTAACTGTGTAAGAGTAAATGCAGAAAACGGATTAAAGACAACCATTATTCCTAATACTACTAAAAATATTCCTGTAACAAGGGTTACTAACCAAGAATCTTCACTTCCGCGTTTTAACCAAAGCCCATAATTAACTTTTGTAGCACCATTAATAATTATAAATAACCCTAAACATACTGTTACAAATTCCATTACACTATAAGGATAAAGTATTATTACTACCCCTAATATAGAATAAAGGACTCCAAAGACAATATTTAGAGAATAAATTTTTGCACCATCGCGATGAAAATATTTATAAATTGAGTTTATTCCAAATATTAAAAATACTACTCCAATTATTATACCAACTACTTTATTAGATACCGCCGGTAAAAAGATAAGTACTATTCCCACAAGAATAGATAATATAGCTGTAATAAGAGAATAAATAATCATTCTGTTATAAACATTTTCAATACTATTTTTAAATGGAGTTTTTGCCATAACATCACCTAATATTATTATACTGAATATTAAAAAGTTGTCAACGATTTAGTAGTAAATTTAGGATAAATATGATATAATGTTTTCTTATATAAAGGAGGTGTAATTATGTATATTAAAGAACTTTCTTTGATGCAATTTAATGAATTTGCGCAAAATAATATAATAGGTAATTATTATCAATCCATTAATTATGCTATGCTTAAAGCCGAAGAAGGGTATGACTATGAATTTATTGGATTAGTTGATAATATGGAAATTATTGCGGCTGCTTTAATTCTTTATAAAAAAATAGGTAATACTTATTATGGGTATTCACCAAGAGGTTTTTTAATAGATTATTCAAACTCTTATATTCTTGATACATTTACTAAATTAATTAAAGATTATTATAAAGCTAAAAATTTTGCTTTTATAAAAATAAATCCAGAGATAGCGATTGGTAAATTAAATAAAAAGACTTTAAATTTTGAATACAATGCTAATTATAATGTGATTAATAATTTAACTAAATGTGGATATAAAAAGCTTAAAAATAATATGCATTTTGAAGCATTACTACCAAGGATTAATGCTATTGTTAATTTAGAAGAAATGGATATTACTAAATTTTCTAAAAATACAAGAAATAAAATAAAAAAAGGAATAAGAAAAGGATTAGTTTTAGAAAAGGCTAGTATGGATAAGATTGATATACTAGCAAAATTTTTAAAAATTAATATTAGTAAAGATAATTTTTATTATCATGATTTATATAGTGTTTTTGAAAAATCCAATGATGTTGATTTCTTTTTAGTAAAAGTTGATTATAAAAATTATTTAATTAATTCGCAAAATTATTATAATCAAGAACTTAATAAAAATAATAGATTTAATGATAAGATCTTATATAGGAATAGTACTAATGTTATTAATGCTAAAATGAATTCTGATAAGGCACTACTTTCCTATAAGAATGATATTGCAGAAGCATCAAGATATTTAAATGAATCTATTGATACATATGTAGCAGGAGCAATAGTTATAAAATATGATAATAGAATAACTATTCAAATAAGTGGATTTGATAAGGAATTAAAAAGGTATTCGGCAAATTACTTTTTATATTTTGCTATACTTGCCCATTATAAAGGAAAATATAAATATGCTGATTTAAATGGTATGGTAGCGGATTTTGATAAAGATAATCCATATCATGGTTTAAATAGATTTAAACTTGGTTTTAATCCGGATGTATATGAATATATTGGTGAATTTGATTTAGTTATAAATGAAAATGCTTATAATCACTTATTAAAAAGTGGATTATTAGCTAAAGAGCTGAATAAATAATGCTACCGTTAGTAAGCATAATTATTCCGGTTTATAACACTGCAAAATATTTAAAAAACTGTTTAGATTCTGTTGTTAATCAAAGTTATCCTAATATCGAAATCATTGTTATTAACGATTGTAGTACAGATTGTTCTCAAGCAATTATGAATCACTATGCCCAAAATTATCATAATATTAAGATAGTAGACTCCCCTTTGAGATTACTTCCCGGTGGAGCTAGAAATGTAGGCTTAGATTTATCTCAGGGAGAATATATTTATTTTTTAGACAGTGATGATTTTATTTATCCTATCTTTACAAGAGCTAGGTTATGGGCAAAAACCGATAAGATTCTATATTATTATCGAAGAAATTTACATAGTATTACTATTAGTAGTAAATTATTTCCTAATGAAAGAATTTTAGATGTTTACTCTTGTTTAGAGTATATGTATAAT
>CALVUU010000102.1 GCA_944363655.1 uncultured Bacilli bacterium | reverse complement strand
ATCCTGATGATTTAGATTTAGCTAGTTTTGATTATATAATTAAAAATCCTGGTATTTCTAATAAACATAAATATGTAGTGAAAGCTTTGGAACTTGGTGTTCCTGTTATTAATGAAGCGGAAATGGCTTATAGATTATTACCTAGTACAGTTACTTTAATTGGGATTACAGGTACTAATGGGAAGACGACAACGACAACTCTTACTTATGAAATGATTAAGAAATCTGGTAAGAGAGTTCATTTAGCTGGGAATATTGGATATCCATTATGTAGTTTTTTAGAGAAACTTGAAGATAATGATATTATTGTTATGGAGGTTTCTTGTCAACAGTTAGCGAATATGGAAGAGTTTAAACCTCATATTGCTTTAATGACGAATTTATCGGAAGCTCATATAGATTTCTTTGGTAGTTATGAAGCGTATAAGAATGTAAAATTAAAACTCTTTGCTAAACAGACTGATGAAGATATTGCAATTGTAAATATTGAAAATAATGATGTTATGAATGGTGTTAAAGATATTATTAGTGATATTAAATACTTTTCAAGTAAAAGAGAAATTAATGGGGCTTATCTAAAAAATAATAAATTATACTATTATGATGAAGAAATCATGGATAGAGATGAATTCTTACTTAAGGGTAATCATAATGTGGAAAATGCTTTAGGGGCTTTAATGATTGCCAAAGAAGTAGGAGTGGCTAATGAAGATATTGCTAGTGTGTTAAAGACTTTTACAGGAGTTAGACATAGATTAGAGTTTATAGATAAAGTTAATGGTGTAGATTATTATAATGATACAGAAGCGACTAATACTAAATGTACTACTATTGCTTTATCATCATTTGATAAAGATGTTATTTTAATACTTGGTGGGTTAGAGCGAGGACAAAATTTTCATGATTTAGATGATTATATTAGTCCTGTTAAAGAAATAGTCGGTATTGGAGAGTGTCGGGATAGAGTTAAAGAATATGGCGATAGTATTGGGGTTAAAACTAATACTTATGAAAAATTAAGTGAGGCGATGGAGTATATTCATGATATTGCTATAGCTGGTGATACAGTATTGCTTAGTCCTGCTTCGGCTTCATGGGATCAATATAAACAGTGTGAAGATCGAGGTGATGAATTTAGGGATATAGTTGAAAGTTTTAAAGATGATACTGATTTGTATTAAACATCTAAAAATATGTTGGTTTGTTCATTAGTTTATGAAGATGCTATTCCCATGAATTATTGGTTAAATTTAGAATTGTTTATCAAGTGGCTTTAGAAAAGAAACACTAGGCTTATAATGCGAAAAATTACCCAAATGTTAATAGCGATGTAAGTTTAAAGTCTGTTGATGTGAAGAATAACAGAATTTTAAAATTTTTAAGAAAATGACAAATAACATTACTAATTTGTATAGTGTTGATGTTAATATGTCTATAAAAAGTAAAAAAATCTAATAAATATATTTATAATATGCTAGGTATTGGCGGATAATATTCATTGACTAGTAAAATGGTCTAAAACTTTAATCTTTTTAAAGAAGATGGTAATGTGAACTTTATTTAAAAATTATAAAATTTGGCAACCTTTTGCATTCATTTTACTTACATTGTCAATACATTGTATTGCTTAAAACTTGAATTTTGTATATAATATGAATAGAAGGGAATGATATTATGGAACAAGCTACTTTAAGTATTAGAGTAAATAGTAAAGATAAAAAGGAATTTGATGCTTTTTGTAATAGTGTAGGTATTAATGTTTCAACTGCTATTAATATGTTTATTAAAGCTGTTCTAAGAGAACAGAAAATCCCATTTGAAATAAAGTCTGATAACTTTGATGCATATATTTATGATAAATTAAGAGAAGCTGAGAAGGAAATGAAAGATACTGATTTAAGATATAACTCTAATGAAATCTTGAACTCTATGAAAGATGTAATAGATAATGTATAAATTAACATTCTTACCACTTGCCAAAAAAGATATGGATGAAATAGTATATTATATTAGCTTTAATTTAAAAAATAAGAAGGCTGCTCTTGATTCAGCTAATGAATTTATAAAAAATGCTAATAATATATTAACATTTTCCTATGGTGCGAGTGAATATACCTCTTTGGTTAATAAATTAGAGTATACTTATAGATGTGTTAAAATTAAGAATTTTTATATGTTTTATGTTATTGATGAAGATAAAAAAGTAATTACGATTGTTAGAGTCTTATACAGAAAAAGAAATATAGACAAATTATTAAAATAAGTAATAAGAATGTGAAACAAATTATTAAAAATGTTTCACATTTTATGTTTCTTGCTGTAAAATTCTTTTTAAGAAAGGTGTTGTATTATGATTGAGAATCTTGAGATAATGAATCTGTTACATTATAAACATAATTTAGAAGAACAACTTAATAATATGATATGTGGTTCTCTTGAGTTAAGAGAAAAAGATGATAAAAAATATATTTATGTGCATTATAGAGAACTTGGAAGGAATGTATCTAAGTATGTAGGAGAATATAGTGATGATCTTTATAATTTAATTTTAAATAATAATTTAAAGTC
>CALVUU010000101.1 GCA_944363655.1 uncultured Bacilli bacterium | reverse complement strand
AGAACATAAATTGCTTCTACTAAATTTGTTTTTCCTGAACCATTCTTTCCATAAATAAGATTAAGGTGTGGATGAAAAGAAATAGTTAATTGATCATAATTTCGAAAATTATACAATTGTAAGAACTCTACTTTCATATTTTTGCCCCTTAATTTTTATTTACAGAAAAAATAAAGGTATACTAATACTCCTATACCTAAAATAATTATAACACAAAAATGACTTATTTAATAGATTTTTTTGCTATTTTTCGCCCACGTAAAGCACTTTCTAACCGACTTGAACGCAAAACTTGATTATCGATTATCCCATAGGAAACACTTAAAGGAATTTTCACATCATTTTCAAACTCAATAAATAAAATTTCCCCTTCTCTATAATAGGATTTAATATGTTTAAGTCCAATCCAATTACAATTTTCTCTAGATGTAGATGTCGGAAAAAAAATAATTTCTTTTGTTTCTTCAACAATAATAGGAGCTTTATAATTTACGCCTATCATATATTCGGTCCCTTTTCGTCTGCCATCCAATGAACTTCCAAAATAACGGCAACTATCTTCCATAATTTTATTTGATCCTTTTTCAATAACATAGTGATCGTTTAACTCATAAACCTCAGAATAGTTCTTATCCACAGCAATTATTGCTAAAGTTTCTTCATTGATTTCATATTCTTTTCTCATAAAATTCCCCCCACTTACATAAAAATTGTTTTTAGACTATCACATTTATAAGAGAAAATATGTCGAAAAAAGAAGATCAACAAAAAAACTGTCATTTGACAGCTCTTAATAAGTTTTAATTGGTAAAATTAATTGGATTAAACTTTCATCTGTTAAAGATTTAAGTACTATAGGTTTAACATCATTATTTAAAAGAATTAAAATATCTTCATCTTTAATAGTTTTTAAAGCATCCATCATATAACGAGCACTAAAAGATATATCTATATTAGATTTTTCATCTGTATCAATTGCTACTCTCTCCTCTGTTTTACCTATTTCAGAAGCATAAGAATTAATAATCATTTCTTTATTTTCAATTTTCATTTTAATAATATTTTTATCTTTTCCTTGTGTTAATAAAGCGGCACGATCAACTGCACCCATAAATTCACTTTTCTTAGTTTGAACAATTATTTCAAATTCAGTTGGAATTAAATTTGAAGTATTTGGATAGCTACCAGACAAAATATTAGTTTGAAACTTAATGTTTTTATATTGAAATAAAACTCGGTTATTAAATACATTCATATAAACATCTTCATCATCTACTAAGATATGTTCTAATTCTGTAATATTTTTACCAGGAATAACTATATTAACATCTGTTTCAACAGGAACATCTAATTTAATATTCTTTTTAGCTAAACGATAAGAGTCTGTAGCAATAACTTCAAAGATATCTCCATTAATTTTCATGTTTAAACCAGTTAAAATAGGTCTTAACTCTTGAGTTGAAATAGCAAAAGAAGTTTGATTAATTAGTTCTTTCAAAACATTAGCCTTTATAGTAATAGGATCTTTATGACTTATCAACTTAATACTAGGATATTCACTTGGATCCAAACAATTTAAATTATATTGATTAAAATCAGAATAAATTTTAATTTTTAAACTATCCATCATTTCAAAGTTAATAACATCACTAGGCATTTTACGAATAATATCTAAAATATACTTACTACTTATAATGATAGTTCCTGTACTTTCAATATTACGAATAAACTTGCTTTCAATAAAAGATTCAATAGTAAGTTCACTATCACTAGCAGTTAAAGTTAACCCTGTGTCTTTTAATTCAAATTTTATACCATTTAATACAGGAATTACGTTTTTTGTAGATATTCCTCGAATAACATTATTTAAATTTTCTAATAATATGTTTTTATCAATTGCAAATTTCATAACTTTCCCTCTTTCTTATTATTATATTTATATATTCATATTATTAATACGGTGGATAATGTGGATAACTTTTAAAAATCCCTTAAATAATAGAAAAAATGCCGAATTTTATCGTGGATAACTATGAACATTTCTAAAACTTATGCACATTACATTTTATTTTGTATTTCTTTTAATTGTTGCTCCAGAGCCTTATTTGTCTTTAAATCACTAGTAATTTTATCACAAGCGTGGATAACTGTTGAATGATCTCTTCCACCAAATTCTAAACCAATTCTATTTAAGTTTTCTTCCGTTAAAGTTCGTGATAAATACATGGCAATTTGTCTTGGATAAGCAATATTAGCACTTCTCTTCTTTCCTTTTAAATCATCAATCGTGATTTTATAGTAATCTGCAACAGCCTTTTGAATTCCTTCAATACTGCTTCTTGTGTATATATTGTGATTTACAAAATCAGCTAATGCTTCAATTGCAAAGTTTAAATCTACCTTTTCAGGCACAATCATTGCTGTATAAGCCATAAGTCGATTTAAAGCTCCTTCCAAAAATCGAACATCATTTTGACAGTTATTAGCAATATACTCAATGACACTATCTTCAATCTTAGTCGAAATCGACATATTTTTAATTTTTGCTCTTAAAATCTTACATCGAAGTTCAAAATCTGGTGGATAAATATCCACAGGTAATCCCCACATAAATCGACTTCGAAGTCGTTCCTCCAAGAGTTTTAAATCATCTGGACTTCGATCTGAACTTATTATAATCTGTTTATTTGCTTGATGTAAAGCATTAAAAGAATGAAAAAATTCTTGTTGAGTTTTTTCAGCACCTACAAGATACTGTATATCATCAATAATTAATACATCTACTTCTCGATATTTCTTTTTAAAATCTGCAGCTACTTGAATATTATTTCCCTTATTTTCATTATTAATAATATTAATATAATCGTCTTTAAACATTTCACTAGTAGTATATAACACCTTTTTTTTTGAGTGTTCAACAATATAATTTCCAATCGCATG